>NZ_JBEYYI010000002.1:0-485810 GCF_040645495.1 Nocardia sp. NPDC046763 | reverse complement strand
AGTCCCGGCCAGGGAACGACCGCGGGCGGGACGACGGTGACACTGACCGGGTCGGGTCTGACCGGCGTCACCGCGGTGAATTTCGGTGGCACACCCGCGACCTCGTTCACCGTGAACTCCGATACCCAGATCACCGCAGTCGCCCCCGCGGGCACCGGGATCGTGTCGGTCACCGTCACCGGACCCGGTGGCACCAGCAATCCGGTCACCTACGTCTACGTCGTCGTTCCGGCCATCACCTCCCTGTCCCCGACCTCCGGACCCACCGCGGGCGGCAACAACGTGACGATCGGGGGCACCGGATTCACCGGCCCGTTGACCGTCCGATTCGGCACGACCGCAACGGTATTCACCGTGAACTCCGCAACCCAGATCACCGCCGTCGCCCCGGCCCATGCGACCGGGACAGTGCAGGTGACCGTCACCGGATCGGGCGGAACCAGCAGCGGCGTCGCCTACACCTACATCTGAGAGCGAATGCGGCTGGACCGTAGGTGGGCCATTGCCCGCCGGCGGCTCAGCCGCGTCGCGATCAAACGGAGCGCGGGTTCGGATCGGGATGTGTGTCGTTACAAGGTGGTTGCGGCGCTGACTGCGCGGATGGCGCGGTAGGCGAGCAGGTGGGTCAGGAACAGATGCGGGTGCTCGTCCCGCAGGGCATACAGCGCGGCCGTGTGGGTGGCACGGTCGGGAGTCTGCGGTAGGCCCAGCTCGTCGAACAGCACCGTCTGCAGATCCGGTTCGGAATCGAGGTCGACCAGCCGGCCGATCGTTCGGCAGGCCGCGGCACGAAACTGTGCAGCCGTGTCGAGCAATTGCTGGTGCCTTTCCGCGTTGAGATCGTCGAGGTTGCCTGTCACCGGGCCGGCATCGATGGAGATCAAGTCGGTCATGACATGCATTCGTCACCGACATGTGCCCGGATCACTGCAGTTCGGCGTGCCCGTGGCCATTGAGAGATGCCGACCTCGACTTGGCAGAAGTTACGGGATGCAGCGCCCCTGCGGCAGCACCGGTGTGGTGATAGAACGTTCACACTTCGACCACCGGACAAGCTGCCCGGCAACAGATTCGACGCCCGCTCACCGGTCCGCCACCTATCGCGGAGTGCGGGACACGCCGATGATCGAAGACCTCTTCAGACAGGACCGAATCCGCACGCCAGCGCTGTACATGACTTCGAACATTCACAGGCGGTCGGTGACGGACGTGAAAAGCAGAACGAAAGTCATCACATTTCAGAATCCCCAGTCCGGGAAGAATTCTCCTTTTTGCCCGAATAGGTTCGCGAGCGTCGACGTCGTCCCCGTGTGGGGACACGCACCCGCTATGCTTCGTAGTCCATGGCGAGCCCGATCGTTCAGGGTCAGCGCCACCAGGGGAACCAAGATCATCATGAATTGGGCCGTGGCCGATCAGAATAGACAGGATCCGGCCAGTTTGCGTGCGGCTCACAAGCTTTCGCTCAGGCCCGGCGACAGCTGAAGAACAATTCGATACCGGCCGACGGCTGCGATCGCTGCTACTGGGAAGGACATACTGATGAAGCCAGCCTCGAGAAAAGCGCGTTGGGCCGGCAAACACTCGGCTTCACCGGATGCCAAGCGGTACCTATGGGTGCTGGGGTCGATCGCTCCTACCTGTGCGCTGTTGCCTTCCCAGTTGGTTGCGCGGACCGGGTGGGAGGTGCTGTGGTGGATCGGGCCGATCATCGCGCTGATCCTGGTACCAGCGTTGGATTGGCTGGTGGGTGAGGACGGCACAAATCCACGTGACGAGGACTACGAGTTGCTGTCCAACGACCGGTATTACCGGTGGTGCACATATCTGTTCCTGCCCGTTCAATTGATCGGCCTGGCGATCGCGACTCATATGTGGTCTCGCGACGAACTCAGCGTCGTCGACAAACTCGGTCTGTCCACCACCGTCGGTGTCGTCGGCGCGATCGGGATCAATGCCGCGCACGAACTCGGTCATCGCGTCGAACATCTGGAGCGGTGGCTGGCGAAATTCGCCCTCGCCCAGTCGAGTTACGGGCATTTCTACGTCGAGCACAACAAGGGCCACCATGCCCGAGTGGCCACCCCCGAAGACCCTGCCAGCGCCCGGCTGGGCGAGTCGTTGTGGGAATTCTTGCCGCGCAGCGTGATCGGCGGATTCGGTTCGGCGCTCCGGCTGGAGCAGGGCCGCTTGCAGCGCAAGGGGTTACGGTGGTGGACCATCCACAACAACATCCTGCAAGCCTGGTCGATGACGCTGGTACTGTATGCGACCCTGCTGCTTGCGTTCGGCCCGAAAATGCTGCCCTACCTGCTGCTGCAGGCAGTGCTCGGGGCCGGACTACTGGAAACGGTCAATTACGTCGAGCACTACGGGCTGTTGCGGCGGCAGTTGCCCAACGGCCGCTGGGCCCGATGCTCTCCGGCCGACAGCTGGAACTCCGACCGGATGGTCACCAATATCTTCCTGTTCCATTTGCAGCGACACAGCGACCATCACGCCAATCCGGGACGCCGATACCAGACATTGCGCAGTTCCGGTGAGGCACCGCAGCTTCCAGCGGGCTATGCCACCATGATCCTGCTCGCGGCCGTACCTCCATTGTGGCGGCGTGTGATGGATCCCCGGGTCCTGGCCCACTACAACGGCGATATCACCCGCGCCAACATCCAGCCCCGAAAACGCAAAACAATCCTGGCAAACCAGGGCGAGGCCGCCACCGCATGACTGGGTCCACAACCAGTTTCAACGACAGGCGATTTCAACGACAGGCGATGGTGTGCGCGTGTGTCTTTCGGTGTCGACGACATCGCGGGTCGAATGGGGGCATGATCCGATCGTCTCCTGGACTTCTACCGCGTGCTGGCGCGCCACGCAGGACACATTGCACAGAAAGTGCACTGGCGGGGGGTGTTTCGCTCGGTGAGGGTTGCTGCGTCCAGGTCTCGAGATGATCGGGTTCATCGATGATCTCGCTACGACATTCGCGTACGTTTCCCCGGGCGTCGAGGTATTCAATTTCAAGTCATTGGAGAGCCGCACTGGTTCCGGTGACGGCAACAGTGAACCGTCATCAGCGAGTAGATGTGCCCCGTCTCGTTGCTCTCGAACGTGTCGTCGACCCGGATGCGATCGACACTATCCAGATACCGAGAGAGCGACCACAGCCGCTTTGATAAAGTCGCTTCGCATCGTCCCACAATAGGCGATACTCCCGGCAGCTTCGTCCAAGAAAAGGATGTGGGCTTGTGAGAGCGTTCCTGACAGTTGTGGTTTCCGTTCTTGTCGGTTGTTCCCTGTTGGGCAATCAGCCCGCTCGGGCGGACGAGGACCCGCCCAGCGGGCCGGCGACGCCACCGGGGAATCCCCTATCATCGCCACTACAGAACTGGATCAACGACAACATACCGGCGCCATTTTTGCCGGTAGATCCGCGACAACCCGCCGGTGATCAGTCGGCATTATGGCGTGCGGTGTTGTCACCACCGGCGGGGGATCCGGCCTTCGACGAATGGCCCGCGAATCTCGCCGACCTGTATCCCGGGCAGATCATCCAAGCACGTGACGTCACAGCGACGGCAGGCCAGCATATGGCAACACCGATCGGGCGTGCGTTGTTGTTGAAGTTCCGCTCCACCTCGGCGACGGGCGCACCCTCCTTCGGCACCGCGACATTGATCATCCCGGCGGCCGAATGGAACGGTCCGGGGCCCCGCCCGGTAGAGGTGAATGCCTTGCCGATCAACGCACTCGGGGCTCACTGCACCCCGGGCTATCAGCTGTCACACGGCATACTCGATAAACCCAACACCGATCTCGCCTGGTTTTTCCCGGCCATGTGGTGGGCCCTCGGCCAGGGGCACGCGGTTCTCGTGCCCGACCATGAGGGCCCACTGATGGCATATGGCGAGCCGAATGTGGCCGGGCACGTGATGCTCGATTCTATTCGCGCCGTCCGCAACGCCCTGTCGGCCGAGTTCGGTGACAGCCGCTATGTAGCCGTCGGCTACTCGGGTGGAGCGATCGCCTCCTACGCGACTGCAATGCTGCAAAGCGAGTACGCGCCAGACCTGTCGAATGTCCTGACTGGCGTCGCTTCGGGTGGACTGGTCACCGACTACTCGGACATGGCCCACCGCTTCAACGGCTGGATCGCGTCCGGCATCCTCATGTCGGTGTCGCTGGCGATAGCGCGCGAACATCCGGAGATGCTCCAGTACATGAACCATCTCGGGCAGTTGGTGGCGACTTCTCCGTTGCGAGACATGTGTGGTGACGCCGATGGGCCGCTGGGCGCGGTCGGTATCCCGATGGACGTCGCGGCGAATATCGGCAACTCGCTCGACAGCCCGATTGCCGAAGAGCTGTACGGCCAGCTGGATCTGACCAATCGGACGTCGGGTGTACCGCTGTACATTTACCACGGTGCGTCGGATCCCTGGATTCCCATCCAGGACGCTCAGCGTATGTACGGCGAACAATGCAGCCGCGGTGTTCCGGCCGTATTCCGCGTCGTGCCCGGCGAGCACCTGAGCAGTTACGTCACTGGGTATCCCGGACTCGACGACTGGATCAACGAACGGCTGCGTGGCGCACCGGCACCGAGCGAATGCCCTGCGCCGCGCTGAGTCTGGTTTGATATGCCGCACCATTGTGGCGCGACTTGGTCGGCGAGAAATATTGTGGTCCGACTTATAACGGCGGGTGCCTCGCGCCCGCCGTTCGGCGTCCAGTAGCCGCGACACGTACCCGACCAGTCCCCGGGGGAACGGCGAGCACTGCAGGACAGGCGATCACGTGGAATCCTTCCGGCAGACGCGATCCTGTGTCGAGAACCCATCCACCGGGGACTCCACGCCCATCTCTACATCCCGAACGGGATGTCCCCTTCCGGCCCGCCGTGAACCCATCGACAGGAGCCCCGGGAAAGCCGCGCGCAGTGGCTGCGCTGACCGATCCGGTGTTCCAGGCGTCCAGGGCGCCGGCGACGCTACCCAGCGGCCGGCTCCGGTATTGCCGTTCGGGCCCTGTGCGCGGACCACTGACGATAAAATGTGTTGGTCGCATCGTTTGTTCGCACTCGAATCACCTTGGTAGCAAGAGTTTTCGGAGCAGAAAGGGACGATCTGCGATATCCGCTCACGGTGATGCTCACTTTTCGGCGGTGAATCTGCACTTCGACCGCCCCCACTGCGCCAGAATGTACGACTGGTTCATCGGTGGAAAGAACAACTACGAGGCCGACCGGCAAGCGGCCGCCGAAGTGGAAAAGGTGTACCCGAACGTGCGGATCGCGGCATTGGCGAACCGGCATTTCATGCATCGCGCGATCCGCCACGTCGCCCAGGCAGGGATCAGACAGTTCCTCGACATCGGCACCGGCCTGCCGACCGCGCCGAACCTGCATCAGATCGCCCAGGCCGTCGCACCGGACGCCCGGGTGATCTACACCGACAACGACCCGCTGGTGCTGGCTCATTCGCGGGCGTTGATGTTCGGCACCGACGAGGGCCGCATCGCGTACGTTCTCGCCGATGTCGCCGACCCGCAGTCGATCCTCGGCGCCGAGGAAGTTCGTGCCACCCTCGACTTCACCGAGCCGATCGCGTTGTGCCTGATCGCGTTGCTGCACTTCGTATCCGACGAATACGCCTACCCCGCGGTGCGCATGCTCGTCGACGCGCTGCCAGCGGGCTCGTATGTAATCGGGTCCCACGCCGCCGCCGATCTGAACCCCGAGGGATCCGCGCGTCTGGCCGCGGTGTGCAACGCCAACGGCGTGGCCTTGGTATTGCGCGACCGGGAACAGGTGCTGCGGTTCTTCGACGAGCTCGACTTCCTCGCCCCCGGCTTGACCACACCGCACCGGTGGCGACCGGACCCGGCCTGCATCAACCTCTCGGAGCAGGCTCTCGCCGAGCGCGACCGCGACGTCATGCAGCATGCCGCGGTGGCACGCAAAACCTGAACCCGCCGACCACCGCCGGTCCGGGCTCGGCACGACTACATGTGTGGGCCTGAAAGCACGTCTGATGGTCAAGTTCAAGCGCGCTCGCGGGCGGCTGCTCTCGCACGCCGCGCCCCGCGGTTCTCGGTCGTCGAGACCGTGGTCGACCCCTCGAAAGAGAATGTGCCGCAACGACAGTTGCTGCCCTACTGGATCGGGCTGCAGATGGCCGACTCGACTCAGGTCACCATGATCCACGGTCACGGCGCCAAGGATCGCGGCTCGCTGTGCGAAGAGATTCCGTTCACCACCCGGGTGTCCGCCACGTGCAGGAAGACGGCCGGCCCGGTTCCCGCCGCGCCCGCGTGTACGAGGTAACCGACGAAGACTGCGACAGGAGCGCCAGCGCTATCGCCCGCGTCCACGCCCGATCATTCCCGCGGAGTTCGCCTACCGTGACGAGTTCCGGTGGACCGGGGTTGTCGTCAAATGATGTCGTCAATGGAACGACAGACGCCCCTCCGCATCGAGCGAAAGGGCATCTGACCTGAAGCGCGCCCGGAGAGACTCGAACTCCCAACCTTCTGATCCGTAGTCAGATGCTCTATCCGTTGAGCTACGGGCGCATGGCTATTCAAATGTGCACCCGGCGTACCGGGCGGTGGCGGAGGCGAGAGGATTTGAACCTCCGGTCCCCGTGAAGGGACAACTCATTAGCAGTGAGTCCCATTCGGCCGCTCTGGCACGCCTCCTGGTGCCCCTCTTCGAGGGCGCCGGTTCCTTTCGAACCGCCGGGACAGAAGATTACACAGCGGGTGACCAATAGGCCAAATCGGCTGGTCAGCGTAGGTGCGAGTCGAACCATTCGTAGATTCTGGTCTGGGCGTCGAGGACCGAGACGTCGTCGAGGGCGGCGGGGTCGAAGCCGGGGTGGTCGGGGCGGTGGTGAAGACCGGGGTAGGTGACCACGAGGGTGGCAACGTCGGCGTGGGCGGCGGCCTCGCGCAGGCGGTCGACCTGATCGGGCGGGGTCAGCGGGTCGTCCTCGCCGAAGAGACCGAGCCAGGGCGCCTGGAAGGCGGGGGCGGCGGCGAGCAGAGCGACGGCCTGCGGGGTGAGCGGGGTTTCGATGCCGGGGGCCGCGACGCTCACGGCCGCGCCGATACGGCGATTGGTGGCGACCAGGGCGGCGGCGGTGCCGGCCGAGTCGAAGCCGAGCACGCCGATGCAGTCGCGGTAGACGCCGTGGCCGGTGAGCCACTCGAAGCAGGCGTCGAAGTCGGCGAACAGGTCCTCGCCGAAGATCGGGTGGGTGCTGCCGTTGGCGGGGCGGTGGAAGAGGTCGGGGGCCAGGACGGTCCACCCGTCGTCGGCGAGCGCGCGCATGAGTTCCAGCAATGGCTCGGTGAATTCACGTGATTCGTGCAGCACCACGATGCCGCCGCGCGCATGCCCCTCGGGTTCTAGCACAGTGAGCGGAACCGTGGTCGTGTCGTGCACAGGGGCGAGATCTCGATAGATGCCCGACATACGGCCACTGTAGTTGTGCTAGGTAAAAACGGGATAAATCTTTCTCAGGGTCCGATATCCCGGAGATATTCCGGCCGAGTCCCATTCGGTCCCACGCAACTCCCGATCGGGCAGACCAGGCGACACCCCGGAGCGACCGCGGACGGCCGGGACATAGGGTGGAGGGGTGAGCGCGCACATTCGCCCGGACCTCGATGCCATCCCGGCGTACGTCGCCGGCAAGACGCACCCCGGCGCGGTGAAGCTGGCCAGCAACGAGACCACCTTCCCGCCGCTGCCGTCGGTGACCAAGGCCATTGCCGAGGCGGTCGAGCTGTCGAACCGGTACCCGGACAACCACGCCATCGAATTGCGTGGCGCCCTCGCGGATTTCCTGGGTGTGGAGCTCGAGAACGTGGCGGCCGGCTGCGGCAGCGTGGCGCTGTGCCAGGAGCTGGTACAGATCACCTGCCGCAAACCCGAGGATGAGGTGCTGTTCGCCTGGCGCTCGTTCGAGGCGTACCCGATCGTCACCCAGGTTGCGGGCGCCCGGGCGGTGCAGGTGCCGCTGGACGGCGAATTCACCCATGATCTGGACGCTTTGGCGGCGGCCATCACCCCGAACACCCGGGTGGTCTTCGTCTGCAACCCGAACAACCCGACCGGCACCGCCCGCGGCAGGGCGGAGATCGTCGAGTTCCTCGACCGGGTGCCCTCCGACGTGCTGGTGGTACTGGACGAGGCGTACTTCGAATACCTGCGCATGCCCGCCGAGGACTTCCCCGACGGCGTCGAGCTGGGCCGCACCCGGCCGAATGTGCTGGTGCTGCGGACGTTTTCGAAGGCGTACGGACTGGCCGGCCTGCGGGTCGGGTACGCGGTCGGCGCGCCCGAGGTGATCACCGCGCTCATGAAGGTGCATATCCCGTTCAGCGTGAGCCGGGTGGCGCAGGCGGCGGCCATCGCCTCGCTGGAGGCGCGGCACGAACTGCTGGAGCGCACCGATACCGTTGTGGCCGAACGCGATCGCATGCGGGAGGCGCTGCTCGCGGCGGGCTACCGGGTGCCGGTGAGCCACTCCAACTTCGTCTGGCTGCCACTGGGCGAGCGCAGCGCCGAGTACGGTGCGGCGAGCACCGAGGCGGGCGTCATCATCCGGCCCTACGGCACCGACGGCGTACGCGTCACCGCGGGCGACCCGCACGAGAACGACGCCTTCCTGCGCTTCGCCACGGATCCGGAGATCGTCGCCCGTTTCGTCGGCTGAACGTTCCGCTACCCGATGCCCAGTCCCGCGGCCATGGTCGGCCAGGAGCGGGGCAGTTCGTCGGCCCAGTAGGGCCAGGAGTGGGTTCCGGTGGGCCGGCGGTGGACCGTGGCCGGGATCGCCAATTGCGCCAGCCGGTCGGCCAATTGGCGGGTGCACATGTCGGCGCCCGCCTCGATCGGCCCGCCGAACAGCACGGCGTTGCGCAGGTCCGGATTGCCCGGAGTGTCGTGTTCCCCGGGCAGCCCGCTGCCGGACGACAGGTAGATCGCCTTGCCGCGCAAGGCTTCCGCCCGGGCCAGCACGTCGTGGTCGGCCCACTGGGGATCGTCGGACGGGCCGAACATATTGTCCGGATCCCCGCCGAACGTCCCGACCACGGCCCGGGCCTGCGCCTGCCCGAAGTCGGAACTCATTGCGTAGCAGCCGCTGTGCGCCGCCACCGCGCGATACAGGCCCGGATTGCGGGTGGCCAGCATCATGGCCGCCTCCGCGCCCATGGAGACGCCCTCCAGGCCGTTCATGCCGTCCCCGCCGAAGCGGGCGTCGATGAGCGGCGGCAGCTCGCGGGTCAGGAAGGTCTCCCACCGATTGGTGCCGAGCTTGGGATCGCTGCGCCGCCAGTCGGTGTAGTAGCTGGCGGGGCCGCCGAGGGTGAAGACCACATTCACGTTCTTGTCGGCGAAGAAGGGCAGCGCGCCGCCGCGGCCGGTCCAGTTGTTGACATCGGGTGCGGCGCTGCGGCCGTCGAGCATGTAGACGGTCGGACGGGGGCTGTCACGGTGCGCGGGTAGCAGTACCTGGACCTCGACGGTGCGGCCCATGGCCGGGGAGGCGACGAAGACGGCGAGCAGGTTCCCGGCCACGGTCTCGACCCGTTCGATGCGCGCCTGGGCGGGGTGGACCGGATCGAGGCCCGGCGCGGACTCCTCATTGGAGCCGGTCTCCACGGGTGGATCGGTCAAGGCGAGTGGGGCTTCGATGGTCGCCGCACCGGCGAGGAGGGCAGCGCTCGCGAAGGCACCGAACAAGCGACTCGCGATGCGACGGCTGGCCACCCAGCCACATTTACCAGAAACCGCCGCTCGGCGTTCAGCAGAGACCACCAGTCCGCATTTGCCGGGAACCGCCCGATCGGCGCAGGGCACGCACAAGGCCTGGCCAGGCGACGACTGGTGGGCGGCCATCCTGGCCACGCTCACCTACGGCGCTCACCGCTGATATCCGCCACTCCGGACGCGGCCCACGTGGACATGCGCGCCGGCCGCCGCGTGCTCATCGTCGCCGCGAATCGCGACGCGCTCGCCCGTCTGGTCGGCGATGCCCGAGGGAAGCTACGCGGCGGCGAGCGCTTGCGCTGCAGCGGGCGGCAGCGAGCAAGTCGACCGGCGGCGGATGGATCCGCTTCCACTGCTACACCGGTGCTGGCTGCGGCGCCGGCCGCGGATTCACCCTCGGCCGTGTGCACGTTGATCACGACGAGCTGCAGAAGGATCTCGCTCCGGGCGTGATCGGTGCCACGGCCGGGCCGACCATTACGCACCACTGACCGTCACCGCCAACGGCAGACGGTTCACGCCACCCTGAAACGGCATCCGCAAACTGCGAGATACCAAGGCGGGCAAGCTAACCCCGGCCTTGCCCGCCTACGGAAAGGTGGAGAGTGAACCTCCTCCCCAAGACCAAGATCGTGCTAGTCGGATCGCGCCTCATCCTGACCAAGGTCAATGAGGACGGCACCACCGCCCGCCATCATGACGGCACGATTGCCATGCAGTTCCGCTACACGATCGTGCCCGACAGCGAAGCTGATGCAATCTCGGACCGGTACTCGGAAAGCCTGCCCGCGAGCCAGGCCCTCTTGGGGCAGCTGCTCGGCGACATCGTCGAAACCACAATCGACGACGAACCGATCCGCCTGCGAGTGCAGAGCATCGATTGACAGGCAGGCGGGCGGCGCTGTCGGTCCGCGCCTCGGCCATTCGAGGAGGACCATCCATGGCCGTCCGCCGCACGACGACACAGAAGGGCCACGGTTGGAAGCATCAGCAACAGCGCGAGGCCCTGCTGGCCCGGCACCGGACACACAGATCGATCGCAATGCCGACAAGCCCCGGCTTGTCGTGCCGAGTGCGGCTTTCATCGCCCCCGCGAGAAATCCGTGTTTGTTCGCAATGGTTTTACCGCTGGAACCCGCACTCTTCTGAGCTTTGACCCAATTCGTCATGTGGGTCTCGGTCAGCGCGATCAGGGGTAGCTGGAGCAGTTCCTCGCCAAAATCGTTGCGGGTCATTGCGTGATAGCGGTCGATCGTCCCGTCCTCTGCACGGGTGAGCGATCCGATACGGGTGGAAGCCAATCACCAAGCAGTACCGTCTGATCGGCGGCGGCCCGGACCTGTGCCGCGAGAAATCGGCGCGCTTCATCGGGGCCGACTTCGTCGAGGAGCTTTTCCAGCGAAGGCCGGTCGCGTTGGTCCTCGACGGACTCGGACGTCTGTACCCCGTTGTGGCGGAAGCAGATTTGCGTGTGGGTGGACTTGTCGGCGCGTTTGCGGACGCGGATTGTCGACATGACGCAACCCCATGTGTCGCGGTTTCGGTTGGGTCCGTCGGCATCCCTCGATGTCCGCCCTGTTGACCGCAAGTGTCGACCGCGAGGTCAGACCCTCGAAAAAACAGGGTCTGACCTGCACGTTCTCAGCGGAAGCGGAGGGATTTGAACCCCCGGTCGCTTTCACGACGCTCGCTTTCAAGGCGAGTGCATTCGGCCGCTCTGCCACGCTTCCAGGCGATCGATCCTAACCGATGGCGTGTGCGGTCTGCCTCCCACTTCCGGTTCGGGTGGACCCGTCAGTCGAGATCGGCTGTCGCGGGGGCGCCGGCGCGGTGGTCGGCGGCCAGGTTCACCAGGTCCAGGGCGGCGGCCACGGCGGCCAGCTGCTGGGGGGTGAGCAGATCCACGAAGAAGCGGCGCACCGCGGCGACATGACCGGGTGCGGCGGCGCGCAGGCGCCGCATGCCCTCCGCGGTGAGCTGGGCCAGCACGCCGCGGCCGTCGTCCTCACAGGCGATGCGGCGGACCATCTGCTGGGCCTCCATGCGGCGGATCTGGTGGGTGAGCCGGCTACGGGAGGAGAGCACGCCGTCGGCGAGATCACTCATGCGCAGCGAGCGCCCCGGCGCCTCGGACAGCTTCACCAGGATGCGGTAGTCGGCGAAGGACAGGTCGCAGTCGCGTTGTAGCTGCCGGTTGAGGTCGGCCATGAGCCGCTGGCTGCCGTCCATGTAGGCCCGCCAGGCGCGCTGCTGCTCCGGGGTGAGCCACCGCGGTTCGGCCCCGGCCCGGCCACCGGCCACCGGCTCGTTGTTGTGACGGCGTTTGATCGCTCCTCCTCAGCTCGCGGCCCGGACGAACGCGTTCCCACAGCAGGATTCCTTCCGCCGGGACGGCCTAAACGCGATAGGTGGAGATCATGGTCCGGCTCAGGTCGTGCAGGCTGGTACAGCCCGAAAGTCCCATGGCCGCATCGAAATCCGCGAGCAGGCAGCGCAGCGCGTGCCGCACGCCGTCGGCGCCGGCCAGGCCCAGGCCGTACACCCAGGGGCGGCCGTAGAGGACGGCCTTGGCGCCCAGCGAGAGCGCGATCATGACGTCGGAGCCGGTGCGGATGCCGGAGTCGAACAGCACATCCGCGCGATCGCCGACGGTGGCCACGATGGTCGGCAGCGCGTCCAGCGCGCCGACCGCCCCGTCCACCTGGCGGCCGCCGTGATTGCTCACCACCACCGCGTCCGCGCCCGCGTCCACCACCTGGCGGGCGTCGTCGGGGTGCAGCACGCCCTTCACCGCGATGGGCAGTTCGGTCCAGTCCCGCAGCCGGGCGATGTCGGCCGGGCGCAGACCGTGGTTGCCGAACAGCCCGATCCAGGTGAGCACCGCGGCCCGCATCGCCTCCTCGCTCTCCTCCGGCGGGGCGCTGAGCTTGGCGCGGAAGACCGGATCGGACAGATAGTTGGCAATGCCCTTGCCGTGCAGGAACGGCAGGTGACCGAGCTGCAGGTCGCGCGGCCGCCAGCCCAGGCTGGGGGTGTCGGCGGTGACGACGATGGCCTTGGCACCCGACTTCTCGGCGCGCTCGACGAAGGAGCGGGCCAGCTCCATGTCATTGGGCCAGTACAGCTGATACCACCAGTCGCCGGCCCGCGCGCCGACCTCCTCGATGGTGGAGGAGGCGGCGGTGGACAGGCACATGCCGATGCCCAGTTCCCGGGTGACCTCGGCGACCAGGGTCTCGCCGCGCTCCTGCAGCAACCCCAGCACGCCGATCGGCGCGGTGAGAATCGGTGCGGCCAAACGGGTTCCGAGCACATCCACCGACAGGTCGCGCGCCCCGGGCCCGCTGGCGCCGCGCAGTATGCGCGGCAGCAGCCGGTACCGCTCGAAGGCGGCGAGATTGGCGTGCGCGGTGCGTTCGGTGGACGCGCTACCCGCCACATAAGCGAAAGCCGCCGGATCCAGTACCTCCCGAGCTTTCTCCTCCAGGCCCGCCGCCGTCATGGGTAGCGCCGGGACGATGCCCGCGAGGCCGGAGAGATAGATCTCGTTCTGGAAATCGACGAAACTGCTCATGCCCCGGAACGCTAGTACCTTCCACCCCTGTGCGGAGGGGGTCGAAGTTACTTTCTGCGGGCGTAACCTTTCCGGCCCGGACGTGCGGCGTTATCGGGGTTTACGCAGCGGCCCGGTTCAGCGCTTACGGACACGGACCAGAGCACGCGGCGCATCGGTCGCCATGAATCCGGACATCGCCATAGCCGCCAGGATGACCATGCCGCCGAGGACGGCCAGGGTGGTGATCATGGAATCTCCTTTCGAATCCCTCCGCTCCACGGTGACGGCCGATGCTGAGAGGATGCTGGGCCCACGCCGAGGACGGCCTGACAGTAATCGGTGAACTCCGGCCGTACGCTCGTTTTCATGTATGCGGTGACGCTCGACGGATTCGGTGGGCCCGAGGTCATGAAATGGGCGCAGGTGGACGACCTGCCCGCGCCCGGACCGGGCGAGGTTGCGATCGATGTGGTGGCCGCGGGGGTGAACCGCGCGGACCTGCTGCAGCGGCAGGGTTTGTATCCGCCGCCACCGGGAGCCAGCGAGATTCTGGGCCTCGAAGTGTCCGGGGTGGTCGCGGAAGTCGGTCCGGGCGTGCGGGATTGGCGGGCCGGGGATCCGGTGTGCGCACTGCTGTCCGGCGGCGGCTACGCCGAGCGGGTGGTCGCGCCCGCGACCCAGCTGCTGCCCGTGCCGGAGGGACTGGATGTGGCCGCGGCGGCGGCGCTGCCCGAGGTTGCGGCCACGGTGTGGTCCAACCTGGTGATGACCGCGGGCCTGCACAGCGGGCAGTTGCTGCTGATTCACGGGGGCGGCAGCGGAATCGGCACCCACGCCATCCAGGTGGCGCGGGCGCTGGGCGCGCGGGTCGCGGTCACGGCGGGTTCCCAGTACAAGCTGGACCGGTGCGCCGAATTGGGTGCGACGGTGCTGATCAATTACCGCGAGCACGATTTCGTGACCACGCTGCACAGTGAATATCCGGGCGCGGACATCATTCTCGACAATATGGGCGCGGCGTATCTGGAGCGGAATGTCCAGGCGCTCGCCGAGGACGGGCACCTGGTGGTGATCGGCATGCAGGGCGGGGTCACCGCGGAATTGAATCTGGCCGCGTTGCTGGGCAAGCGGGGATCGATTCACGCCACCAATCTGCGGCGCCGCCCCGAAACCGGGCGGGGATCGAAGTCGGAGATCATCACCGAGCTGCGCCGCCACCTGTGGCCGCTCATCTCCGACGGGACCGTCGTGCCGGTGGTGTCGGCGGAGGTGCCGGTCACCGACGCCGCCCAGGCCCACCGCCTGCTGGATTCCGCCGAGACGGTCGGCAAGGTGATCCTGCAGATCCGCGAGCTCTAGGTATCCAGCGCCGCCAGCGCGCGGCCCAGCTGGTCGATCTCGAATTTCGTTGTGTAGGGCGCGAGTCCGACGGTCACGGCGCCGCCTTCATCATTGACGCCCAGCGCGTCGAGCAGGCGGCTGCCGCCGTGGGAGCCGCTCAGCGTGCCGATGCGGGCGTCGGCCAGCTTGGCCGAGACCTTCTCGGCCTGCGTGCCCGAGATGGTGAAGCTCACCGTCGGGATGCGGGTGGAGGCGCGGCCGATGACGGTCAGGTTCGGGATGGTGTCGAGCACGGACATCAGGTGCTCGAAGAGATGGTCGTGATAGTCCTGCAGGGACGTGATCGACAGTTCCAGGCGCTCGCGCCGAGTGCCCTCGGCGCGCTCGTCCAGCGAGGCCAGGTAGTCGATGGAGGTGGTTAGGCCGGCCAGCAGGGCGTACTGGTGGCCGCCCACCTCGAGCCGTTCCGCGCCCTTGGCATATGGGTTCAGCGACATGGACGGGATGCGGTCCAGGAACGCGGGATCGCGGAAGACCAGCGCGCCGATCTGCGGACCACCCCAGGCGGGCGCGCTCAGCGCGATCACGTCGGCATTGAGTTCGTCGATGTCGAGGAGCGCGTAGGGCGCGGCGCCGAAACAGTCGGCGACCAGCAGCCCGCCGACCTCGTGCACGCGGTCCGCGGCCACCCGCACCGCGGGCGCAGAGCCGACGATGGGTGAAGCGGCGGTCAGCGCTACCAGCCGGGCGGTGGGTCCGATCAGCTCCTCGAACTGCCAGGCCGGCATCTCGCAGGTCTCGATCTCCACTTCCGCCCAGCGCACGTGCGCGCCATAGCGATTCGCTATCCGCAGCCACGGTGCGACATTCGCCTCGTCATCCAGGCGCGACAGCACGATCCCGGTGCCCAGACCCAGCCGGGAGCTCAGCGATTCGGCCAGCCAGGCCAGTAGCACCGCGCGATCGGGTCCGAGCACCACGCCCGCCGGATCGCCGCCGACGAGATCGGCAACGGCCTCGCGCGCGGCCTCCAGGATCGCGGCGCTGCGCTTGGCCGCGCCGTGCCGATTGCTGTGCGAGAAGGCGGAGGTCCGGAAACCTGTTGAGACGGCCCGGGATACCGAATCCGGGACCAGCATGCCCGCTTGCGGGTCGAGGTGGATCCAGCCGTCGCCCAGGGACGGTATGAGGCCCCGCACCCTTGCGACGTCGTAAGTCATGGTGGCCACTCTAAAGGGAGAGGGCACAACAAGGTAACGGTAGGGAGGGAAGCAACCATCGAGGACCAGGACGACCTGCGCCTACCGTACAAACTGGACGGGGCTGTATTTGTTTTGCCCCTCCGCTTCGCTCCGGGGCGGGTTCGCGGCCCCGAGGTATCGATTCTTGCCTCCTCCGCTCCTCCGCTCCGCTCTCCGCTCCAAGGCGGAGGTCTGTTCCAGCCGCGGTCCAGAATCGAGCGCTCCGCCTCCCCGCGCTTGGCCGCGAACCACCTCGACTTGTCCCTTCGTGTCGCATCTTCGGCGTGTTACGAACTTGGGGCGGCGCTTAGCGGGTTCGGGGGAAGTTCGGCAGGATGGGGGGCATGACGCAATCGGATGGGGTTCCGGAATCCATCGTCGTGATCGGTCCCGAGGGAAAGCCGCTGTTCATCCCGGCGGCGGCGCAGATCGGCGGGGACCCGGTGGAGATCACCGGACAGGTTGTCGGTGAGGATCTTTCGGGCGAGTCGGGCGACGCGCACGACAAAGAGGAGTCGCTCGCCGACATGGTGGAGCAGCCAGCGAAGGTCATGCGCATCGGCACCATGATCAAGCAGCTGCTCGAGGAGGTCCGGCACGCACCGCTGGACGACGCCTCCCGCACCCGGCTGCGCGAAATCCACCGCACCTCCATCCGTGAGCTGGAAACCGGCCTGGCCCCGGAACTCCGCGAGGAGCTCGAGCGGCTGGCGCTGCCCTTCACCGACGACACCGTCCCCTCCGACGCGGAACTGCGCATCGCCCAAGCCCAGCTGGTGGGCTGGCTGGAGGGTCTGTTCCACGGCATCCAGACCGCGCTGTTCGCTCAGCAGATGGCCGCGCGCGCCCAGCTCGAGCAGATGCGCCAGGCGCTGCCCCCGGGCATGAGCCACGGCGACTCGCGCGGCCAGCAGAATCCCGGCGGCGGCCAGTACCTCTGAATCAACTGTTCGGAGGCGTACGCCGTGAGTTCGCGGCACGTCTCGTTCTGGTCTGCGGCTGGAACAGACCTCCGCCTTGGAGCGGGGGAGCGGAGGAGGGAAGAACGAGACCTCCAACACCGCGAACCCGCCCGTAGCGAAGCGGAGGGCAAAATAATTCGGCTAAGGTCGGGTGCTGTGCCTGCTGCTGCTCCCCCCGACTCGGCGATGACCGACGTGCGCCCGGACAATGAACCGGTGCCGCTCGTGTCGGACTCCCAGTCCTTCGGTCGCGCATTCAAGGATTTCCGCGACGGATTCTCCCAGCGTGAGCTGTGGCTGGCGCTCGGCTGGCAGGACATCAAGCAGCGATACCGGCGCTCGGTGCTGGGTCCGTTCTGGATCACCATCGCCACCGGTTTGCAGGCGGCCGCGATGGGTGTCCTCTACGCCACCCTCTTCGGGCAGTCGCTGAGTTCCTATCTGCCCTATGTGACTGTCGGCCTGATCGTCTGGAATGTGATCAATGCCAGCATTCTCGAGGGCTCGGATGTCTTCATCGCCAATGAGGGCCTCATCAAGCAGCTGCCGTCGGCACTGAGCGTGCACGTGTACCGCCTGGTGTGGCGGCAGTTCCTGTTCTTCGCGCACAACCTGATCATCTACGTGGTGATGGTGGCCGCCTTCAGCATCTGGCGGCACCTGCACTGGTCGGCCCTGCTCGCGATTCCGGGTCTGCTGCTGCTGTTCCTCAATGCCATCTGGGTGACGATCGTTTTCGGCATCTTCAGCACCCGTTACCGCGATCTGGCGCCGATCCTGGGCAGCACCACGCTCATGCTGTTCGTCCTCACTCCGGTCATGTGGAAGACCTCGGCGCTGTCGGGCACCGCGAGCGATCGCGCCAAGCTGGCCGAGCTCGTCCCCACCTTCCACTATCTCGAGATCGTGCGCGCGCCCCTGCTGGGCGACCCGATCCACCTGCGCAGCTGGGTGGTGGTGCTGTCGATCACCATCGTCGGCTGGATAGTCGCGATACTGGCGATGAAGAAGTTCCGTTCCCGAGTCCCCTACTGGGTGTGAAGGCTCAATGACCGACCATGTGAGTATCGAGACCCAGAACGCGTGGGTGGAATTCCCGATCTTCGACGCCAAATCCCGATCGCTGAAGAAGGCGGTGCTCGGTTCGGCCGGCGGCGCCATCGGGCGCAATCAATCCGATGTGGTGGTCGTCGAGGCGCTGCGGGATATCACGCTGTCGCTGCAGGAAGGCGATCGCGTGGGCCTGGTCGGCCACAATGGCGCGGGCAAATCCACACTGCTGCGGCTGCTTTCGGGCATCTACGAACCGACCCGCGGCAGCGCGCGCATCCGCGGGCGGGTGGCTCCGGTCTTCGATCTCGGCGTGGGCATGGACCCGGAGATCTCC
Source organism: Nocardia sp. NPDC046763 (assembly GCF_040645495.1). Classification (NCBI taxonomy): domain Bacteria; kingdom Bacillati; phylum Actinomycetota; class Actinomycetes; order Mycobacteriales; family Nocardiaceae; genus Nocardia; species Nocardia sp. NPDC046763. The sequence goes on along the minus strand of NZ_JBEYYI010000002.1, from coordinate 467,542 downwards.
GGCTACGACAACATCATCATTCGCGGGCTCTTCCTCGGGCAGAGCCGCAGGCAGATGCTCGCCAAGATCGACGAGATCGCCGAATTCACCGAACTGGGCGACTATCTGGCGATGCCGTTGCGCACCTACTCGACAGGTATGCGCGTCCGCCTGGCCATGGGCGTGGTCACCTCGATCGACCCGGAGATCCTGCTGCTCGACGAGGGCATCGGCGCGGTCGACGCGGAGTTCATGAAGAAGGCCCGGGTCCGGCTGCAGGAATTGGTCTCGCGCTCGGGCATTCTCGTCTTCGCCAGCCACTCCAATGAATTCCTGGCGCAGCTGTGCGATTCCGCGATGTGGATCGATCACGGGCAGATTCGCATGCAGGGCGACATCGAGGATGTCGTGCGAGCCTACGAGGGCCCGGAGGCGGGTGATCACGTGGCGCAGGTGCTGCGGGATCTGGAACGTGAACGTGAACCGGAACGGAATCCCGCATGAGTGAACAGTCCGCCCCCGTCTATGGCGATGATGCGCGCATCGTCGCCATCGTGGTCACGCACAAACGCCAGGAGCAGCTGGCCGAGTCGCTGAAGGTGCTGGGCAGCCAGACCCGGCCGATCGACCACCTGATCGTGGTGGACAACGGCAATGAGGCCGAGGTCGGCGAGCTGGTGAAGCAGCAGCCCATGGAAACCACCTACGTCGGTTCGGAACACAATCTGGGCGGCGCGGGCGGGTTCGCGCTCGGCATGCTGCACGCGCTCACCATGGGCGCGGACTGGGTGTGGCTGGCCGATGACGACGGTCGCCCCGACGGGCCGGACGTGCTCGCCACGCTGTTCGATTGTGCCAAGCGGCATGGGCTGGTCGAGGTGTCGCCGGTGGTGGCCGATATCGACGACCCGGATCGGCTGGCCTTCCCGCTGCGCCGGGGCGTGGTGTGGCGGCGGCTGCGGTCGGAGCTGGGTGACGAGGACTTCCTGCCCGGGATCGCCTCGCTGTTCAACGGGGCGCTGATCTCGGCCGAGGCCGTGGACAAGATCGGTGTGCCGGATCTGCGGCTGTTCGTGCGTGGCGACGAGGTGGAGGTGCACCGGCGGCTGGTGCGTTCGGGGCTGCCGTTCGGCACCTGCCTGCAGACCGCGTACCTGCACCCGAACGGATCGGCCGAGTTCAAGCCGATTCTGGGCGGCCGCATGCACACCCAGTACCCGGACGATCCGATCAAGCGGCATTTCACCTACCGCAACCGCGGCTACCTGATGGCGCAGCCGGGCATGCGAAAACTGTTGCCGCAGGAGGTCGCCCGTTTCGGATGGTTCTTCCTGGTGCAGCAGAAGGATCCGGCCGGGCTCATGGAGTGGCTGCGCCTGCAGCGGATGGGCCGCCGCGAGCAGTTCGACAAGCCGAAATCCTGACCGGGAAAATACGTTGCACCGATGGGGACAGCCTGACAAGGTTGTCCCCGTTCTTGTTCGGCGCGGTCACCACGGTGACGGCATGAGGAGAGATGGGAGGTGGAGTTACGTGACGACGGCAGTGCGGATTGCCGTGCCCGGGCGAGTGTCCGCCCCACGCGCATCCACCTCGAATTCCTCTCGCTGAGTCCGTGATTCGGGCTCGGCCCGTCAAAGGACTCCACACATGTCTTCGGTCGATTTCGACCTGCTCGTTTCCTATGGCTGGAACGCCACCCTCGCCGCCGACTACCTGCCGCTGCTGGGTGACGATCTGATTCCGGCCCGCGTGATCCGCATGGATCGCAGTGAATGCGATATCGCGGCACCGCTCCCCACCGCCGACTACCAGAGCCGCCTGACGGCCGCAGTGGTGCGGGCCCGGCTCCCCCGCTCGGACTCCGAGGTCAGCGGGCTGTGCACCGGCGACTGGGTGGCCATCGACGCCGGGCGCACCGTACGCGCCCTGCTGCCACGCCGCACCGCCATTGTCCGGGCCGCCGTGTCCGGGCAGCCCGATGCCCGCGCCAAATCGGCCAATCAGGTGCTGGCCGCGAACGTGGACACCGTGCTGGTGTGCACCGCCGGCGACGGGGATGTCGATCTCGGGCGCATCGAGCGGCTGCTCGCGCTGGCCTGGGAATCCGGCGCCCAGCCGACCGTGGTGCTCACCAAAGCCGATCTGGCGCACGATATTCCGATCGACGCCGTGCGCTCTGCCGCGCCCGGTGTGACGGTGCTGGCGGTCAGCGCCGCCTCCGGGGCCGGGATGGACGCCCTGATGCCGCTGCTGTTCGGCACGGTCGCGCTGATCGGACCGTCGGGTGCGGGCAAGTCCACGCTCGCCAATGCGCTGCTGGGCGCGAAGGTCTTCGCCACCAACGCGGTGCGGGCGGGCGACAAGCGGGGGCGGCACACCACCGTGCACCGTGAACTACGCCCACTGCCCGGCGGCGGCACCCTCATCGACACCCCGGGGCTGCGGTCGGTCGGGCTCTGGGATGCCGCCGAGGGGCTCGGGCGGACCTTCAGCGATATCGAATCCCTGTCCGCGGACTGCCGTTTCGCCGACTGCGGGCACGAGACCGAACCGGGTTGCGCGGTGCTGGCGGCCATCGATGCCGGAGCCCTGCCCCGGCGTCGCCTCGACAGCTACCGCAAGCTCGGCCGCGAGAACGACTGGCTGGCCTCCCGCACCGACGCCCGCCTCCAGGCCGAGCGCAAGAAGGTGTGGAAGGACATCAACAAGAGCCAGCGGCGCATGTACAAGGAGCGCGGCGGCAAGCAGCACTGACCGGCGCGGCGCCCGGGGTGGCGGGATGACCACCCTGGGCGCTGCCTGGAATCGCAGCTGGTTATATGCACCTTGTTGCATAGCGCCGATTTCTGGCTTACTGTCCGAGATGCGAGAGTTCCGCCCCGCCGGGTCACCCGGGCGCGGATGATCGGACACGGGGCGACACAACAGCGGACAGGAGCGGATCCATGACCGAAGCATCGAAGCAGCTGGCGGGCCGGACCATGATCATGTCGGGCGGGAGTCGCGGCATCGGGCTGGAGATCGCCAAGCGGGCGGCGGCCGACGGCGCGAACATCACCATCATCGCGAAAACCGATGCGCCACACCCGAAATTGCCCGGCACCATTCATACCGCGGCTGCCGAACTGGAGCAGGCGGGCGGCACCGTGCTGAAGTACCTGGGCGATGTACGCGACGACGAGGCGGTGGCGGACGCGGTCCGGCAGACCATCGAGCGCTTCGGCGGCATCGACATGGTGGTGAACAATGCCTCGGCCATCGATCTGTCCCCCACCGAGTCCCTGCCGATGAAGAAGTACGACCTCATGCAGGACATCAACTGCCGCGGCAGTTTCCTGCTGTCCAAGCTCAGCATCCCGGCGCTGCGGGAATCCGCCGAGGCCGGTCGCAATCCGCACATCCTCACCCTGTCGCCGCCGCTGAACCTGGATCCGAAGTGGGCGGGCACGGCACTGGGCTACACCATCGCCAAGTACGGAATGTCGCTCACCACACTGGGTTTGAGCGAGGAACTGCGCAAGTACGGGATCGGCGTGAACTCGCTGTGGCCGCGCACCACCATCGCCACCGCGGCGGTGAAGAACCTGCTCGGCGGCGAGGAGATGGTCGCCACCTCACGCACGCCGGACATCTACGCCGACGCCGCCTACCTGGTGCTCACCTCGCCCGCCAAGGACACCACCGGCAACTTCTTCATCGACGACGAAGTCCTTGCCGCACACGGCATCACCGATCTCGACAAGTACCGCGTGGTGCCCGGCGACGGTCCGCTCACCACGGACCTGTTCCTCTGACCCCGCTCGGCTACCTCGACTGAGCTCGCTCAGCCGAGGCTGGTTGGCGCACAAGGGAATACGTTCCGTCCCGCATGGTTGACCAGACACATGACCATTGCCCTCGTAACAGGTGCGAACCAAGGGCTGGGGCGGGCCGTCGCGGCCCGGCTGGCCGAGCGGCTCGAGGCAGGTTCCACCGTCTATGTCACCGGACGCGACGCCGAGCGGGTCGCGGAGGCGGCGGCCGGGATTCCCGGTGCGGCGCCACTGGTTCTGGATGTCGGCAATGACGAAAGCGTGGCGGTCGCGGCCCGGCTGATCCGGGAACGGCACAGCGGAATCGATATCGTGGTTTCCAACGCGGCAGCGCGGCGCACCGCGGAACGCAGTGACGCCGAGACGATTCGCGAGTTCGTGAACACCAATAACCTCGGTGCCACCCGCATGATCCGCGAGTTCGGGCCGCTGCTGCGGTCCGGCAGCCGATTCCTGGTCGTGGCGAGCGCTTTCGGCAGCCTGCGCTATCTGGATCCGAGCCTGCACCACCTGTTCGACACCGACGTCATGACCCTCGACGACCTCGACCGAGTCATGCTCGATTACGCCGAGCTGGTCGAGAACGACAAGGACCACACGGCGGGCTGGCCGGGGTCCGTCAACTACCCGTCCAAGATCGGGCAGGTCGCCGCGGTCCGGATCTTCGCCCGCGAGGCGGGGCGCGATGTCTTCATCGGCGCGGCATGTCCGGGTTTGGTGGATACCGAGGCCTCGCGGCCGTGGTTCACCGATATGTCGCAGGCGCAGGCACCCGAGGCGGCGGCGGTGGATGTGGTGTCGCTGCTGGTGGATCCGGTGAATCCGGCCTTCGCGGGGCAGCTCGTCCAGCATCGGGTGGTGATCGGCTGGACGGCCACCGAGGATGGCGGTCCGGAGCAGCCCGCACGCCGCTGAGACGAAACACGGCCCGGGACACGGGGTCCCGGGCCACGATCGCTCGAATATCTTGGCCGCTAGTCGATTCCGTAGAGGCGTTCCCAGTTTTCGCGACTGGTGAGTTCCGGCATCGCGGCTCGCCAGCGGCGCTGCAGGTCGGGGAGGTCCTTGCGGAGCTGACGGAGCACGCGGACGGTGCGGAGCAGCAGGCGGCGGGCGGTTTCCTTGTCGCGCACGCGGACCCGGACGCCGGACTGGGAGGCGTCGGTGACGACCACGTGGTTGAACAGGCCGACGTGCCACCAGTGGGCGTCCTCGCGGGTGACCGCGACCGGGCCGGGGATGACGCGGCCGGTCCACTGGTTGAGGGCGCGCTTGTAGAGCACCAGCAGCGGGTGGCTCGGCTCGCCGCCGGCGCGGCGAACATGCAGGTGCGCGTTCGGGACCGTGGAGGTGGCGGCCGGATGCTTGACGGTCTCCGGGTAGTCCGAGCGTGAGCCACGGGCCTTGGCCAGCGCCTCGATACCGCCGTCGCGCAGGATCTCCGGACCCCGCAGGTAGTCCTCGATGCCCTGCAGGGTGGTGTGCGCCAGGCCGTACTGCATGCCGACCAGGTACTCGCCGATCTCCCGGAGTAGCTGGCGGGTAATGGATTTCCCGTCCAGGTCGTGGTGCAGCGAGGAGACGATGAGCGAGTTGCGCGAGGAGAAGTAGCGCGCCCAGTCGTCGAAGTCCTTCCAGTAGAAGTCGGCGTGCCACACCGCGGCGTTGGGCAGGGTGACGGTGACGAAACCGTTCTCCCGCGCGCGCAGGCCGTATTCCACGTCGTCCCACTGGAAGAAGATCGGCACCGGCAGCCCGATCTTCTTGACCACCTCGGCCGGGATGAGGCAGGTCCACCAGGCCTGGTAGCCGGCGTCCACGCGGCGTTCCTGGTGCTTCTTGAGCATGGAAGTGTTGCGCAGCGCCTTGGCCACCTTCTGGCCGTGGCGCAGCTTGCCCAGATTCGTCTCCTCCGCACCGACATTCAGGTAGTCGGGGTTGAACAGGAACAGCATCTGCGCGCCCACCAGGGTGGGTTCCACGGTCAGATTGGCGAAGGCGTTGAGCCGCAGCACCGTTTCCGGCTCGCACAGGATGTCGTCGTCCATGAGGATGACGTCGGCGTGCTCGTTGGCGCCCGACACCTCGTAGAGGCCGCGCGTAAATCCGCCCGCGCCACCGAGATTCGGCTGCCGGATGTAGCGCAGCCTGTCGCCGAACTTCGGCCGAGTCTCGGTGAACAGCGTCTGGTCCTGCACCAGGTCGGTGCCCTGGTCGACCACGTAGACGGCGTCGATGAGCGACAGCACGGTGGTGTCGGAGGCCAGGGCCGCAACGGTATCGGCGCAGTCCTGGGCGCGGTTGAAGGTGCAGATGGCGATGGCCACCGGGCGCAACTGTTCGGGCGCGGCCGCGCTCCACTCCAGATCGGTGATCACGGCCTCGCCGCCGAGGGCCTCGATCTCCAGCCACAGCGCGCCGCCGTCGATGTACATGTCCAGCGGTGCGCGCAGCACCACCCGGCCGGTCTCCTTGACCACGGCGGTGTCGACCACCCGCCGGTGTCCGGCGATATCGGACGCGGCCAGCCGGATCCGCACCTTGCCGGTCGCCTCGAGGGTCATCCCCACCTCGACCTCGGTCACCTTGGTCCAGCGCTGCCAGTAGGCGGCGGCGAAGCGCCCGAAGTAGGTATTGGTGTTGACCGACGCACCCTTTTCCAGGCGTAGCGTCTGCCGCTCACGGGTGACCTTGCCCTTGGCGACCGCGTACAGGTCGTCGCTGATCTTCGGCGCGGGTCCGCAGAAGATGCCGCGGGCCAGCACCAGCCGCTCCGGCGTGGTGAGTTCCGCGCTCAGCGTGGCGGGAGCCTCCTCGACGTTCTCGCGGTCCTCGGTTTCGGTCACGGCCTGCCCAGCCGACGCATCCATGAATCCCTCGACATCCTTTGAATACTTAAGACACCGGCTCATCCGACGTGGTCGCACGGCCACTGTCACTGTCTTGCTCGGCGGGGCGAGAATATCAGTGCCTATTGGCCTCCGCTTCGCTCCGGCGGGTGATCAAGCGTTGTTCGTTCTGGAGGATGGATTGGTGAAGACGAATTTGCCGTAGGCCCAGAATCGGAAGCCCATGGCCACCGCCTGGCCGATGAGAGTCCCGGAAACGTTGTCCGCCAACGGACTGTCCTGCCCGAGAACGTAGCGTGAAAATCCGAGACACCCCAGCTGCAGGCCGATGGCCAGCACATTCAGCAGCGCGTAGACGAGGATGTGCCGCGCCCCGGTATCGCCCCGGTGATCGGAGTAGGTCCACCACTTGTTGCCGAAATAGGTGACCACCGTGGCCACCCCGATGGAGATGATCTTGGCGACCAGCGGGGCGTGGAACAGAGGGCCCTCGCCGCCGAGGAAGACCAGCAGGTTGTAGGTGCCCGCATCGACCACGAAGCCGATCGCGCCGACCACCAGAAATGCCCCGCCCCGCTGCAGCAGGGCACGGACCTTGCCGGTCAGAGAGGCATTCGGGGTGGGTTCATCCACCGCCGTGGACTCGTTCGCAGGCACCGGCCGACGGTACCGTAACCCGCCGCACCCCTATACCTGTGAAGGTCGGGTACCCTCCCGGTGTTCATATTCGCCTCCGATCAGAGGATTGACCGGGTGGACTCCACCGAGCTTCGTATTGCCGCCATTGTGCCGTGCCACAACGAAGAGGCCGCCGTCGCAAAGGTCGTCACCGACCTCAAGGCCGCCGTCCCGGGCATAGTCGTCTACGTCTACGACAACCTGAGCACGGACGCGACCGCCGAGAAGGCGCGCACGGCCGGGGCGATCGTGCGGACCGAGAACCGCAAGGGCAAGGGCAATGTGGTGCGGCGCGCCTTCGCCGACATCGAGGCCGATGTCTACTTGATGGTCGACGGCGACGACACCTACGACGCCGCCGCGGCCCCCGAGATGATCCGCACCCTGCTGGCGGGTCCGTACGACCACGTGCTGGGCGTGCGCCGCGAGGTCGAGGCCGGCTCGGCGTACCGGGCCGGGCACGAGACCGGCAACAAGATCCTCAATGGCGTGGTGGGCAAGGTCTTCGGTGAGAACGTCGAGGACATGCTCAGCGGCTACCGTGTCTTCTCCCGCCGATTCGTGAAGTCCTTCCCGGCGGTGTCGCGGGAGTTCGAGATCGAGACCGAGCTGACCGTGCACTCGCAGCACCTGCGGGTCCCCCAGACGGCGGTTCCGGTCGGGTTTCGTGATCGGCCCGCCGGCAGCGAATCCAAGCTGCGCACCTACAGCGACGGCTTCAAGATCCTGCGCCTGATCATCGGCCTGGCCCGGCACGAGCGACCGGTCGCCTTCTACGGCCTGTTCGGCACGCTGGCCTGGATCGTCTCGGTCATCCTCATCACGCCGATCGTGATCGAGTTCTATGAGATTCACCAGGTCCCGCGGTTCCCGACGCTGTTCCTCGGCTTCACGCTGCTGCTGCTCGGCAGCCTGGCCTGGACCGCCGGCCTGATCCTGGACGGCATCCGTCGCTCCCGGCACGAGGCCGCCCGCCTGATGTACCTGCGTTATTCGGCGGTCGGCGAGACCGGCCCCGATGCCCGGCCGGGCGGTTCGCTGCGATGACGGTGCGGCTTGCCGGGCAGAATCCCGACGGCAAAGCAGAATCGGACACCGTGGTTACCGAAGTGAACGACAGCACGACCATCACGGCGCCGGAACCGGCCGCTCCCGCGCCGAAGACGGCGGGGCTGCGGCGCGCGGTGATCGACGTCGAGCGGCGGTTCGGTTCGGCCACCGTGGTTTTCGTGCTGATCGCCGGCATCTTCGGCGCGGTGTGGTCGGTGCTGACGCCCCCGTTCTGGGGCCACGACGAGATCACCCAGTTCGGCCGGGCCTACCAGGTCGCGCACGGCGGCTTCCTGCCCGAGAAGATCCACGACGATCGCGGCCCGGCGTGGGGCGGCGACGTGCCGGTCAGCATCGACGCGCTGATGCACTACGCCTTCAACGACTATCAGGGCAATCCGGATGAGCCGGAGCCCATGGTCGCGGATCCGCACGCCTACGACCAGCTCGGCGGGGCCGCGGTCTCCGATCAGACCAAGCAGGTGTGGTTCACCAATACCGCTGCCTATTCCCCCGTTCCGTACCTGCCGCCCGCCGCGGGCATCCGCATCGCCGAGACCTTCGACCTCAGTGTCGGCGGCATGGTGCTGGCCACTCGCTGGGCCGGGCTGATCGCCTACCTGGTGATCGTCGGTTTCGCGCTGCGCGTGCTACGCGGGCACCGGGTGCAGTGGCTGGCCTTCACCGTCGCGGTGCTGCCCATCGCGCTGTTCCAGGCCGGGACCGTCACCGCGGACACCGTCACCAATGCGCTGGCCCTGCTGGTGTCGGCGCTGGTGGTGAAGGGCCTGTTCCTCGGCGAGCGGCTCACTCGGCCGGAGACGGTGGCCGCGCTGGCCACCACCGTGCTACTGCCGGTGTGCAAGCCGACCTATGTCCTGATCGCCATGCTCACCGTGCTCATCCCGGTGCGCCGCTTCGGCTTCGGCGGCACCGAGCGAATCGCCGTGTGGCAGCGGGCGCTGCCGTGGGTGGCCGCGGGCGTCGGCGCGATCTCGTTCGCGGTGTGGATGAAGATCGCCGCCCCGACCGGGGACGGCATGAGCCTGATGCGGCCCGAGAAGCAGTGGGGCACAGTGCGTCCGGGCGACCAGCTGCACGGCATCCTCACCGACCCGGTGCACTTCCTGCAGATATTCGGCGACAGCATCGCCCGCCGCGACCAGCTCTGGTTCACCCAGTTCTTCGGCGCGCTCGGCTTCTCCTATGTCGAGGTGCCCGCGCTCACCATCCTGGCGAGCCTGCTGGCCTTCACCATGAGCATCGGTGCGGCCGAGCGCTTCCCGGCGCGCGGCGCAGACCGCGCGCGCACCTGGCTGGTGCTGCTGACCGTCGCGGCCAGCGTGGCCATGATCTACGTGACGCTGTACATGTCCTTCACACCGGTCGGTTACTTCATCATCGACGGGGTGCAGGGCCGCTACTTCGTGCCGCTGGCGGTGCTCGGCCTGGCGGTGGTGCTGCGCTGGATGCCGCTGCGGCTCACCGACGCCGCGGGCCGGGTCCCGGTGCGCGGCGCGGCGATCACGGTGGTGACGGCCACCTCGGTCGCGCTCATCGCAGCGGTGATCAAGTATTCGACTATCGTCTGGGGATGACCCGCTGGGGAGTCCGATGGCGTCGATGGTCACGGACGCGGCGAATTGCCGTGGTGTTGCTGATCATTGTCGCCATCCTGCTGACTCCCGTCGCGGCGGCCGCAGTGTTCCTGCGCCTGCAGGACGCCGGCACCCTGCGGGACGATACCCGCACCCGCGGCCACGACGCCGTCTGGCTGGGGCACGCCTGGGTCGACGGCCGTAAATCCGACGCCGATATCGCCCAGCTGGGAATTCTGCTGGCGGGGACCGGGATCAAGGATCTCTACGTGCACACCGGGCCGCTCGACAATGACGGCACGCTGTCCCCCGAGCTCTATCCACAGGCCCGCTGGTTCCTCGAGGCCGTGCATCGGACGCTGCCCGGAATTCGCGTACAGGCGTGGCTCGGAGATGTGCTCACTCCCGAATTCGACGGTCTGAATACCGATGATCCGAGGACCCGCGATCATGTCGTCACGACATCGTCGCAGGTACTCGATCTCGGATTCGACGGTATTCACTTCGATTTCGAACCGGTGCGCTCGGGATCGGGCGGCTATACCATCATCCTGGATCAGGTCCGCACCATCACTTCGGCCCGGCACGCAGTGCTGTCGGTCTCCGCTCCGGTTATCGATCCGCTACCCGGATTGCATTCGCTCGGCGTGGCCTTGTTCGATCACGGGAAATGGTGGTCACAAGCCTATTTCGCGGAGGTGGCCCGGCGGGTGGATCAAATCGCCGTCATGTCCTATGACACCGCCATGCCGACCCGCGCACTGTACGGCGGATATGTCGCCCAGCAGACCAGTCTGGCCCTGCAGGTCACGCCGCCCGGCACGGATCTGCTCATGGGGCTGCCCGCCTTCTGGGCCGAGAACCCGGCCCATCACGGTGCGGCCGAGACCGTCGCCGCCGCGCTGCGCGGCGTGCGCCTGGGGCTGGGCCGCACCGCGCGCGACCGCGCGGCATTCGGGGTCGCGCTCTATGTGGATTTCGCGGCCACTCAACAGGATTGGGCGGACTACCGGCAGGACTGGGCCTAGTTCGCGGTCCGGCCGCAGCGGCTAGATGACCTTTTCGCCCGCGGCGATGTAGGCGGATTCGGTCTCGGCTTTCTGTGGACGCCACCAGGATTCGTTGTCGCGGTACCAGTCGATCGTGGCCGCGAGGCCCTGGCGGAAATCACGGTACCGCGGCTCCCAGCCGAGTTCGGTGCGCAGCAGGGAGGCGTCGATGGCGTAGCGCAGATCGTGGCCGGGACGGTCGGTGACATGATCGAAATCGTCTGGGGCACGGCCGAATGCCTCCAGGATCAGCTCCACCACGGACTTGTTGTCGCGCTCGCCGTCCGCGCCGATCAGATAGGTCTGGCCGATGCGGCCGCGTTCCAGGATTTCCCAGACCGCGCTGTTGTGGTCGTCCACGTGGATCCAGTCGCGCACCTGGTGACCAGCGCCGTACAGGCGGGGGCGGACACCGTCGATGAGACTTGTGATCTGCCGCGGGATGAACTTCTCCACATGCTGGTATGGCCCATAGTTGTTGGAGCAGTTGGAGATTGTGGCCCGCACTCCGAACGACCGCACCCAGGCGCGGACCAGCATGTCGCTCGAGGCCTTGCTGGCCGAGTACGGACTCGACGGGTTGTAGGGGGTGTTCTCGCCGAATGCCGAGGGGTCGTCGAGTTCCAGATCGCCGTACACCTCGTCGGTGGAGATGTGGTGGTAGCGCACCTGATGGCGACGCACCGCCTGGAGCAGCGAATAGGTGCCGACAATATTGGTCTGGACAAACGGCCATGGGTCGGCCAGCGAATTGTCGTTGTGTGATTCGGCGGCGAAATGCACCACTGCGTCCACACCACCCACCAGGCGATCCACCAACGCGGTGTCGGCGATGTCGCCGTGCACGAACTCGATTCGGTCCGCGACCGGGTCGAGTGAGGCGCGGTTGCCCGCATAGGTGAGTTTGTCCAGCACGGTGACATGGACACCGGGACGTGCAGTCACGGTCTGATGAACGAAGTTCGCGCCGATGAACCCGGCGCCGCCGGTTACGAGCAGTCGCACACGGAAACACTACGTCGGCCGGGGCGTCCGCCCGCGATGGGTACGGGAAGTTGCCTTCTCTACACCAGCCGGGCGGTCGTTGTGCGCGGAATCGGACATCCTGTTGAAACAAACGCACGTAATTGAAAGGCGGCCGCTCGGCCGAAATGTCGTAATTCCACGGTCCTGCCGTGACATTCGTGCGACCAGCGTCACGACTTTCCACGCGACGCATGTGACCTTCATCACATGGACTGCTCCGGGTAACGGACAGGGGGATCGCATATCTGCGTCAAAACCTTTCCCTTGCAGCGCGTTTCCACTACCTTGCAGACCGCACGATCGACTTGGTGAACAAAATTTGAACGGACGGACACGATGGGTTCACCGCTCGTTAGCTGTTCTCCATTTCGATTCGACATGTCCCCCCGAGCTCTTCGATGAGGTTTCTACAAATGCTGATGAGGAAATTCGCCGCCACCGCGGCACTGGCCGTCGCCGCCCTGGGCATCACCGCCGGGACCGTGAACGCCGCTCCGGCCGCCGACGACAACGGCGCCATCAACTACGCCATCACCAGTAACGGCGACAGCAGCATCCTGCACACTGACGCTGGTTCGCTGGTCGTCGATAACGGCAACCTGGAGCTCAAGGCCTCCAACGGCACCGTCGTGGCTGGTATGCCGCTGAACTTCCGCGTTGACGACTTCGAGTTCCCGATCGCCGCGCAGATCAGCGACCCCCACACCGTGACCGTGACCCCGCAGCTCGACATGGACCACGCGGTCTACAAGCCGGTTGCACTCCCCTACGAGGACCAGGCTCCGTGGAAGTCGGATTACGACCGTGAGCAGGCCGCCTGGAACCGTATGAAGGACACCATCGCCACCGGTGCCACCATTGGCACCCTGGTCGGTGGTATCAGTGGCGCGGCGCTCGGCTGCGTCATCGGCGGTGTCGTCTTCGCCGCTGCGACTGCCCCCCTGGCCACCATGTTCGGTGTCGGCCCGGTGGCCGGCTGCCTGATCGGCGCCAGCACCGTGGGCTTCCTGGGTACCCTGGCCGGCCAGGTGTTCGTGACCGCCCCGGTCGCCATCGCCGCCGCGATCCAGTACTTCTCCACCATCAACGAGCCGCACATCCAGCCGGCTCCGGCGAAGTAAGGCGACACGCCCACTGCATAACGGAACCCCCGCCCGGATCATCCGGGCGGGGGTTCCGCCGTCTTCCGGGAACGGCTGCCGCGAAACAGATGTGGGGCCCGAGATCGGCGCCCCGAGCCCCACATCATCAATCAGGCTGCACCCCACCCGAATCGATCGGGCCGCACCCGCCCGATCACGCCGTGCGGGCGACCTGCCCGGCCTCGATGCGGTCGCGGACGAAGCGGGCCACGTGGGCCAGGGCGGCTCGGCTCTCCGGCATGGCGGGGAAGATGGCCATGAAGGCGTGTACCTGGCCGCGCCAGATCTCGAGCGTGGCGGGCACGCCGGACTGGGCCAGGCGCTGGGCCATGATCTCGCTGTCGCGGCGCAGTACCTCGTCCTCGGCGACGATGAGCAGCGCGGGCGGCAGGCCCGCCAGCACATCGTTGACCGGTGACAGCCGCGGATCCAGGCGGCCGTTCACCTCGGCGCCCAGCTTGATCACCGACTCCAGTGCGGACAGCGGAATCAGCGCGTCGCGGCGGTAGTTGGGGTGGGCGCGCTTCTCGGTGCAGTCCAGATCCAGCGCGGGGCACATCCCGACCAGTCCGGCGGGGACGGGCAGTCCGGCGTCGCGGGCCCGCAGGGCGGTCGCGAAGGTCATGTAGCCGCCCGCGGAGTCGCCGGCGAACACCACCTTCGAGGCCGGGACGCCGTGCGCCAGCAACCATTTGTAGGCCGTCAGGCAGTCGGCGACGGATCCGGCGATATCGGTCTCGGGCAGCTGCCGGTACTCCACGCTCACCACCGGCAGCCCGGTTCGCCGGGCGATAGCGGCGACCACGGGGCGGTGGGTGTCGAGCCCGCACAGAAAGAAACCGCCGCCGTGCATGTACAGGACCGCGCCGTCGCGCAGCGCCTTGCGGGCCCCGGCGGGCCGCACGATCTCCATGCGGAAGCCATTGAGCCGTACCTGTTCCCGCTCCACTCCCCGCGGAGTCGGGCGCAGCTTGGCCAGGCTGTTGATGACGGTGCTGGCCACCGGCATGGATGCCACAGTGACCGGCACCAGCTCGCCAGCCGGACGGATCATGGTGCGAGCCACCACTGTCAGGGCGCGGGCGGCGGCACTGGTCCGGTTCGGGTTCTGGACGGGGACGTCCTCGTGGGCCGTTTCGCTGACAGGCCGTTCGTGAGCCATCGCGCACCTACCTCGTTGTTGGCGCGCCGAGCCGTTCGTCCGGAGCGACCGATACGTTGGCTCGGCACCCGGCGCGCGAGAGTCGGCGCTGACATCTCACATAGCGTCGTTTCAGAACACCATGAGAACGTGACCTACGCAACAGTTATCGCCGTATTGGCGTCACCGTAAACGCGCGTGATCGATTCGAAGTCCAGTCGGAACCTGACCGCCGCGCTTTGCCGTCGAACTGGCAGACTGTCGAGACATGCGCGGAATCATCCTGGCCGGGGGCACCGGATCGCGGTTGCACCCGATCACGCGCGGGGTGAGCAAACAGCTGGTCCCGGTGTACGACAAACCGATGGTGTACTACCCCCTGTCCACCCTCATGCTGGCGGGGATCCGGGACATCCTGGTGATCACCACTCCCGAGGACGCCGACGCCTTCACCCGCCTGCTCGGCGACGGCAGCCGGTTCGGCGTGTCCATCTCGTATGTGGTGCAGCCGGAACCGGACGGGCTGGCCCGCGCCTTCGTGCTGGGCGCCGATCACGTCGGCACCGAAAGCGCCGCGCTGGTGCTGGGCGACAACATCTTCCACGGCCCGGGCCTGGGCACCCAGCTGCAGACCTTCCACGACCTGGACGGCGGCGCGGTCTTCGCCTACCGGGTCTCCGACCCCACCGCCTACGGCGTGGTCGAATTCGCCGAGGGCCGGGCCATTTCCATCGAGGAGAAGCCCGAGGCGCCGCGCTCCAACTACGCGATTCCGGGGCTGTACTTCTACGACAACGACGTGCTCGCCATCGCGCGCGATCTGAAGCCGTCGGACCGCGGCGAATACGAGATCACCGATATCAACCGCACCTATCTGGAGCAGGGCCGGCTGCACGTGCAGGTGCTGGCCCGCGGCACCGCCTGGCTCGACACCGGTACCTTCGACTCCCTGCTGGACGCCGCCAATTACGTGCGCACCATCGAGGAGCGGCAGGGCCTCAAGATCGGCGTGCCGGAGGAGGTGGCCTGGCGGCTCGGCTTCATCAACGACGATGAGCTCACCCGGCTGGCCGAACCCCTGGTGCGCTCGGGCTATGGAAAGTACCTGCTGGGCCTGCTGGACCACGGGCGAAGCTGGGAGTAGGTAGGCATGCGGATTCGGGAACTGTCGGTGCCGGGCGCGTGGGAGTTCGCGCCCCGGCTGCACGGAGACGAGCGCGGCGTCTTCTACGAGTCGTTCAAGTCCTCGGAATTCGAGAAGGCGGTGGGACGGCCCTTCGACCTGCTGCAGGTCAATATCTCCACCTCCGCGGCGGGTGTGCTGCGCGGCATCCACTACACCGAGAATCCGCCCGGGCAGGCCAAATACGTGACCTGTGTGCGCGGGGCGTTCCTGGACGTGGTGGTGGACCTGCGCCGCGACTCCCCCACCTTCGGAAGCTGGGACGCGGTCGTCATCGACGATGTGGAGCGCAAGTCGGTGTTCCTGGCCGAGGGCCTGGGGCACGCGCTGCTGTCGCTGGAGGACGACTCCACCGTCAACTACCTGTGCTCACTGGAGTACTCGCCCGAATTCGACCGGGACCTGGACGCTTTCGACCCGGACCTGGCCATCGAGTGGCCGACCGTGGGCCGCAACGGCGAACCGCTCACCTTCGTCCGCTCGGACAAGGACGCGGCCGCCCCCCGCCTGGCGGATTTGAAACTGTTGCACTGATTTTCACCCGCGACGGGAAAAGCCGAGGCGCACCGTGATTTACGGTGCGCCTCGGCTGTTTCAGGTGACCGGCCGAGTCCGTGTGAGCGGCGGACCCGGCCGGTGGGTATCAACCAACCAGTTCGACCTCCAGGTCACGGGCCTCCTGGCGGCGGGCCCGCAGCCTCGGGAGGAAGACCGTGAGGGCGACCAGGGCGCCGACGATGGAGACACCGGCGGCGAATTCCAGGCCGGGACGGTAGGTGTCGAGCATGGCCGCGGGGGTCGGGTTGCTCGGCACGCCCGAGGTGACGATGGCGGTGGTCACCGCGAGCACGATGGCCGCGCCGACCTGCATGGCGGTCTGCAGCACACCGGCCGCCAGGCCCTGCTCGTCATCGTCGATGCCGCTGGTGGCCTGAATATTGATGGCCGGGAACCCGACCCAGCCGATGCCGACCAGCAGCACCGCGGGCAGCAGCACGGTCAGGTAGGACGGCGCGGTGTCGATGCGCAGGTACAGCAGGTAGCCCACGGCCATGATCACCATGGTGATCGCGATGATCGGGCCGGTGCCGAAGCGATCGACCAGCTTGTCGGAGACGAAGGCCGAAGCGACCACCAGCAGACCGACCGGCAGCAGCGCCATCGACAGCTTCAACGGCGACCAGCCGAGAGTGTCCTGCAGGTACAGCGTGGTGATGAACTGCCAGCTGAAGTACGAACCGGCGACCGCGATGATGGCCAGGCTGGCCCGGACCAGGGTGGGCTTGCGCAGGATGCCGAGGCGCAGCAGGGGGTAGCGCACCTTGCTCTCGGCGTAGACGAACGCCGCACCCAGCACGGCCACCGCGACGAACGATCCGATGGTGCGGGCCGAGCCCCAGCCCGCCTGCGGCGCGGAGACCACGGTGTAGACGAGCAGCAGCATGGTGGCGGTGGACAGCAGCGCGCCGATCAGGTCGTGTCCGCCCTCCTCGGCGGGCTTGTCCTTGGGGACGAGGAAATACGCGGAGACCAGCGCGGCGAGGGCCACCGGAACCGGGAGCAGGAAGGTCCAGCGCCAGCCGAGGCCGGTCATCAGGCCGCCGAACAGCAGGCCCATGGAGTAGCCGCCGGCGCCGAAGACGGTGTAGATGGACAGCGCCTTGTTACGTGCGGGGCCCTCTTGGAAGTTCGTGGTGATGATGGACAGACCGGTCGGCGCGGTGAACGCGGCGGCCAGGCCCTTCACGAAGCGGGTCAGGATGAGCAGCGCCGGCGAGCTGACCAGAGCGCCCGCGAGCGAGGCCAATGCGAAGACGGCCAGGGCGATCAGGAAGACCTTGCGGCGGCCCAGCAGGTCGGCGGTGCGGCCGCCCAGCAGCAGCAGGCCGCCGTAGCCCAGCACGTACCCGCTGACCAGCCACTGCAGGGTGGAGGTCTGAATGTCGAGTTCGGTGCCGATCGACGGCAGCGCGACGCCGATCATCGACACGTCGAGGCCGTCCAGGAACAGCACGATGCACAGGGTGATGAGCATGCCCCAGAGCCGGGCGGTCCACTGCGTGGTGTCGGCCGCGGCGCTCACTGCGGGGCGGATCTCGGTGGAAGTCACGAGAAGGGACAGTACATGCACATGCATCAAATGCACAAACATTTAATGCAGTTGCATGGGTTCGGCGAGCAGACTAAGATGGCCGCATGCCGAAGCCGACAGCGCCCGTCGACCGGCCTGTGTCGACGTCGTTCGAGACGTCCGGGCTGGTGGGCGAGTGGCGCGATCTGCTGGCCCGGCACGCGACGACCTCGTGCGCTCTGGAAAAGGAACTGCAAGGCCGCCACCACATCGGGCTCAGCGAATTCGAAACCCTGGACCGCCTCGTCGAAGCGGGCAGCGACAGCTGCAAGATGAGCGATCTCGCCAATGACATCTATCTGAGCCAGAGCGCGCTCTCGCGCACGGTGGCCAGGCTCGAGCGTGATGGGCTCGTGGATCGCACGCTGTGCACCGAGGATCGCCGGGCGATCTTCGTATGCCTCACCGACAAGGGGCGCGAACTGCACAAGCAGGCCGCGCCCACACACCGGGAAATACTCGAGGAGACCCTCCGGTCTCCGCAGGCCTGATCAGACCGCGGCGCGGAGCGTGTCGATCACCGGAAGCGCGTCCACGGCAAGGGAACTCACGCCGCCGAACGCCTCACGGTAGCGCTCGACCTCGTGCTCCTTGTCCAGATACGAGGAGCCGATGAGGGCTTCCACGTACACCACCGGCGGTTCGGTGGGTTCGCCTGCGGCGGTGGGGAATTCGAGCAGCACGAAGCGGCCCGCGTCCATGCCGTGGTGGTAGCCGCACTCGGCCGGCAGCAGCCGCAGCCGGACATTGGGCAGTTCGGCGAGTTTGCGCAGCCGGTCCAGCTGGCCGCGGGTCACGTCGTCGCCGCCGATGCGATGCCAGAGCACGGCCTCCGCGATCACCACATCCAGTTGCAGCGGCGATTCCGCGCGAGTGAGCAGCGACTGGCGCGCGGTGCGCACCCGGACCCGGCGGTCCAGCTGCTCGGCGGAGATACCCGGGTAGGCCCCGGCCAGCACCGCCCGGTAGTACTGCTCGGTCTGCAAAAGCCCTGGCACCAGCTCGTTCTCATAGCTGGTGAGCCGGCTCGCCGCCTCCTCGAGGCCGATGTAGACCTCGTAACCCTCGTCGATCACGTCACCGAACTCGGTCCACCAGCCGCGGGCCTTGGTTTCCCGGGCCAGCGTGGTGAGCGGTTCGATGGCGTCCTCCGGAGCGCCGTAGATGCGGCACATGGCCTCGACATCCAGACTGCGCAAAGACGTCTGACCGGTTTCGATTCGCCAGATCTTGGCCTCGGACCATTCCAATCGCTGCGCGGCCACCCGGGTCGTCATGCGCGCGCGATTGCGCAGGTCGCGCAGGTGTCGGCCGAGCTGGCGGCGCGGCACGGTCGATCCGGTAATCCCCTGCGGTAGAGCCATTCGTCCCCCTAAACCAGTGTTGCGATCGCATTGTTGCACAGGAAAACTCAGCGATCCATGGACGCGGGACGCGGCCCGGGGCAGATTTCGCACCGCCCGGTGGCCGGGATAGCGGCCGCTGTCCAGCCTACTTCCGGGACGAGCGCCGGCGGAAGCGCCAGAACTGGACTGCCTGAACATCTTTGGACAGCTGATTGACCGGTTCGGCCACATCCGAGAGGGCCTGGAACAGATCGTCGGCCATATCGGAGATATGCGCGACCCGCGCCGCCAGCCGGGAGGCATTGAGCACGAACTCCAGCAGCAGGCGCACCACCGCGGCGATCACCAGGCCCAGCGGGACCGCGAACACCACGGCGAACACGATGCCCAGCCAAGCCGAAATTCGCCACAGCCCTATGGTTCCCACGATCGGGATGGCGACGGCGCTCGCCAGGCCCAGCAGATATGCCAGGGGCAGCAGCGTGCGGGTGGCAGCGCGCTGGAACTGCAGGTCCAGCAGGGCGCGGGCGGCGTCCACGCTCCAGGAGCCGAAAGCGCCTGGGCTGGCGAAGGGTTCGACCGGCTCCTCGGCCTCCTCGTCCGCGGCCAGCCGCCGGGACATGCGGCGGGTGGCGGACTCCTTGAAGGCGGCCCAGCGCCCTTCGGTGATGATCTCGTCGAACTCGTCGAATTCCTCGAGTTCGGCTGTGTTCCCGCCCGATTGATCGGTCATGCCGACGATCTCCTCTCCCGCAGACCTTTTCGGCCGACTCAGTGTCTCCGGTAACACCGGGATGCCGCAGGACGAGACAGTGTGGTGTAGAACACGTCACGCTCACGGGCGGGCGCTGGGCTCCGGATCCGACGACAGCCTCCTTGACGGTGTTGTCGCAGGCAGGGCCACTACACCGACGTCGTGTCGCAGCTGGGACATGGTCACCATTGGGTCGAATCGGACCTGATGCATGACATTCCGGGACACAAACGGACCCAAGGTCAAAAAGAGTGTGTAACACCCCGAACCCCCCGTTCCGATACGACGCACAGAGCAGGAACGAGATCTACCGGGGAATGGAGAATCCAGTGCGTACGACGTTTTCGTCAGCCGTTGCGGAATCTGCGCAGGACTACATCCGGCGCGGCTGGACGGTCGCCGAAACCGCCAATGGCGTGTGCCTGGTCACCGACGAGAACATCGCGGGCATCGAGGTCACCGGCGACACCGCCGCCTTCGTGCGCCGCTACCTGCGGGCCAATGACCTGACCGGCCCGGTCATCGAGATCCCGGGCGCCGAGCGCCGCGAGATCCATCTCGTCACCGGCCTGCGCAAGGCCGAACGGGCCATCGAGGCACTGCGCGAGTCCGGTGTGGTCGTCTACGCCGACGGCGCGGGCATCCCGCTGCCGCCGAGCAAGCTGTCCGCCGGTGCGGCCTGCTGGGGCGTCGCCCCGCACGAGGCCCGCTGGATCCCGCCGGTGGTCGCCATTGCCGCCGGCGTCCGCGCCGCCGCCAAAGGAGCGCCGCAGGCGGCCCGTATCGCCTCCTGACGCCACCAGCTCCCACAACGACACGAAACCCGCGAGTGCGCCCCGGCGCTCGCGGGTTTCGCCGTATCCGGGTCCGAACGTTGCAAATTAAGAGATAGCGAACATAATCCGAGGCTCCGGCATTGGCGGCCGCCGGGAGTCCGTGTCCGATATTCCCGGCGGCCAGAGGTGTTCCGCCCGGTACGTTTCCGGGTGATCATGGGGTATGACCCACGTCACGGACAGCCCCCGGACATTGCTACGCACCTGCCCGCTCTGCGAAGCGGTGTGCGGCCTCGAGCTCACCCTGGACAGCACCGATCACATCGTGTCGGTGCGCGGTGACCACGCCGATCCCTTCAGCCGGGGCTTCATCTGCCCCAAGGGCGCCACCCTCGGACATCTCGACGCCGATCCGGATCGGCTGACCGCGCCCATGATTCGCGACCGCGCCACCGACACCTGGCGGGAGGCGAGCTGGGACGAGGCCTTCGGGGTGATCCGAGAGCGGCTGCCGCAGGTGACGGCCGCGCACGGCAATCAGGCGGTGGGACTCTACCTGGGCAATCCGAATGCCCACACCGTGGCCGGGGCGCTGTACGTACCGCTGCTGATCCGGGCGCTGGGCACCCGGAATCTGTTCTCGGCCAGCACCGCCGACCAGATGCCCAAGCAGGTGTCGAGCGGACTCATGTTCGGTGATCCGCTGACCGTGGCGGTGCCCGACCTGGACCGCACCGACTATCTGCTGATGCTGGGCGCGAATCCGCTGGAGTCCAATGGATCGCTGTGCACCGCACCGGATTTCCCGGGCCGGCTGAAGGCGCTGCGGCAGCGCGGCGGGCGGCTGGTGGTGGTGGATCCGCGGCGTACGCGCACCGCCAAGCTGGCCGACGAGCACGTGTTCGTGCGGCCGGGCAGCGACGCCTACCTGCTGTTCGGGATCGTCCACACGTTGTTCGCGGAGGGCCTGACCGACGTCCGGGTCGAGGTGAACGGGCTGGACGAGGTGCGGGCAGCGGCAGCCGAATTCACGCCGGAGCTGGTGTCCGGGCGCACCGGGGTGCCCGCCGAGACCATCGTGCGGATCGCGCGCGAGCTGGCCGCCGCGCCGACGGCCGCCGTCTACGCGCGGATCGGCACCTGCACGGCCGAATTCGGCACGCTCACACAATGGCTGGTGGATGTCGTCAATGTGCTCACCGGCAATTTCGACTCGCCCGGCGGGGCCATGTTCGCGACGGGGGCGGCGCTGGGCATCGTGCGGTCGCGGCCGTTCCGCCTCGCGCGATGGACCAGCCGGGTGCGCGAATTGCCCGAGGCCATGGGCGAACTGCCGGTGGCCACGCTCGCGGACGAGATCCGCACGCCCGGCGACGGGCAGATCCGGGCCATGGTGACGGTGGCGGGCAATCCGGTGCTGTCCGCACCCAGCGGCACGCGCCTCGACACCGCCTTCGCCGGGCTGGAATTCATGGTGAGCGTGGACCGCTACCTCAACGAGACCACCCGCCACGCGGACGTCATCCTGCCGCCGCCGCGCATCCTGCAGTCGCCGCACTACGACTTCGCGCTGCTCAATTTCGCGGTCCACAATTACGCCCGCTACTCGCGGCCGCTGGTGCCGCTCGGCGAGAACGAGCTGTCCGAGGCCGAGGTGCTGGCCCGACTGGCCCTGGCCGTGTCGGGCCAGGAAGCCCAGCCCGGGCTGGATCCGCTCGGCGCGGTCGACGAGATCGTCATCGCCGGGACCCTGCACAAGGCCGGCCTGGCCGACCGCCGCGGCGAACTGCTCGGCGCCGACACCACCGAACAGCGGCTGGACCTGATGCTGCGGCTGGGCCCCCTCGGCGAATGGGCCACCGCGCCGGACGGCGAGAACGAATGGCGCGGCAAGCTGAATCTGCAAGTGCTGCTGGATAATCCGCACGGCATCGACCTGGGACCGCTGGAGCCCCGGCTGCCCGGTGTACTGCGGACGGCCTCCCGCCGGGTCGAGCTGGCGCCCGCCGAACTGCTGGCCGACCTGGAGCGGCTACGGGCCCGGCTGGGTGTCGAGCGGCCGGAGATGGTGCTGGTGGGGCGGCGGCAGCTGCGATCCAACAACAGCTGGCTGCACAATGTGCCGCCGTTGGTGGGCGGGTCGAATCGGTGCACGCTGCACATTCATCCGGAGGACGCGACGCGGCTGGGGTTGAACGGGCAGGCCGTGGTGAAGTCGGCGGCGGGCACGCTGACCGTGGACATCGAGCCGACCGAGGACATCATGCCCGGCGTGGTCAGCCTGCCGCACGGCTGGGGACACGAGGACAGCACGCAGACCGTCGCGCGCGAGCATGCCGGAGTGAATGCCAATGCGCTGACCGATGATTCGCTGGTGGACGCCCCGTCCGGGAATGCCGTGTTCAATGGCGTGCCGGTGACGCTCGCCCGGGCGTGAGGCGGAGCCGGACCACACGGTGCGTTGCGGCCGGAATCGGTGTGCCTTGAAAGACCTTTCGGTATTTGTGTCTCGAGTACCGAAGATCGGCGCCACCTAGGGGGATGACGGCCGCACCACATCCCCGAAGCTCTGCGGAACAGGCAAATCAGAAGTACGAAATCCTCACGCCCCCTGGGGATCTCGCACACCTACCACCCGGAACGACGAGCAGCATCCCCGCAGCAAAGGGCCGAAGGTCCCTTGTGGGTCCTGTCATCCGGGAGGATCCTCCCCCGGGAAGGTTTGTCCGGCAGCAGTCGAGGAAACCCCACCGGGGCAGATACGCCGGTTCACGCATTCGCCACACGAAAATAGTTAAACCGTATAGGATTTCGGACGGCCGAAGTTCGTGGCCGAGCCTCTTCCATCCGGTATTCAGCTACCAAAGGGGGCGCACGATGCCCGGTACCAGAAACGGCAGTGACGGCGAACGGGAACTGCAGGAGCGATACGGTACCGAGGAGCGGGCGCAACGCTTCTACGCCGATCAGGTGCGAGATCGGCTCAATACCCACATGATCGATTTCATTCGGCGCATGGACATGGCCTTCATCGCCACCGCCGACAAGCACGGTGAATGCGATTCCAGCTTCCGCGCCGGCAAACCGAGCTTCCTGCACGTGATCGACGATCACACCGTCGCCTATCCCGAATATCGCGGCAACGGCGTCATGGCCAGCCTCGGCAATATTCTCGAGAACCCCCATGTCGGCATTCTCATGATCGATTTCGTGCACGACCTGATCGGCCTGCACCTCAATGGCACCGCCCGCATCGTGGACGACGCGCTCATGCGCCGCTGCGTGCCCGACCTGCCGGCCGAGACCCGGGGCCGAATTCCGGAGCGCTGGGTGGTGGTGGATGTGGAGGAGGCCTACATCCACTGCCGCAAGCACATTCCGCACCTGGTCCCGGCGCAGCGCGAGCAGCGCCAGTGGGGTACCGACAATGTGCGCGCCAAGGGCGGCGACTACTTCCGGGCGAAGGAAGAGACCAACGCCCTGGTCGAGTCCTAGCTGATCTTGAAGATCACCGCGCGCTGGACAATGAAGTTGATCACGGTGGCGGTGCCCTGCGCGACGCAGAAGGCGAGCCAGATCCGCCACCACGCATCGGGCAGCGCGTAATAGCAGAGCTGGTTGATGCCGACCTGCAGCGCGAAGGTCACCGCGTACAGCAGCACCACCGCGATGAAGCGCTTGCGGCTCGGCTCGGCCTGGAAGGTCCAGCGCCGGTTGATCAGATAGGCCGTGGTCGTGCCCGCGATGAAGCTGATCGACTTGGCCACCGGCAGCGGCAGCCCGACCAGCTTGAACAGCAGGGTGTACAGGCCGAAGTCGACGATGGCGGACAGGCCACCGGTGACCGCGAATCGGATGATCTGCGTCTTGAGATCGACGTCCGTACCACCCGGTTCATCGACGAGGGGCAGCTCGGGCGGCAGGGGCAGATGGGGTTCCGCGGTCACAACGCAGAAGAGTAATGCCCGGGACAAAGGACACAAGCCTCGAGACGGTTATGCCTGTAGCCTCTATGCCGATGTCCACGAAAGCTCAGACCACCAACGCGGCCGCCACCGAGCCCAGCTCGGCAGGCGCGGGCCCCGTCGTAGGCAAAGACACAGCGGGCACGGCGTCACCGGGTTCGTTCGACCTGCCGACGCAGACCCGGCGCCTGACCGGTTGGGGTCGCACCGCAGCCACCACCTCGGAAGTGCTCTCCACCGCTGACCCGGAGCTGATCGCCAAGGCGGTCACTATGGTCGCGGAGGACAACGACTCCAAGCCCGCGCACCTGCGTCGCGGTGTCATCGCCCGCGGCCTCGGCCGTTCGTACGGCGATCACGCGCAGAACGCGGGCGGCCTGGTCGTCGACATGACCGCACTCGACCGCATTCACCGCATCGACCGGGACTCCCGGCTGGTGGACGTGGACGCGGGCGTCAGCCTCGACCAGCTGATGAAGGCGGCGCTGCCGTTCGGCCTGTGGGTCCCGGTGCTGCCGGGCACCCGGCAGGTGACCGTGGGCGGCGCCATCGGCTCCGACATCCACGGCAAGAACCATCACAGCGCGGGCAGCTTCGGCAATCACGTGCGGTCCATCGATCTGCTCACCGCCGACGGCAAGGTGCAGACCATCGGGCCGAAGAAGAACGCCAAGCTGTTCTGGGCCACCGTCGGCGGTAATGGTCTGACCGGCATCATCCTGCGTGCCACCATCGAGATGACGCCCACCGAGACGGCGTATTTCATCTCCGACGGCATCAAGACCACCGGCCTGGAAGAGACCATCGCCGTCCACAAGGACGGGTCCGAGGAGAACTACACCTACTCCTCCACCTGGTTCGACGCCATCAGCGCGCCGCCGAAACTGGGCCGCGCCAATGTGTCTCGCGGCCGGCTGGCGACGCTCGATGAGCTGCCGAAGAAGCTGCGCAAGAATCCGTTGAAGTTCGATGCGCCGAATCTGCTGACGGTGCCGGATATCTTCCCGAGTTTCGCGGCCAACAAGCTCACGCTGGGGATGGTCGGCGAGGCGTATTACGCGCTCGGCGGCAATTACACCGGCAAGGTCATGAACTTGACGCAGTTCTACCACATGCTGGACGTGGTCTCGGAGTGGAATCGGGCCTACGGGTCCAAGGGATTCATCCAGTACCAGTTCGTGCTGCCGCCCGAGGCGCTCGACGAATTCACCAAGATCATCGTCGATATCCAGCGCTCCGGTCACCATTCGGCGCTCAATGTGCTGAAGTTCTTCGGCCCGGGTAACCCGGCGCCGCTGAGCTTCCCCATGGAGGGCTGGAACATCTGCGTCGACTTCCCGGTCCGCCCCGGTCTCAATGACTTCGTGCGCGAACTGGACCGGCGCGTCCTGGAATTCGGCGGTCGCCTCTACACTGCCAAGGATTCACGGACCGACGCGGAGACCTTCCACAAGATGTACCCGCGGATCGACGAGTGGATCAAGATCCGCCGAAGCGTGGATCCCACAGGCGTTTTCATGTCCGATATGGCGAGAAGGCTGGAGCTTCAGTGATCAATGCGGTAGGGAACCCGCAATCCATTCTGCTGCTGGGCGGCACCTCGGAGATCGGCTTGGCGATCTGCGCCGAGTACCTGAAGAAGGGTCCCGCGCGCATCGTCCTGGCCGCCCTGCCCGGCGACCCGCTGCGCGAGGACGCCGTGTCGCAGATGAAGGCCGCCGGCGCCTCCGAGGTGCAGATGATCGACTTCGACGCGCTCGACACCGACAGCCACCCGGCCGTGATCGACGCGGCGTGGGCGGACGGTGACGTCGACGTGGCCATCGTCGCGTTCGGCATCGACGGTGACGGCGAGATCTTCTGGCAGGACCAGCGCAAGGCCGTCATGATGGCCGAGATCAACTACACCGCGGCGGTTTCCGTCGGCGTGCTGCTCGGCGAGAAGATGAAGGCGCAGGGCTTCGGCCGCATCCTGGCCATGTCCTCGGTCGCCGGTGAGCGCGTGCGCCGGTTCAACTTCGTCTACGGCTCCACCAAGGCCGGCCTGGACGGCTTCTACCTGGGTCTCGGCGAGGCGGTCGCGAAGTTCGGTCCGCGCGTCACGGTCATCCGCCCCGGCATGGTGCGCACCCGGCTCTCCGCGCACGCCAAGGAGAACGGGCTCACCATCAACAAGGAGGACGTCGCCCTCCTCGCGGTCGCCGCCTCCGAGAAGGGCAAGGAAATCGTCTGGGCCCCCGGCACTTTCCGCTGGGTCATGATGATCCTGCGCCACGTGCCGCGCCCGATCTTCCGCCGCCTGCCCATCTAGGCGACACGTTCTCGCACCGATACGCATGCCGCGTCCGACGCCCGGGCGCGGCATGCGCCGTTCCGGCCCGAAGACCCCGGACATCCATGGACAGACGGACGTACGCTCCCACCATGCCTGAGCCGCAACCCGACGAGCGGCAAGTACGAGCCGCAGCCTTCGAGCAATACTTCCAAATCGCGCGCGAGTGGGACATCGAACGAGCAGAAGCCGATCACCGAGCCGAGAAAGATCCGTGCTGCCCTGATCGAGGCAAACGCTCCGGATGAGGGCGCAGATATCGGAGACTGGCGAACGGGCTGAATCTTTCGATGCGATACGAAGCCACCCTTGAGTACAGCCTTGCACTGTATCCTTGGCTGTATGACGAAGCTGACGATTTCCCTGCCGGACGAACTCGCTTCTGCGCTGCGCGAGTCCGCAGCGGGAAACGTGTCGGACTACATCGCCCGCGCCGTACGTCAGCGACTAATGGAAGATGACCTGCGCAAACTCGCCGAGTTCGAGCTCCGCAACCCGCAGCCGAGCCTCGCCGAAGAGTTTCCGCAGGGGTTCGAAGAGTGACCGGCCCGACGTCGATCACCCAGGGACAGATCTGGATCGCGGTCAGCCCACTGACCCGACAGGAAGCGACAGTCGTCATCCTCGACGCAGTGCCTGCGATGCTCGAGCGCCAGCGCGTACTCGCCGCACGTGTCCGCCCCGACCGGGAGGTCCCCGAAGCGATGAAACTGCTGGCGGTTCCAGTTCAGGAAACAGGTTTGACCGTCGCGGTTTACGACATCGCGGCGTTCGACAAAGCCTGGTTCACCGAATCGAAGGGCCGACTCAGCGCAGACGAGATGTCACGAGTGAAAGCCGCGCTCAACGCCCGATTCGACCTGTAGTCGACCGGGAACCCATCTTTCGCGATCCGCCGGTCGAGCCCGGTGGTCATGTTCGAGTGCACCGCACTGACTAGGCTGACGCGCGGTCCATGGACACGAATGCGGAGGCAGGGTGCGGATGAGCGAGCGGTCGAGCGGGCGGATGGGGGTGCTGGCGCGGCAGGCCGGTGGGGCTGTCGGGGAGGCGGTGCTCGCCGCGGTGGTGGCGGGTGCGGTGGCGGCGATCGGGCTCGAGGCGTTCGCGACCGTGCACTGGCCGGCGTTCAACTCCTCCAATGTGACTCGCGCGCTCACCACCGTGGGGCAGGTGGTCGCGCTGGCCGTGCTGGTGGTCGCAGTCGTCTTGCTGCGGCTGCACAAGTGGCTCCGGCTCGCGAAAGTGCTGTCCTGGGGCGGGCTTTCGGCCTTCGTGACCGTGACGCTGGGCATGCCGCTGGCCGCGACGAAGCTGTACCTGTTCGGGATGTCGGTGGACCAGGAGTTCCGGACGCAGTATCTGACGCGGCTGACCGACAGTGCGGCGCTGCACGATATGAACTACATCGACCTGCCGCCGTTCTACCCCGCGGGCTGGTTCTGGATCGGGGGCCGGTTCGCGAGTCTGACCGGAATGGCCGGGTGGGAGGCATTCAAGCCCTTCGCGATCATCGGCCTGGCAGTGGCGGCGGTTGTCGCTCTTGTGCTGTGGTCCAACCTGATCCGGGCGGACTGGGCGGTGGCGGTCGCCGCCACGACCACGGCGGTAACCCTTGCCTACGGCTCCCCCGAGGCGTACAGCGCGGTACTCACCCTGCTGCTCGGACCCTCGCTGGTGCTGGCCTGGGGTGCGCTGCACCGGCCGGCCGAGGTCGGCGGGGATGCGACGGAACCGACCGCGGGCGGGTGGGGCGCCATGCTGGGTACCGGCCTGTTCCTCGGGCTGGCCGCAACCTTTTACAGCCTGTACTTCGGTGTCGCGGTGTTCGCGGTGTGCCTCATGGCGGTGATCGCTGCGGGACTCGCGATCCGGGCCCGGCGCACTTGGCGGGCGATCGCGCCGATCCTGTTGCGGCTCATCGGAATCGGCGCGGTGGCGGGTCTGCTGGCGCTCACCGTGTGGACGCCCTTCCTGCTGAAGTTCCTGTCCGGCAAAGCATCCCTCGGCTCAGGCTCCGCCTTCCACTATCTGCCCGAGACGGGGTCGCGACTGCCGCTGCCGATGACCGAATTCGATCTGCTCGGCGTCTTCTGCCTGGCCGGGACCATCTGGTTGGCACTTCGGGCGGCCAGTTCGCGTCGCGCACAGGCGCTCGGCATCGGCGTCGTCGCCATCTATCTGTGGTGTCTGCTGTCCATGGCCGCCACGGCGGCCGGGACCACACTGCTGTCGTTCCGGCTCGAGGCCCCGCTCATGGCGTTGCTGTCGGCCGCCGGTGTGTTCGCCTTCGCCGAGGGCGCGCGGGCGATCTACCGGGCGCTGAACGAGCCCGGGCGGTTCCGGATCGCCGCGGCGGCGGTCGCGATGGCCGGCGCGATCGGGTTCAGCCAGGGCATTCCGACGGTGCTGGCGGCGGAGATCACCACCGCCTACACCGATACCGACGGCAATGGCTTCCGTGCCGACGCGCGGCCGCCGTCGGCGGTGTCGAACTACCGCGAGGTCGACGCGAAACTGCTGGAGCAGACCGGCCGGCCGCGCGACGCCAGCGTGGTGCTCACCGCGGACACCAGTTTCCTGGCCATCTACCCGTACTACGGATTCCAGGCTCTCACTTCGCATTACGCGAACCCGCTGGCCGACTTCGCGGCGCGCACCGCCGAAATCCAGCGCTGGAGCACGCTGAAGACGCCGCAGGAGCTGACCGACGCGCTGAACCATTGCCGCTGGCGCGCGCCGGATGCCTTCCTGTTCCGGCGGTCGGGCGACGACTACACGCTGCGGCTCTCGCAGGACGTGTACCCGAACGACCCGAATGTGAAGCGGTTCACAATGTCCTTTCCCAAGGCGCTGTTCGACGACGCGCACTACCGGATCACCGATATCGGACCGTTCACCCTGGTGGTGCGTGTCTGACCACCAGCGCGAGACGAGGATCACTTATCCCCAAAAATCCTCCGGTTTCTGTGGATAAACGCCAGCTTCTGTGGATAACTTCGCGACTTGCCAGTGCGATCTCGGTCGAACCCGGTAGCGTGGGCCGCTGATTGCAAGGCACCCGAACGTTTGCGTTGCAAGGCAGCGAGGAGTTTGCGCGTGACACAGGGGTGGGCATCCAGCCCGGGGGATGACAGCGGTTCGGCGGTAGCGGTGCTCGACCGCGCCGCCCCGGAAACGGCTCGCCCCAGGCTTTCTCGGCCACAGCGTGTCGCCCGCCGCATCCGGCTGGCCCGCGCCGATCTGATCATCGCCGCGGCCTATCTGTCGCTGGCGGTGCTGGTGCTGTCGGGTCAGTGGCTGCACACCGATCGCGGCTACCTGATCAAGAGCGGCCAGGACCAGACCATGTGGGAGTGGTTCTTCGCGGTCACCGCCCACAATGTCGCGCATCTGGAGAACCCGCTGGGCTCCATGCTGCAGAACTATCCCGACGGCGTGAACATGATGGCCAATACCGCCATGTTCGGTGTCGGCGTGCCGCTCACCCCGGTCACCCTGGTGTTCGGGCCGACCGTCACCTTCGTGCTGGTGCTCACCCTGGGCCTGTTCGGCAC
The DNA here is from genome assembly GCF_040645495.1 of Nocardia sp. NPDC046763. Classification (NCBI taxonomy): domain Bacteria; kingdom Bacillati; phylum Actinomycetota; class Actinomycetes; order Mycobacteriales; family Nocardiaceae; genus Nocardia; species Nocardia sp. NPDC046763. The sequence continues at coordinate 437,171 of NZ_JBEYYI010000002.1, read as the reverse complement.
CGCGTTCGCCTGGTACTGGCTGTTCTCGCGGGAGCTGGTGGCGTCGAAATTCGCGGCGGCCGTGGGCGGTCTGTTCTGCGGCTTCGCCCCGGCCATGATCTCGCACGGCAACGCACACCCGAATTTCGTGGTGCTGGCGCTGCTTCCGCTGATCGTGCTGCAGCTGATCCGCATGACCCGGCGCCTGGATGGTTCGCGGCGCGTCTCGTTCTGGACTGACGGAGCGGGGGAGCGAAGCGGAGGAGCGGAGGAGGGAAGAACGAGACTTTCAGCGCCGCGAACCCGCCCGGAGCGAAGCGGAGGGCAAATTAAACACAGCTTTGTGCTGGGCCTGCTGGCGGCCCTGCAGATCGCGCTCGGCGAGGAGCCGCTGCTCATCTTCGCGCTGTCCTTCGGCGTTTTCGCGCTCGTCTACCACCTGCACACCCCACGCACCGGGTTGCGCGCGCTGCGCGCCATCACCCCGACGGTGCTGCTGGCCGCGCTGATCACGGTGGCGCTCACCGAGATTCCGCTGTGGTGGCAGTTCTTCGGCCCGCAGTCCTACCGATCCATCGAGCACGGGCCGATGAACAACGACCTCGAGGCGCTGTTCCAGTTCCCGTCCGAGTCGCTGGGCGGGATGTTCTCGCACGGGCAGAACGTGGCCATCAATCCCACCGAGGAGAATTCGTACTTCGGCTGGCCGCTGTGGATCGTGGTCGCGGTGGCCGCCGTGCTCATGTGGCGGGAGCGGGCGGTGCGCGCGGCCGCCGCGGTGATCGTGGCGTTCACCGTGCTGTCGCTGGGCGCGACCCTGATGATCGGCCGCCGCAACACCGGCATCACCCTGCCGTGGAAGCGGCTCGAGGATGTGCCGCTGTTGAATTCGGTGCTGGAGTCGCGTTTCACCATGGCGGCGATTCCGGCCATCGCCCTGATTCTGGCGCTGGCCACCCAGCGTGCCCTGGACTACTGGAAGGTCTCGGCGACCGACTGGCGGCCGCTGGGCCTGTTCGGCGCGCTGGCCTTCGCCCTGCTGCCGCTCACCCCGACCATCCTGCCCGTGGTGCAGCGCCCGCCCACCCCCGACTTCTTCGCGGACGGCACGGTGCGCCAATACGTTTCGCACGGTTCGGTGGTGGTCGCGCCGCCGCCGACCCCGCCGGATGCCCGCGCACTGCACTGGCAGGCCGAATCGGGCTTCGAGTTCCCGCTCGCGGGAGGCTATTTCGTCGGTCCGACCGGCACCTCCAAGAAGGGCCGCTACGGCCCGGACGACCGGCCCACCGCGAGCCTGCTGATGAAGGCGCAGCAGTCCAACACGATTCCGGTGGTGGACGACGCCACCCGGGCCCAAGCGCTGGCCGATCTGCGCTACTGGCGGGCCGACGCGGTGGTGCTGCCGCCCACCGACAACAGCGACACCCTGCGCCTGACCGTCGACCAGCTGATCGGCTTCCCGGCCAGATACGTCGACGGCGTATGGCTCTGGGACGTGCGCGATCTGGTGGGCGCGAGCGCTCCGGCGTAGTCAGCCGACCCGGGTGTAGGTCACGTATCCGCTGGTCGAGAGCGTGCGCGTGATCCTGCCATTGCTCAACAGCAGTTCGTGGGTGCTCTGCGGGTTACAGCCGGAGCCGCCGGAGACGAGGGTGCCGGCGCCGACCGTGATGTCGCCGGCGCCGGAAACGCCCAGCAGGCGATAGTCGAAGACGCAGATCGGCCGGTTGTCGCGCAGCACCGTGGAGGTCACCACATCGTCGTTCAGGTTGCCCTGCCGAATGACCAGGCGGTAGTCGTCGGCATTGGCGTCGCTGGTGCCCGCCCATTCACCGATGAAGTCGCCCGGCACCCGGCCCGCGAGAGTCGAGGGCGGCACGGCGGCGATCGGGGTCTGCCCGCCGGTGGACATCGCGGTCGCCACGGTCGGCACCGACGCGGACACCGGTGCGCCACTTGTTCTTCCGTGGCTCTCCAGATCCACCGTCACCAGGATGGCGCCGCCCGCGATCACGGTCGCGGCCAGCACCGCCAGCAGCCCGGTGAGCACGCCGCGGCCCATCCCGGACCCGGTCCGCGCCGGTTCCGGGACCCGATGCCGGTGCGGCGCAGCGTCTTCCAACGATCCGCTGGTCGCACCGTAGGCCACGCCGTACGCGGGTGCGCCGGGCTCGGTGTAGTAGCGCCCGGGACCGAGCACAGTCGGATCCGTACGGGGTGAGCGCAGCAGGGCCGGATCGGTGTGCGGGGAACGCAGCACCGTCGGGTCCGTGCGGGGCGAGCGTAGCGCGGCCGGATCGGTGACGAAGCCGATCGGCGGCGCGGTCAGCACGGTCGGAGGTGCGCTCAGCACGGTAGGTGCGGTCGCCGCTCGCCACGCCGCCCAGGCGGCGTCGGCGAAATCCGTACAGCTGGGGAACCTTTCGTCCGGATGCTTGGCCAGCGCGCGGTCGAAGACGGCGTCGAAGCCCGCCGACAGGTCGGGGCGCACCTGCGTGACGTGCAGGGGCGGTGTGCTGGTGTGCGCGTAGATCAGCCCCGCCAGATCGGTGGCCAGGTACGGCCGGGATCCGGTGAGGAGCACGAAAAGCGTGCAGGCCAGCGAGTATTGATCGGTCCGCGGATCCAGGAAGCGGCCCGACACCTGCTCCGGCGAGGCGAAGGCGAAGGTCGCGGAGATGTCCCCGGTCTTGGTGACATGGGTGGTCTCGTCGCGCAGCCGGGCAATGCCGAAGTCGGTCAGCAGAGCGCGTTCCGGGCGGCCGTCCTCGGCCGGGGAGAGCATGATGTTCGACGGCTTCACGTCCCGGTGCAGCACGCCCTTGCCGTGGGCGTAGTCCAGGGCGGAGGCGATGCCGCCGCCGACGCCCAGCGCCCGCTCGGGAGCCAGACCCGAAAGGCTGTCCGCATCAGGGCCTTCCACGAACTGCATGGCGATCCACAGGCGTCCGTCGTCGAGGCCGCGGTCGTAGACCGACACAATGTTCGGATGGTCGAATCGGGCGGTGATGTCGGCCTCCCGCTCGAAGCGCCGCCAGCCCTCGGCGTCGGCGGTCACCTCGTCCCGGTTGAAGACCTTGAGGGCGGCCAGGCGCGGTAGCCGGGGATGCCGCGCCGCATAGACGGTGCCCGAACCCCCGGCCCCGATCCAGCGTTCGATGACGTATCCGGCGATGTCCTCGCCCGGCTTCAGATCGGCCATGGTCGCGCACCTACCTACTTCAGGGGAGCCCTTTCGAGCCAGTCGGTCAGGAGGCTGTTCACCGTGTGCCCCGGCCAGCGCAGCACCATGACGAAGCGCGATCTCGGATCACCGTCGGGAAAGGAGACGGCGGCGAGCGCGCGGTGGGCCTCGGTGTCCTGGGTGGCGGCCGGGTCCACGCCGGCAGCCGTGGTGACGGTCAATGCGCCCGCCACGTCCTCGTGGGTGCGGGTGGTGACACGGGCGTTGTTGTCGAAGAAGACCGCGGCAACGGAACTGCCCGGCCGGGTGTCGAAGTCGAAGACGTCGAAGTGCACCTGGCCGGTGCCGTCGTCGCCATTGCACAGCACGCGATGCGCGCCCTGGGCCGCCTCGCCCGGACCCGGATCCCGGGGCCGGCAGGACCCGCCCTGCCAGCCCACCGCGGTGCCGGTCGAGGCGAGCTGCCCGACCAGGCTGGGGAAGGCGCGGGCGATGGCGGAGTCGTCGCGCCCCCAGGACGAGACCAGTGCGTCCGCACTGCTGTACGTGATCAGCCCGCTCACATCGGTTTTGCGGCTGATCCGCCCGTCGGGCAGCAGGGTGAGGGTGGTGGGACCGTTGGCGCGGCAGGCATTGGCCGGCTCCCGGACCACGATCTCGGAGGTGCCGATGATGAGGCGGTCGCCCTCGCGGGGCACCCGGTCCAGTGGCGCGGAGAATTCGCAGTGGAACGGAGAACCGTCGGGCAGCACGCCGTCGACGCGATTGGACAGCACCGGATCGCCGATCTTGGCCTGCTGCACGGTCAGCCGGTAGTTGGTCTGCCCCTCGGTGGCCAGCCAGGTGCCCACGAACGTGTCCGGCACCAGGCCCGGCCCGGACCGGACGGGTGGCGAATCGACTTGGTGCAGCGCGAAACCCACGCCGGCGGCCGTCACCGCGGCCACCGCCACCGGGACCAGGACGCGCCGGTGTAAGACGCGCTGCCACAGCGGTTTCCGGCCCCAGCCCCGGATGTGCCGGGGCACTGGATGCGGCCGCAGACCGGCTGCCGCGGTCACCGCCAGGGCCGGATCGGAGTAGTACGCCTGGGTGGCGGCATAGGCGAAATCCGCGCAGCTGTCGAAGCGGTCCTCGGGATCCTTGGCCATGGCCCGGTCGAAGACCTTGTCCATGGCAGCCGGCAGCTCGGGATTCACCGCGCTCGGGCGCAGCGGCTGCTCCCGGGTGTGGGCGTGCACCCAGCCCAGCGGATTGTCCGCGCGGAACGGCCGGCGGTCGGTGAGCAGCACGAAAAGCGTGCAGGCCAGCGAGTATTGGTCCGAGCGCGGGCCCACCGGCCGGCCACTCACCTGCTCCGGTGATGCGAAAGCGAAAGTGGCGGAGATATTTCCGGTATGGGTGTGTTTGGTGGTCTCGTCGCGCAGCCGGGCGATGCCGAAGTCGGTGAGCAGGGCGCGCTCGGGGCGGCCGCTGTCGGGATCGGCGATGAGGATGTTGGAGGGCTTCACATCCCGGTGCAGGACGCCCTTGCCGTGCGCGTAATCCAGGGCGGCCGCGATCTCGGTGCCGATGCGCAGGGCCCGGTCGGGCGAAACATGGTGCAGTTCAGCGGCATCCACGCCATCGATGTACTGCATGGAGATCCAGAACTGGTGCTCGGCGACACCGCGGTCGTAGACCTGCACGATATTGGGGTGGTCGAAGTGGGCCGCGATATCGGCCTCACGCTCGAAACGCCGCCAGACCTCGTCGTCGTCGACGACGTCGTCACGTTTCAAGATCTTGAGGGCCGTAAGCCGGGGTAACCGCGGATGCCGGGCCGCGTAGACGACGCCCGAACCCCCGGCCCCGATTCGCCGCGCGATCACATACCCGGCGATGATTTCGCCAGGTCGCAGCTCGGTCATGCTTCCTCTTCATCTTCCGGCCCGGCCCCACGCCCAGTTCGGATAACAACCATCCTGACGGACATCCGCCGATTCGGCTACAGGTCAGCCGCTTCGAGGCGGCCGGAACGCCGGGAGATGTGCAGCCGCCGCGGACGCGATGGTTAGAGTCGGTGCTCGTGCGCGCAGACTCCCGAGCGTTCCACCGCATCCGCATCCTCGCCCTGGTGTCCGGGTTACTCGGATTCCTGCTGGCGGTGATCACGCCGATCCTGCCGGTCAACCAGGACCGGCCGACACTGCATTGGCCGCAAGGGGATACGGCCGACGTCGCGGCGCCGCTGGTGTCGTACGTGCCGTTGCAGCTGGACGTGACACTGCCGTGCCAGGTGCTGCGGGAACTGCCGACCGGCACGCTGTTCTCGACGGTGCCCGCGGCCTCGGGGCAGGCCGAGTCGAAGGGCCTGGTCGTCAAGGTCACCGACGAGCCCGGCAAGGGACGCACGGTATCGGTACTGGTGCGGCTGATTCCGCTGCTCAGTGCGCCGGCGGCGGAGATCCAGGACTGCACGGCGATCACCGTGCACTCGGACGCCGCCGAGACCCGGGTCGAATTCGCCGGAGTGCACCGCCAGGACGGCACGCCCTTCGCCGGCCGCGTCGGCGGGGACACCCGGCCGCAGGTGGTGGGCCTGTTCACCGATCTGAAGCGGGATCAGCTCGGGAACGCTACCGCCACCGTGGATATCGACGCGCGCTTCACCTCCAGCCCGACCTGGCTCAAGCGCATCGCGACGCTCGGCGCCGTGCTCTTCACCCTGCTCGCCCTCTACGCACTGCACCTGCTGGACACCTCCGACGGCCGCAAGCCGCGCCGGTTCCTGCCCGCGCACTGGTGGCGGGTGCGGCTCGCCGACGTCGCGGTGCTGGGCACGCTGTTGGTGTGGCACCTCATCGGCGCCAACACCTCCGATGACGGCTACATCCTGAATATGGCTCGGGCCTCGAAGGTTTCGGGCTACATGGCCAACTACTACCGCTGGTTCGGGGTGGCCGAGGCGCCCTTCGGCTGGCCGTACGAGGTGCTGGCCTGGATGACCCGGATCAGCGATTCCAGCCCGTGGATGCGCCTGCCCGCACTGCTGGCGGGCATCGTGTGCTGGCTGGTCATCAGCCGGGAAGTGCTGCCGCGCCTGGGTTCACGAGTGCGACGCGACACCATCGCCATCTGGACCGCGGGACTGGTGTTCCTGGCCGCCTGGATGCCCTACGACAACGGCCTGCGCCCGGAGCCGCTCATCGCCGCGGGCGCGCTGCTGACCTGGTGCTCCATCGAAAGGGCCGTTGCCACCGGGCGTTTGCTGCCCGCCGCCGTGGGCGTGCTGATCGCGGCCTTCTCGCTGGCCGCCGGGCCGACCGGGCTCATCTGCATCGCGGCGCTCATCGCGGGCGCGCGACCGGTGCTCATGGTCGTCCTCGAGCGCGCCAAGGGCCCGGGGTCCTGGCTGCTGCGTTACGGCGCGCTGCTGGCGCCCGGCGTGGCCGCCGGAACCCTGGTGCTGGTGGTGGTTTTCGGCGATCAGACCCTCGCCTCGGTCATGGAGGCGACCCGGGTGCGCAAGCTCATCGGCCCCAATGTGGCCTGGTTCGACGAGCGCACGCGCTGGGACGCACTGCTCATGCTCTCCCCCGACGGCTCGCTGGCCCGCCGCTTCGGCATCCTGGCCATGCTGCTGTGCCTGGGTGTGTGCGTGATGGTGATGCTGCGCAAGAACGGCCGCATCCCGGGGACCTCGCGCGGGCCGTCGGCGCGGATCCTGGGCATCATCTTCATGTCGCTGTTCCTGATGATGTTCACGCCCACCAAGTGGACCCACCACTTCGGCGTGTACGCCGGACTGGCCGGATCGGTGGCGGCGCTGGCCGCGGTCGCGGTGGGGGTCAACGGGATTCGCTCGCCGCGCAACCGGACGCTGTTCACCGCCGCGGTGTTCTTCCTGCTGGCCATGACCTTCACCGGGTCCAACGGCTGGTGGTACGTGTCCAGCTACGGCGTGCCGTGGTTCGACAAGGCGCCGCTCATCGCCGGCAAGGGCTTCTCCACGCTGTTCCTGGGCCTGGCCGTACTGTGCCTGCTCATCGCCGCCTACCAGCACTTCCGCGAGCCGTACACGCAGCCGAAACCGGTGCGCGGCTTCGGCAAGTTCGCCAGCATGCCGCTCACCATCGCGGCGGCCGCGCTGGTGCTGTTCGAGGTGCTGTCGCTGGCCAAGGCGGCCGTCGGCCAGTACCCGGCCTACTCCATTGCCGAGTCGAATCTGCGTGCACTGCAGGGTGATTCGTGCGCACTGGCCAATGACGTACTGGTGGAGACCGATACCGCGGATTCATTGCTGCACCCCTGGACTGGATCCGACGCCGACGGCCTGTCCGCCGAGAACACCGGGTTCACCCCGAATGGCGTCGCCTCCGACCTCACCGCGGACGCGGAGGAAACCGTCACCGGCGGGGCCAACTCGGTGAACGAGAAGTCCGGCAACAAGACGTCCAAGACCACCGGCGCGGGCACCGGCGGCGGCAAGAGCGAAGAGACCGGCATCAACGGCAGCTCTGTCGCCCTGCCCTTCGGCCTGGACCCGGCCAGGACCCCGGTCGAGGGCAGTTACAGCGATGGCGAACAACAGGTTTCGAAGCTCACCACACAGTGGTACAACGCGGAGAAGCTGAACAGCGTACGCACTGATCCCGCCTACAAGGTGCTGGTCGTGACGGCCGCGGGGCGCATCCGGTCCTTCAACAAGGACGGCGTCGAGACCTACGGGCAGGACCTGTTCGTCGAGTACGGCACCCGCGATGCCCAGGGCACCGTCACGAATACCGGGCAGATCCGGCCGATCGATATCGGCCCGAGCCCGTCCTGGCGCAACCTGCGCGTGCCGCTGGATCAGATTCCCGCGGGCGCCAACGCGATTCGCCTGGTGCTCATTGACGCCGACATCACCCCGCGTCAGTGGCTGGCCGTCACCCCGCCCCGGCTGCCCCGGCTGCAGAACCTGAATTCCCTCGTCGGCGACAGTGCTCCGGTGCTGGAGGACTGGCACGTCGGCCTCGCCTTCCCGTGCCAGCGTCCCTTCGACCACCACGACGGCGTGGCCGAGGTGCCCGAATGGCGCATTCTGCCGGACCGCGTCGGCCAGGACGCCTCCAATGCCTGGCAGGACGACATCGGCGGCGGCCCACTGGGCTGGACGGGATTGCTGCTCAAGTCGGAGACCCGGCCGTCGTACCTGAATCACGACTGGGCGCGAGACTGGGGCTCGCTCGAGAAGTTCACCCCGTATGTCCCGGATGCGAACTTCAAGCCGACCCTGGACGTGACCGTCCAGTCCCGCTCCGGCCTGGCCAAGGATTCACCCATCAAGGTCAAGTGAAAGGCGACGACTGATTTCGCAAGGTCCGGGGTAACTCCTCGGGTACGCCCAGAATCGGTTCGGCACCCGACCGCCGGCACGGGTGCAGTTCCGGCAACGGCTCTTTGCCGCCCGCCGAATATTCGGGGAGGCGGAGGAGCCACGGCTCCCAAGCCGTGTGCCAAGTCTCGGGGAGGCGGGGAAGCTACCATCAGCAACCGTGCCAGACGCATCTGCTGTACTGACAAAGCCGAATACCCCGGCGACCGCCCCCACGACACCGCGCGATTATCGCATCGCGAAGCTCATAGCGATCGTCGCGGGCGTGCTCGGGGCGCTGTTCGCGCTGGCGACACCGTTCCTGCCGGTGCAGCAGACCCAGGCGGAGGTGAGCTGGCCGCAGGGCGGCTCGCTCGATCCGGTGCAGGCGGCGCTGATGTCGCAGGTGCCCATCGACGCGAACGCCACCATCCCGTGTTCCGCCGTCCAGCAATTGGATCCGCGCGGCGGCATCCTGCTGGCAACAGCGCCGCCGCAGGGCAGAGGCGCGGACCTGGAGGCCCTGTTCGTCCGCGTCTCCGGCGAGAGCGTGGATGTGCTGGACCGCAATGCCGTGGTGGCCAGCGCCACCCGCGCCGAGATGAACCAGTGCTCGCAGCTGGTCATCACCTCCGACAGCACCCAGACCTACGCCAATTTCGAGGGCGTCACCCGCACCGTCGAGAAGCCCACCGCCGACGGCGGACGAGAACCGGCCACCGTGCCCGTCGACGGCCGCCTGCTCGGCGATCTGCGTCCCCAGGTGGTAGGCGTGTTCACCGATATGAAAGGCGGCGTGCCGGAGGGCCTTTCATTCCACATGACCGTGGACTCCCGATTCTCCTCCTCGCCGACGGTCATCAAGCTGGTGGCCATCATCGCCGCGGTCCTGCTCACCCTGCTGGCCATGGGCGCGCTCGCGGTGCTGGACACCAGTGACGGCCGCGGGCACCGGCGCATCCTGCCGGCGCACTGGCTGAAGCCGACCTGGGCGGACGGCGGCATCATCGGCACCCTGCTGCTGTGGCACTTCGTGGGCGCCAACACCTCCGACGACGGCTACATCCTCACCATGGTGCGGGTGGCACCACACGCGGGCTACCTGGCCAACTACTTCCGCTGGTTCGGCGTGCCCGAGGCGCCGTTCGGCTGGTACTACTACGTCATCCAGGCTTTCGCCGAGGTCTCCACCGCCAGCCCCTGGGTGCGAATTCCCGCGCTGCTCTGCGGAATCCTGTGCTGGCTGGTGATCAGCCGCGAGGTGGTGCCGCGACTGGGCAACGCGGTGGCGAAGTCCCAGGTCGCGCTGTGGACCGGCGGCATGGTGTTCCTGGCCTTCTGGCTGCCCTACGACAACGGCCTGCGCTCGGAGCCGATCGTGGCCCTGGGCGCCCTGCTGACCTGGGTTTCGATCGAGCGCGCCATCGCCACCTCGCGCCTGCTGCCCGCCGCGGTCGCGGTGCTGGTGGCGGCGTTCACGCTGGCCGCGGCGCCGACCGGTCTGATGTGTGTGGCGGCGCTGCTCGCGGGCATCCGGCCGCTGGTGCGGATCGTGGTGCGGCGGCGCAAGCAGTTCGGCGATCTGGCCCTGCTCGCCCCCATCGCGGCGGCCGGATTCCTGGTGCTGGTGGTGGTTTTCGCCGATCAGACCTTCGCTGGAATCATGGAGGCGAACCGGGTGCGGCAGGTGACCGGGCCGAATCTGGCCTGGTACGAGGACTATCTGCGCTACTACTACCTCTTCGTCGAGACCGTGGACGGCTCGCTGGCGCGCCGCTTCGCATTCCTGCTCATGATCCTGTGCCTGATCACCACCATGCTGGTGCTGCTGCGCCGGCGGCAGGTGCCGGGCATCGCGAGCGCGCCGACCTGGCGGCTCATGGGCGTGGTCTTCGGAACCATCTTCTTCATGATGTTCAACCCGACCAAGTGGACCCACCACTTCGGTTCGTACGCGGGCATCGCGGGTTCACTGGCAGCGGTGACGGCGGTTGCCGTGTCCGCCACCGCACTTCGCTCCCGGAAGAACCGATCGGTGTTCCTGGCCGGGCTGCTCTTCACCCTCGCCGTCGCATTCTCCGGCATCAACGGCTACTGGTACGTCTCCAGCTACGGCGTGCCGTGGTTCGACAAGACCGTCTCCTTGCACGGCTTCCAATCCAACACCCTGATGCTGGTGCTGTTCGGGCTGGCGCTGGCCGTGGTGGCCTGGCAGTCGCTGCGCGAGGGCTACGCCAAGCCGATGGAGAACGGGAAGACCAAGCGCGGCAGGCGGGTCCGCAAGTTCGCCGCCATCCCGCTCACCGTGGTCGCCGCGCTCATGGTGGCCTTCGAGGTGATGTCGCTGCTCAAGGGCGCGGTACAGCAGTACCCGGCGTACTCGCTGGCGCGCTCGAACATCGACGCGCTCACCGGCAAGACCTGCGGGCTGGCCAATGACGTGCTGGTGGAGAGGAATGTCAACGGCGGCAACCTGACCCCGATCATCGATCCGGCCCACCCGCCGCTGAACGGCGATCCGCTGGCGGGCGAGAACCCGAAGGGCTTCTCCCCCAACGGCGTCGCCGACAAGCTGGATGCCGACAGTGTCGAGGTGAAGCCGGGCACCGGCAACACCTCCACCCAGACCGTCGGCCCGGCCTTCGAGAAGGGCCAGAACGCGGGTACCGGAGGCGGCAAGGGCGCAGAGGGCGTCAACGGCTCCACGGTGGCGCTGCCCTTCGGCCTGGATCCGGCCACCACCCCGGTGCAGGGCGCCTACCAGGACGGTGTGCAGCAGCCCGCCTCGCTCACCTCGAATTGGTACGAGCTGCCGGCTCGATCGGATGACACACCGCTGATCGTCATCTCGGCGGCCGGTCGCATCATGTCGTTCGACGACACCGGCAATATGACCTACGGACAGGATCTGTTCCTCGAGTACGCCCACCGGAATCCGGACGGCAGCATCGGTGAGATCCAGTCGTACCGTCCGCTGGACATCGGCCCGGCCCCCTCGTGGCGGAACCTGCGCATCCCGTTCTCGGCGCTGCCCGGCGACGCCAATGTGGTGCGCATCCACGCCGAACGCCGGGTGCTGATCGGCGACCAGTGGCTGGCCTTCACGCCGCCGCGGGTGCCGAAGCTGGTGTCGCTCAACAGCTATCTGGGCTCCACCCAGCCCATCCTGCTGGACTGGGCCGTGGGCCTGCAGTTCCCGTGCCAGCACCCGTTCGATCACCGCAACGGTGTGGTGGACGCGGCGCCCAGGTACCGCATCCTGCCCGACCGGCCGCTGGCCATCAGCTCCACCAATACCTGGCAGGCCGAGGAATTCGGTGGTCCGCTGGGCTGGGCGGAGATGCTGTCGGCCTCCAAGACGGTGCCGACCTATCTGAAGGACAACTACGCCCGCGACTGGGGCTCTCTGGAGCAGTACGAGCCGTTCTATCCGGATCCGTCCGACCCGGCCAAGGCCAAGTTCCCCAAGCCCGCGCAGGTCGACACCCACGTGGTGACCCGCTCCGGGTTCTGGTCGCCGGGGAAGATGCGAGTTTTTTAACCCCGGACACGCGTAACCGGTGGCCGCCCGCGACTTCGCGGGCGGCCACTTCCAGCTGGTTCGTCAGTACGGGACGCGACAACAGATTTCGCGAGGTTCCGGGTAACTCGCCGGGTACGACCAAAATCGGATCGGCTCGCAACCACCGGCACGGGTGCCCGACTGCCGACGGCTCTTTGCGGCCCGTTGAAGTCCCGGGGAGGCGGCTCAGGCTATTTCTTGGCGTCCACGTGCGCCACCCACTCGTAGACGGGCAGACTCCCCTCCGGAGTGTCCTGCCAGCGTGACGTCACTCTGTAGCGCTCGTACCCGCCCCCGAACGCCACTCGCAGCTCGACGCCCGGTGGCGTGATCGGGACGATCCGCGTTTCGAGGCCATCCGGCCCGCCTTCGAGTAGCGCCAAAGGTGAGGTACTCATAGCTGAAGGCTCTCACATCTATACGGGTCACCCGATAGATTCAGCGCAATCGGCGAGCCGCCTGTGCAAGCCGCCCGTGAACCGGGCACGGGTCGGCTTCAGACGGAAGGAATCGGTATCAGGAGAGGCCGAACTGGCTCAGCAGGCCGCTCAGCACACCGCCGATGATCGGAATCTTCGAGGCGCTGCCGGTGCCCATGCCGCCGACCGGAACCGCGGTGACGCTGATGCCGATGGTCTGGGCGTTGCTGCTGGTGCTGCTGCCGTCGTCACTGGCGATGAGCGTGTATGTACCCGCCGTCGTCGGGGTCCATTGGTAGGTCGCGTGACCGGTGGAATCCACCGGAGAGGCGCCCATGTACGCGGCTGCGCCGCCGGACGGGCTGCCCATCCAGAAACCCACCTGGCTGCCCGCGTTCGAGCCGCCGACGGACGCCGTCAGGGTGTAGGTCGTATTGATGTGCGCCAGCCCGGTCCCGGCCGACAGCCCGGTGACCTGTGCGTCCGCGGCCGGCGCGGCCGACAGGACCGCCATGACCGTGGCGGCGGTCGCCGCGCCGCCGATGAGCGTGTTCCGAATTCGATGGGTAGCCATAAGCGCTTCGCCCCAACTCTCATTGCCGAGCTAAATTGAAATGAGATGGTTTCACACGGTGGGGCGGGTTGCAATGGTTCCGGCCGATTACAGCGGAAGCAGGTGGTGTTTACGGGGGTTCTGGGGAATTCTCTTGTCTCTCAGCAGGTGCAGGGCCCGGCGAATTTCCAGCCGGGTGCTCGCCGGTTCGATGACCGCGTCGATATAACCGCGCTCGGCCGCCACCCACGGGGTCGCGACCGTGGCGTTGTAGAAGTCGATCATCTGCTTGCGCATGGCCGGGCGCTGCTCCTCCGGCGCCGCCGCCAGGGTCTTGGCGCCGATGAGCGAGACCGCGCTCTCCGCACCCATGACCGCGATGCGGGCGGTGGGCCAGGCCAGATTCACATCCGCGCCCAGCTGCTTGGACCCCATGACGGCATAGCCGCCGCCGTAGGACTTGCGGATGACCACGGTGACCTTCGGGACCGTCGCCTCGACGAAGGAGAAGATGAACCGGCCGCCGCGCTTGATGACGCCGATCTTCTCCTGCTCGACACCGGGTAGGAAGCCCGGCGTGTCGACGACGAAGACCAGCGGGATTTCGAACGCGTCGCACAGCCGTACGAAATGGGCGGCCTTGTCCGACGCCCGGGCATCGAGCGCACCCGCGTAGACCATCGGTTGATTGGCCACCACCCCGACGGTGCGGCCGTCCACCCGGGAGAAACCACAGATGACGTTCTTGCCCGCGGCCTCACCGAACTCGTGGAACGCGCCGTCGTCGAAAATGCGGAGCAGAATCTCGTACATGTCGTAGCCGGAATTGTCGGCGTCGGGCACGATGCCGTTGAGCTCCAGATCGGTGTCGGTGATCTCTGGTTCCAGACCGGGATTCACCACCGGCGGCAGCTCCTGGCAGCTCGACGGCAGATAGCCGAGGTAGTCGCGCACCCACTCGAAGGCGGCGGCCTCGTTCTTGGCCACGTGGTGGATATTGCCGTACTGGGCTTGGGAATTCGCGCCGCCGAGCTCCTCCAGACTGACGTCCTCGCCGGTGACCTCGCGAATCACCTTGGGGCCGGTGACGAACATGTAGGCCTCCTGAGTGGCCACCACCACGTCGGTATTGATGGGCGCGTAGACCGCGCCGCCCGCGCAGCTGCCCAGGATCATGGAGATCTGAGGCACCAAGCCGGACAACGGTTCCTGACGCCGGCCCAGCTCGGCGTACCAGGCCAGGGAGGTCACCGCCTCCTGCACGCGGGCGCCGCCGGAGTCGTTGATACCGACCACCGGACAGCCCACCTTGGCGGCGAATTCCATGATGCCCGCGACCTTGCGGCCGAACATCTCGCCGACCGAACCGCCGTAGACGGTCTGGTCGTGCGAGAAGACGGCCACCGGGCGACCCTCCACCAGGCCGTGGCCGGTGACCACGCCATCCCCGAAGAGGGCGCCCGCGTCGCCCGGATTGCGCACCAGCGCACCGACTTCCACGAAAGTCCCGCGATCCAGCAGCATATTGATGCGGTCGCGTGCCGAGGGAATTCCCTTCCGTGCCCGCTTGGCGATTCCCGCATCTCCCGCCGGTTCCCTCGCGATATCGAGCTTATGTCGAAGGCTGGCGAGTTTCTCGGCGGTGGTGCTCACTGGGAACTCCTTTCGGCAAAACCTACTTTCGCAGAACCCGTGTCGCGGTGGTGCTATTTCGTTGTGGTGGCGATCTCCGACAGTCTCTTGCTGAGATCGGCGCCGATGGTGGCGATCCGCGGCTCGTCGATGATCTGGATGTGATCGCCCGGAATATGGATGATCTCCAGATTCGGAATGTGTTCCTGCCAGCCGCCGTTCGGCCGCCGGTCCGCGAAACGCGGTTCCAGCTCGATCATTCCGTCGTGGTAGCGATCGGCGAGATAGAGGGCGACAGCGCCGTCGTACTTCGACGGCTCGATCTTCTGCAGCTCCTTGCTGTCGATCCACGAGGTGCGCTGATGCTCGATCACGCCGCCCGGGATGTCGACCCCGGCGAACTTCAGCAACTCCATGATAATGTCGATCTGCTCCGCGTCGGACGCCGCGGCCAGCTCCTCGAGCTGCTCCTGATCGAGTTCGCCGTTGAAGCCGTAGGTCTTCTGCGCGAACGACTGGTAGCGGCGGATCCGCTCCACCCGCTCGTCGGGAGTGTCGCTGAAAGGCTCGACCGGAATGGCCAGGTCGATCAGGCCGATGTGCCGGACGTCCGCACCCTCGGCGCGCATGATCTCGCCGACCTTCAACGCGAACACCGCGCCCAGCGACCAGCCGTAGAAAATGTACGGGCCCTCCGGCTGCCGCTTGCGGATCTCCGGAATGTACTGGCGCGCACGCTCTTCGATGGTGCCCTCGACCCGCTCCAGGCCGTACATCGGGGTCCCGGCCGGGAGCCGGTTCAGCAGCGGCTCGTACACCAGGGTGTTGCCGCCCGAGGCGTGGAACACGAAGACCGGCACCGCATTCGAACCAGCCTCCTTCGCGCGCAGCGTGCGCACGAAGCCCTCCAGATCGGAGCTCTTGCCCTGGTAGCGGACAACGACCTCGGACAGCTGCTCGATGGTCTTGCAGGCCCGCACCTCGGCCGGATCGACCTCCGCCTTGACCCGCTCCGACAGCCGGGCCACCAGCTTCTCCAGCGTGGCGTCGTCGATCTCGGGCAGCGGGTTGAAGATGCCGCCCGCCGTCTTGCCGGTCACCAGCGCCCAGGTGGCAAAGGCGAGCCGCTCCTCGCCATTGCGCGGGGGCACATTGTCGGCGTCGGTCTCGGCGATCGGCGCGGCGGACTCGGGCTCCGCGACGACCTCTTCGGCCTCGGCCACCACATCGGTGGTCTCGGCCTTGGGCAGCAGCGCGGCCGGGTCCTCGCCCGCGACCATGGCGGCCCGCGCGGCGGAGATGAAGTCGGCGTCGACGGTGATGTCCTCGCCGGCGGCCTGCCGCGCGGCGATATCGTCGAGCTGATCGCGATGCTCGATGGCATAGCGCAGCACCTTGCCGACCTCGAGCAGGCTGGCATCGCGCACGGCCTGGATCTGCAGCTGCGGAATATCGAATTCGTATTCGACACGGTTCTTGATGCGCATGGCCATGAGCGAATCCAGGCCCAGCTCCATCAGCGGAATCTCCATCGGGAGGTCCTCGACCGCGTAGCCCATGGACTCGGCCACGATGATGGCCAGGCGCTGCTCGATGGTCTGCGTGCCCTTCGGATCCCAGCGCTCGCCGGGAGCCGCCTCGGCCACCTCGACCGCCGGCGCCGCCTGGACGACCGCGACCGGCTGTGCCACAGCCGATTCCGGCAGCGGCGCGCCGGAGACGACGACCGCGTCGAACAGCGGGCGGAAGGCATTGCCCTCCTTGGCGTGCACCGAGACCGACGCGCCGCCCGGGTGCGGGGTGAGCGTGGTCGTGAGCGTGCCCGCGGCGGGGACCGCGCCGTGCGCGACCGACGCGCCGACGGTGACGTCCGAGAGTACCTGCGCCGCAGCGGCATTCACCAGTGCGGCCAGGTCGGTGACGGCCGGGGCCTGCACCTCCCAGACGTGGCGGCCGTCCGGGAGCGCCACGTGCGCACCCGGGACACGAGCATTGCCCGCGCCGCCGCCGAAGCCACCGGTCACCTTGGGCCAGTACTGCTTGCGCAGGAATGCGGTGCGCGGCGCCGCCGCGTAGTCACCGGCGGGCAGCAGCGAGGGCAGGTCCACCTTGTGGCCCTGCACATACAGCTGCGCCAGTGCGGAGATGACGCCCGCGGCCTCGTCCTCCTTGCGCTTGAGGGTCGGGATCAGTGCCGCATTGTGCACGCCCGCCGCGAAGGTGGTGCCCAGGACCTGCATGAGCGCAACGGAATTCGGTGCAAGTTCCAGGAAGGTGGTGATACCGGTGTCGACGGCCTGCCGGATGGCGTTGGTGAAGTACACCGAGCCGCGCATGTTCATGACCCAGTAGTCCACATCGTGCACGGGCGCGTGCCCGGCGCGGTAGACGGTGTCCTTGTGGACGGTCGAGTACAGGTCCCGCTTGAGCTTGGTGGGCTCGATGCCGGCCAGCTCGGCGGCGAGCTCGCCCAGCAGCATGTCCATCTGCGAGGTGTGGCCCGCGCCGCGGGTCTGCAACACGCGGGCGAACTTGCCCTCGGCCTCGGCGCGCGCCACGATCGCGTGCACCTGGTCCGGAATGCCGCCGATCACCGTGTTGTTGGGCGCGGCGTATACCGCGACCTCGATCTCGGGGAACTCGGTCTCGACCAGCTTGGCGATCTCCTCGGCGGAGTACTCCAGCAGCGCCATATTGCGGACCTGGTCGTCGGTGAGCATGGCCTCACCCTCGGCCATCAGCCGCGAGCGCGCGCAGATCACCCGGACCGCGTCCTCGAGCGGCAGACCGCCCGAAATGTACGCTCCCGCAACCTCACCCTGGGAGTGGCCGACCACGCCCTCGGGCTCGGCGCCGTGCGCGCGCAGGATCGAGGCCAGACCCACCTGGATGGTGAAGGTACCGACCTGGCTGGTGCCGATGTCCCAGTCCATGGAGTCGTCGAGGATCATCTCCTTGACCGAGTACCCGGCCTCGTCGATGACCAGCTCATCGACCTGATCGACGGCCTTGCGGAAGATCGAGTTCTCGGTGTAGAGCTGCTTGCCCATCTTCCGGTGCTGCGCGCCGAAACCGGCCATCACCCACAGCGCGCCCTTGGCGGCGGGGGAATCGGCGGTCCAGACGCCATTGCCCGGCTTGCCCTCGGCGATGGCCCGCAGGCCCGCGATGGCCTCGTCATGGGTCTTGGCCACGACCACGCCGCGCGAACGGCCGTGGTTGCGCTTGGCCAGGGTGCGGGCCACATCCTCGAGCGGAGTCGCCTGTCCCGCTTCGGATTCCAGCCAGTCGGCCAGGTCCTTGGCGGCACGCTTGCGCCGCGAGGGCAGGTAGCCCGACACCGGGAGGATCAGCGGCATCGGCTCTTCGCGATTGCCCCACTCCGGTTCCGGCGCAACGGTTTCGGTGATGGCCTCGGCCTCGGCGACCACGTCGGTGGTCTCATTGTCGAGGTCGGTGGTCTCGGGAACCTCCGCTGCGGCGACGGCCGGCACGTACTCCTGAATGACCACGTGCGCGTTGGTGCCACCGAAGCCGAAGCCGGAGACGCCGATGGTGGCGGTGCCGCTGTAGCGCGGGAATTCGGTGGGCTGGTCGACAACCTGGAGGTGCGCCTGATCCCACTGAATGAAGGGGTTCGGTCCGGCGAAGTTGACCGTCGGAGGAATGACGTTGTTCTGCAACGCCATGATCACCTTGGCCAGGCTGGCCGCGCCGGCGCCGGACTCGATGTGACCGAAGTTGGACTTCGCCGAACCCAGTAGGGCGGGCTTGTCGTCATCACGGCCCCGACCGATCACCCGACCGAGCGCATCCGCCTCGATCGGGTCGCCCAGCAGGGTGCCGGTGCCGTGCGCCTCGATGTAGTCGACGGTGGACGGGGCGATACCGGCATCCCTGTACGCGCGGCGCAGCACCTCGGCCTGCGCATCCGGGTTCGGAGCCAGCAGGCCGTTGGAGCGACCGTCGCTGTTGACCGCCGAACCCTTGATCACCGCGAGGATGTTGTCGCCATCCCGCTCGGCGTCGGCCAGGCGCTTGAGCACGATCAGGCCCGCGCCCTCCGAGCGGATGAACCCGTCGGCGTCCTTCGAGAACGCCTTGAGGCGGCCGTTCTTCGCGAAGACGCCATTGACTTCGAAACCGAGCGTCGCCACCGGAGCGATGATCAGGTTCACGCCACCGGCGAGCGCCAGATCGGAATCACCGCTCCGCAGCGAGCGCACCGCCTCGTGCACCGCTACGAGGGTGGACGAGCAGGCGGTATCGACGGCCACGGATGGTCCGCGGAAGTCGTAGAAGTAGGAGACCCGGTTGGGAATGATGGCCGTGGACGAGCCCATCAGCCCGTAGCCCTCGGCCGAAATGGGCACATTCGGATCGCGCGGACCGCCCGCCGCACCCGCGACGATGAAGCTGAAGTCATTTGTCGAGGTGCCGACGAACATGCCGACCGGCTTGCCCTTGAGCTCGTTGGCCGGAATCCTGGCGTGCTCCAAGGCTTCCCAGGTCAGCTCCATCATGAGCCGCTGCTGCGGGTCGACGCGCTCGACCTCGACCGGAGACATCGCGAAGAACTCCGCGTCGAAGCCCTTGATGACGTCCTGGTCCAGGTAGCCGCCCAGGGTGTTGGCCTTCTCGATAGCCTCCGCAAGCCGGGGATCACCCTTGAACTCGTCCCAACGGCCCTCGGGTAGGTCGCGAATCGCGTCACCGCGATTGATCAGGAACTCCCAGGTGGATTCGGGCGTATCGCCCGCACCCGGTAGCCGGGTGGACAGCCCGACGATGGCGACATCGTGCGCCTCGCCGGGCTGTAAAACCTGGGTGTAGAACGAGTCGTCGGCCGCCTCGGCCGGAAGGTCGGGCTCCCCATTGATGATTCGCTCGGCCAGCGAGGCGATGGTCGGGTGCTGAAAGACGATGGTCGGGTTCAGTATGACCCCCGTCAGCTCCTCGATATCGCCGCCGAGTGCGAGGCCATCGCGCGAGGCCAGGCCGAACTCCTCCATCGGCCGGTCCACGGTGATGTTCTCGATCGGCTGCCCGGTCGCATCGGCGACCCAGCGGCGCAGCCATTCCCGCAGGTCCGTCACCGACATGTCGGCCGCCGCAGGTTTCTGCGTGGCCGCACCATCGGCCGCCGGTGCGTTCTCGGTCGTCTGGGTGGGGTCCGTGCCCTCGTTCTCAGCCATCAGTTCCTCAAGCTACCTGTCTGCTCACGGTGCGCGGCGGTGTTATCGGGACTCTCGCCGTTCCCTGCCCGAACGGCTCTGTCTTCGCGTGCCGGAACGGCACTACCTTTCATGCATGAATGGCGCGAACCGAACGGGCTCGCGCCATCCAACTTCGAGACGGTCGTCTCACTCCTCGTCTGGTGCATCGGGGAAGGCCTGCTGCGTGTAACCACCACGCAGCGTGCCTCCGATGTACTCCGCCTTGCAGGCGCGACGCGCGATCTTGCCGCTGGAGGTACGCGGGATCGAACCGGCCGGAACGAGGAGGATGTCACGCGCGGTGACGCCGTGCCGGGACGAGATGGCCGCGCGGACCGCGTCCGCGATGGGACCCGGATCGGCCTTGCCCGCGCCCGGGCCGCGCTCGGCCACGATGACCAGCTGCTCACTGGCGTCGTCGGCGTCGTACTTCAGGCCCGAATGGCTGTCCTGCGCAAAGACTTCGGCGGGCAGCTGGTTGGCGGGCACCGCGAAGGCGGCCATGAAACCGGGGCGCAGCATGGTCGAGGCCTCCTGGGCGGAGTACTCGAGATCCTGCGGGTAGTGGTTGCGGCCGTCCACGATGACCAGGTCCTTGACGCGGCCGGTGATGTAGAGCTCGCCGTCCACGTAGACGCCGTAGTCACCGGTGCGCAGCCAGATGCCGTCGGTCGGCACACCCTCCGCGTGGCTGTCCTCGGACAGTCGATGCGCGAGCTGGTTACGGAAGGTCTTCTGGGTCTCCTCGGCGCGGCCCCAGTAGCCGATACCGATGTTGTTGCCGTGCAGCCAGATCTCGCCGACGTGCCCGTCGGGCAGCTCACGCGCGCCATCCGGAGAGTCGATGGAGTCGCCGTCCACGATGGCCGCCCACTGCGACAGCGCGATGTAACCGCAGGACACCTGGGCGATGGAGTTCTCCGCGCCCTGCTCGACCTTCTTCACGCGACCGGCATTGAGCTCGAGCCGGTCCACGTAGATGACCTTGGCCTCGTCCTCGTGCCGGGTGGCCGACACGAACAGGGTGGCCTCGGCCATGCCGTAACACGGCTTGATGGCGGTCTTGGGCAGGCCGTACGGGGCGAACGCCTCGTTGAACATCTTCATCGACGTGGTGGTCACCGGCTCGGAGCCGTTGATCAGACCGAGCACGTTCGACAGGTCCAGCGACTCGCCCGGCTTGGGCAGACCGCGCACGGCGGCGTGCTCGAAGGCGAAGTTCGGTGCGGCGGCGAAGGTTCCGGCGCCGTCGGACACCGCGGCCAGCTCGTTGATCCAGCGCGAGGGCCGGCGCACGAACGAGGCCGGGGACATGATGGTGATGTACTTGCCGCCCACGGCGGGCAGGATCACCGTCAGCAGACCCATGTCGTGGTACAGCGGCAGCCAGGTCACGCCGCGCGAATTCTCGTTCAGATCAAGCGCATTCACCATCTGCAGCACATTGGTGCCGACACCGCGGTGGGTGATCTCGACACCGGCGGGCACTCGGGTGGAGCCGGAGGTGTACTGCAGGTAGGCGATGTCGTCGACCACGATGTCGGGGCGGATCCAGGACTCCCCGACGCTGTCGGGAATCGCGTCGACGGCGATGATGCGCGGACGCTGGGCCGCGGGCAGCGACCGGAAGAACTGGCGGACACCGGCGGCGGAGGAGCTCGCCGTCAGGATCGCGGAGGGCGTGCAGTCACCGAGGACCGCATGCAGGCGATCGGTGTGGCCCGGCTCGTCCGGATCGAACAGCGGCACAGAGATAGTGCCCGCGTAGATAGCGGCGAAGAAGGAGATGACGTAATCCAGGCCCTGCGGAGCCAGGATCGCGACCCGATCGCCCCGCTTGGTCACCTGCTGCAGTCGGGCGGCCACCGCGCGCAGCCGCGTACCGAACTGACTCCAAGTGAGGTCCTGGTACTCACCGTCGCGCTCGCGTGAGTAGTCGATGTAGCGGTAGGCCAAGTCATTGGCGTCGTTACCGTGAGTGTGCTTCTCGACGTAGTCGACGAGGGTGCGTCCCTCGGGAATCGTGATGTTCCCCGTTTCGTCGAGGTAATCGTCGAAAGTCTCGTCCATTCCTTCTTCTCCTCCGAGGCACACGCGGCATGAGACGGCATGCATTGCCGCTGTTACCTGTGAGGCCCCGACTCTCTTCGCCCGCGGGAGCTCCATGCGAGAGCCAACCTGCAGAATTGTGTTGCGGTCTGCGCGGTGACCGTCTAATGGCTAGATGTTCTCAAACCAGGGACATGTTACAGAGGAGCTGCCCGGCCATGCTTCGGAGCGGCCGAACATCTCCCAGCTCACACCTCTGGACTAGTGCTTCACCGGTGCGAATGCCTCCAAATGGGTGGGGAGCGCCCCACGTAGGACACAATTAGGACTGGATGTGAGTTGCCGCACGCACCGGGTCTCGGCAGTGTCGCAACCCGGAGCACTTTACCGGGTGACCCTGAAACTGGGGGGGCTGTGTCTGATTGCCCTCCGCTGCGCTCCGGGCGGGGTTCGCGGCCCAAGGCGCAGGTCTATGGAGCCGGTACCTCGGTCTTCCCTCCTCCGCTTCGCTCCCCCGCTCCAAGGCGGAGGTCTATCAAGCCGCAGTCCAGACCGAGGCGGGCCGCGAACAGCCTGGTGATCCGCGAAATAGCGGGTGCGAAGCCACTTCCCGAAGGCCCCGCTCCTGACTGGCTCGGTGTGGAGCAGGCCTACCCGTAAAGGGTGGCTGCCCTCACATGAGGAAGCCTGAGCGAATGCTTACGTATGTGCCGGGTGCGGAGCGTTTTCGATGAGACCGGACGCCCAGTTCACCGTCCACTCGGTGGCGGTGGTGCCGTTGTCGTCCACCTGGTAGCCGTTGTAGAGGCTGTGCACCGGATTGCCCGCGGCGCGGACCAGGATGTTCAGGCTGCCGAGGATATTGCTCGGGCTCAGCGCCTGGCGAGGGGAATCGCAGATCAAATCGCCTGCGGCACAGATGGTGAAGGTGCGGCCGGTGAGCTTGCCGTAGCCGCCGCGCTGTCCCGTCATGGTGATGCCGGGGACGTTCAGGCCCTTGAGCGCCACCTCCGCGCCGACCCCGGGCGGGGTCGGGCCGATCTCGGTGGCGTCGCCCGCATCGCCGACATCGCGGCGGCCGTCGGCAATGGTGGTCACGCCCAGCACCAGGTCCTCGGCCACCGGGCCCTTGCCGGCGCCGATCTGCGCGGCGATATCGCCGACGATCACCGCGCCCTGCGAGAAACCCGCCAGAACGTAAGTGGTGAGCGGACATTGGGCGGCGGTCTGCGCGAGCTTGTCGGTGGCGCGCTTGGCGCCCTCGGAACGGCTGTTGTTGTAGGAGGACTGCCCGTCCGGCGGAATGGCGACCGGGTTGGAGAACTGGGCGACGTACGGGACGGTGTAGACCTCGACCCGCTCATCGGGGAACTTGGCCCGAATCGGATTGGAGATGTTCAACATCAGCGACGCCGGGTTCGCGGCCGGGTTGTAGGGGTCGTCGTTGCTGTTCGACTCCCAGGTGCCCGGCACGGACAGCATGAGCACGTCCGGGCAGGCGGCCGGTTGCGAACTCGGACGGGGCGGGGCCGGCGGCTTGGGGCCGGGCAGCCGCAGCCGCCCGGCCAGCAGGTACCACAGCAGCAGCGCCACCACGACCACGATCACGATCGCGGCGATGACGAGCAGCATGCAACCCACCGGCCGCGACCGGCGTTGTCCGATTCGGCGTCGCGTCGTCACTTGTTGCAGTAGCTCTTCGAGGCGACGTCGTAGTAGATCTTGCCCGCCTGCTCGACCGTCATCTTGGACGGATCGAAGGACGGATCGGAACCGGCGATCGCGGTCACGTAGGTGATGATCTGATCCTGCGGGGCGTTCTCCGACTTACCCTGGCACACCAGATTGGCCGCGGTGATGGCGATGTCCGGGGAACCCGGGGTGATACCGGCCTTCTTCAGGTCGTCGAGGAAGCTCTTCTCCTTGTCCGACAGCGCCGGGGAGCCGTTCGGGGTGGTGATGAACTGGCTCGGCACCGGCGCCGGGCGCTCGACCGTGGAGCTGGGGGTCCCGGCATCCGGCGCGGCCTGCGGAGCCTGCTGATCGGTGGACGGCGTCGCGTCGCCCGGGGTGGCGGGCGCGGCGGCCGTGGTCTTGGTGGTGGTCAGCGTGGGCGTGCTCTTGGCGGTCGAGTCATTGCTACCGCAGGCGGCGAGCAGTCCGGCGGCGGCGATGGCGGCCACCACGCCGAATACCTTTCCACGGGTACCGTGCATCAATTCGCTTCCTATATCTGTCCAGGGGCAAGAGGTCGCCCCCAGGCTAGCCGCAACCCGGGACGGAGTCCCGGGCCACAACGGAACCACACCTACTTCTTAGGGCTGATTAGGGTCGTTTGGCCGGAAGTCTCAGTTGGGACGGACCTCCGGACCCAGCGCCGGAATGAGCGTGGGCTGCGCGGAATCGGCAGGTGGGAGCTCGGGCGCCGGGGCAGGTGCGGGGGCCGGAGCTGCGGCAGGTGCGGGGGCCGAAGCGGGCGCGGGGATCGCGGCAGGGGTCGGTGCGGCAGCCGGGGTCGCCGGCACGGGGACGGGAGCCGCGGGAGCGGGGGCCGGCGGCGCCAGCTGCGGCAGGGCGGGCAGGCCCGGCAGCGGAAGTGCGGGCTGCTGGGCGGCCGGCTGGGCCGGGTCCGGCTTGGGCTGCTCGCTGCCGGGGATGGCGATCGGGCGGCCGTCGAGGGTGGCCGCGGACGCCCGGCCGTCGCGGATGGTGATGGTGCCGCCCTGGAAGGTCTGCTGGGTGCCGCCCGGGGTCTGGCTCTCATCGGAGATCGGGTAGCCGAGCGGTCCGTTCTCGAATCCGGTTGCACCCCAGGCGTCCATGATCGGACCGGTCCGCACGCCCCAGGCGCCCGAGAGCGGGCTCCAGTAGATATTGCCGCCCTCGAAGCCGGACCAGCGGCCGAAATCGCGCAGCGGCTGCTCACCCGAGGTCGGGAAACCGTAAGGGCTGTTCTCGAATCCGAGCTGCGCGTACTTGCCCAGGATCAGGCCCTGCACCAGGTGCGCGCCGGTCTTGGCGCTGAAGTACATGGACCCGTTCTCGAAACCCTGCACCGCGCCGTCCCTCTGGGGCGTCCGGGCCTCCTGGCCAGTGGGGTACCCGGCCGGGCCGCGCTCGTAGCCCTGCCTGGCCCATTCGTCGAGGATGGCCCCGCGCACCGCCTGCGCGCCGGTCTGCGGAGTCCAGTAGATCGACCCGTGCTGGAACGGCTGCAGCCTGCCGCGGCCGTCGGGCAGGACGCCCTCGCCCGCGATCGGGAAGCCCAGAGCGCTTGCCGCCGTGCCCAGTCCGCCGTAGCTGCCGCCGATCGCGCCCGCCACCGGCTGGGCGCCGGTGCCCGGCGAGAAGAACACCTTGCCGCCGCGGAAGTCCTGGGCCACGCCGCCGGGCACCGGATACTCCGCGGTGAGGCAGTCACCGAGCCAGGAGTTGCCCTGCGCCACCGGCGAGATCGCACCACCGGCCCGGCAGTCGACAGCGGTCGAGTCCACGCCCAGCGCGGTGGCCGCCTGCGGCCAGGCCTGGCGCATCTCGAAATCCCAGTACGGCCAGGTGTGGGTGCCCGACGGGCGGTAGTTCACCGAGACGGGGATATTCAGCTTGTTGAGCTTGGCCACGAAGTTCTGGGTGCTCAGCCGGGACAGCACCTCGAGGCCCAGGCCCGCGTAATTAGTTGTGATGCCCGGAATGTCGGAGAGCGGGTCGGTCGTGCCCGCGACGCCGTTGCCGCTGGAGACGTAGAGGGCCACGCCCTTGAGCTTGTCGGCCAGCTCGTAGGGGTCGTGTTCCTTCCAGGCCGGGCCGGTCGGCGGGCCGAACATCTTCGACGAGTCGAAGCCGCCCGCGTCGTGCATGGCGAAGTTGACCGCCTGCGGCATGCCGAGCGAGGTCAGGGTGAGGAAGCCGGAGTAGGAGGCGGCCGAGCGCACCCAGCCGGGATTGCGAGCGGCCAGCGTCATGGCCGCGGTGCCGCCCATCGAGAGTCCCTCCACCGCACGCACATCGGTGGCGCGGAACTGGCTCTCCAGCAGCGGCGGGAGCTCCTTCACCAGGAAGGTCTCCCACTGGTAGTTGTGGCCGTTGTCGGGGGCCAGCCAGTCGGTGTAGAAGCTGGACTGGCCGCCGACGGGCAGCACCACCAGGGAGTTCTTGTCGGCGTAGAAGCCGGCCGCGCCCGCCTCCTTGGTCCAGCCGTTCTCGTCGTCGGTGGCCCGCAGGCCGTCGAGCATGTAGACGACGGGGAATCTGGCATCCGGTTTGGAGTTCCAGTCACGCGGCAGCAGCAACTGGACTTCGACGGGTGCGCCGGTGGCCGGCGAATTCACCCACAGGGCGACCCGGCGGTCGTTGAGCCACGACACCTTCTGGATGGACGCTGCGGGAGCGGCGGGAGCATCCGGTGCGGCACCTGCCGGTCCACACTGCGCGAAAGTGCCCGCGGCCAGCGGAAACAACGCCGCTACAGCGCATGCCATCCAGCGCACGCGCCTTCCTTCGATCCCACAGACAACTCCAGCCACACAAGTGTTGTACCTCCGAAAACGCGTGAGTCCCGGCAGGACACACGGAAACGGACCGTTCGACAGCAAACGTCCAGTTGCCAACCCGCCTCCCCACGCCTCCAGCGCATAGCTGAGAGCCGTCGGCGTCTTACACACGTGCCGGCGGTCGGGTGGCAAACCTATTTCGGGCGTACCCCTGGAGTCACCCCGGCCGTCACGAAATCAGCTGCCGCGCTGGCATACGTCCAGAATCAAACCCCCAGCGCGGCGAGGATATCGGGGCGAGCGGTCGCCAGTTGGTCCTGCCAGTAGGGCCACGAGTGGGTGCCCGCGACCTGGAGGTTGTAGTGGGCGCCGATACCGAGCTGGGTCATCCGGCCCACGAACGAGAGCGTGTTCACCATCGACAGGGCCTCCAGCGCAACGGCATTCGCGGTGTTGAAGATGCCGATGGGCGAGTCCGGGTGGTCGTGCGGGCCGAGCACGCCCCAGGACGCGGAGATGAACATGGGCAGGTTGCGCAGCTGCGGTGCGAAGACGAACGGGTCCATGCGCAGCCACTGGGGGCTCCACGGCCAGGCCATGGAGTCGACATTGAACCGGCCGGCGTCGAGCATGGCGATGCGGATGGCCTCGCGCATGCCGGGCGCGGAGATGTTCAGGTAGCCGGAGAACGAGGAGGCGTGCTTGAACTGGCCGCGGTGATAGGCGGCCAGCGCCAGTGCCGCCGACCCGCCCATGGACAGCCCGGCCACCGCATTCTTGGTCCGCGAGACGCCGTAGCCCTCGAGGAACGCGGGCAGCTCCTCGGTCAGGAAGGTCTCCCACCTGTAGGTGAACTTCTGCCCGTTGGTGCTCGACGGCGATCGCCAGTCGGTGTAGAAGCTGGACTGCCCGCCGACCGGCATCACCAGGGTGACATTGTCATTGGCGAACTGCTGCAGAGCATTGGTCTCGAGGACCCACGCATTGGAGTCGTCGCGGGCGCGCAGGCCGTCGAGCAGGTACAGCGCCGCGTCGCCGCCGTGCGCGGCCCACTGCACCTGCACCTTGATCGGGCCCATGCTGGAGGGCACCATCAGCTCCTCGAAGCCGCCCTCGCGGGCGCGGTGCTGGGGATGCGCGGGCATGGCGAGGGCGGGCCCCGCCAGCGCCGGGAGCGCCAGCACTGCCGCGACGACCGCGAGGGCGCGCCGCCAGCCGTGTCTGACGCGGGCGCGTCCGGAAATCCGAATCGAACCGTGCTGCGGGCATGACGAAGCGCCCTGTACTGCCATAGAGATCGATCTCCTGAACCGCAGGGGGAACCACACCGACGTGACGGGAGTCACGGACAACCGTGCACTCTACCTTCGTCCCGGAGGTAGTCGGCGGGTATCCGGTTCAGCTGGCGTGTATCTCGGCCCTACCGTCGTGGAAGACGATGGTGCCGTGCTGGAAAGCCTGCTGCGCTCCGCCCGGAATGGGCGTTTCGTCGGAGGTGGGAAAGCCGAGTGCGCCAGCGGGTCCCGCCGCGCCCTCGTACGCGCCGCCGATCATGCCGCCCACCGGATGCGCGCCGGTGGCCGCCGACCACACCACCCGCCCGCCCCGGAAGTCCTGCGCCGCACCACCGGCCAGCGGATACTCCGCGGTCAGGCAGTCGCCCAGCCACGACTTCGCCAGCGCCACAGGCTGAATCGCGCCCGCGCCGGCGCAGTCCGGCTTGGTCGCCTCCACCCCCAGCGCGGCCGCCGCCTGCGGCCAGGACTGCCGCATCTCGAAATCCCAGTACGGCCAGGAATGCGTGCCCGAGGGCCGGTAGTTCACCTGCGCCGGGATGCCGAGCTTGTCCAGCTTGGCCACGAACTGCTGAGAAGAGAAGCGCGCCAACACTTCCAGCGCCATGCCGGTCCAGTTGGTGCTCACGCCCGGAACCCCGGCCGGAATGTCGTAGACGCCCGCCAGGCCGCTGCCGCTGGACACATACAGGCTGAGGCCCTTCAGTTTTTCCGCGAGTGCGTAGGGATCGTGCGATTCCCATTCCACGTCGGTGGGCGGGCCGTACATGGCGTCGGCGTTGTAGCCGCCCGCGTCACGCATGGCGTACGCGATCGCCTGGGGCATACCGAGAGTCGTCAGCGTGAGGAAGCCGGAGAAGGAGGCGGCGTAGCGCGCGAATCCGGGATTGCGGGACGCCAGCATCATGGCCGCGGTGCCGCCCATGGAGAGCCCGGTCAGGCCGCGCACATTCGTGGTGCGCCAGTCGCGTTCCAGCAGCGGCGGTAATTCCTTGGTGAGGAAGGTTTCCCACTTGTAGGTCTTGCCGTTGTCGGGCTGCTTCCAATCGGAATAGAAACTGGCCGCGCCACCGACAGGCAGCACCACCGTGATGTTCTTGCCGGCGTAGAAGCCTTCCGCCCCAGCGTTTTTGGTCCAACCGCCCTGATCGTCGCCGGCATGCAGACCGTCCAGCAGATAGAGCACGGGAAATTTGGTGTCCGGCTTGGCGTTCCAGTCTCTGGCCAGGAGCAGTTGCACCTGGATCTGCGTGCCCATGGCCGGGGAATCGACCCACAGAGCCACGCGTCTGTCGCTCAGCCACAACACATTTCGAATATCTGGCTTGGTGGGTTTCGCCGGTTCGGCCGCTGGTGGAGCGGCCCCCGGGTCCGCGAATGCTGTTGCGCCCCCGCCGACAACCCCACCCGTCAGCAAAGCTGTCGTGGCTACCGCGAGCGCGACCAGCCCTCTGCGGCCGCCTCTCCCCCATCTACCAATCGCCACAGCTGTCACAGTAGGTTTCTACCGCGTCGCGGCGAATGATGGGGAGTCATAAAAGAACCGGCCACCCTGTCGGATGGCCGGTTCATTCGTTCACGCTATCGCCCGGGGCGAGTAGCGGTCGATTCCACTAGGCGAGACCCAGCGCGCTCAGCATCTGCGGGCGGGCCTTCACCAGCTCGTCGTGCCAGTAGCGCCACTTGTGGGTACCGGTCCCGGTGAAGTCGAACTGGGCCGGAACGTTGATCTGCCCCAGCCGCGCCTGGAAGGCACGGGTGTTCACGCTCGCCAGCGCCTCCAGCGCGATGGCGTTACCGGTATTGAAAACGTCTGCGGCGG
Organism: Nocardia sp. NPDC046763; assembly: GCF_040645495.1. Lineage (NCBI taxonomy): Bacteria > Bacillati > Actinomycetota > Actinomycetes > Mycobacteriales > Nocardiaceae > Nocardia > Nocardia sp. NPDC046763. Next base: position 407,629 of record NZ_JBEYYI010000002.1, on the reverse strand, counting down.
AACCGATGCCGTCGTACTGGCCGGGGATGCCGTTACCGGACGAGATGTACATCGGCAGACCCTTGAGCTGCGGCGCGAACACGAACGGGTCCATGCGCAGCCAGGCCGGGCTCCACGGAGCGGCCATCGAGTCGACATTGAAGCGACCGGCGTCCAGCATGGCCAGGCGGATGGCCTCGCGCATGCCCGGCGCGGACAGGTTCAGGTAGCCCGACATCGAGGTGGCCTGCTTGAACATGTCGCGGTGGTAGGCGGCCATCATGAGGGCGGCCGAACCACCCATGGACAGACCCGCGATGGCGGTGTTGTTACGCGCGACACCGTAGCCGGAAAGGAAATCGGGGAGTTCCCTGGTCAGGAAGGTCTCCCACTTGTAGGTGTACTTCTGACCGTTGGTGTTGGACGGGGACACCCAGTCGGCATAGAAGCTGGACTGACCACCGACCGGCATGATGACGTTCACGTCGTCGTTCGCGAAGATGCCGGGGGCGTCGCCCTCATCGGCATTGGCCCACGCGTTGCGGTCGTCGCGAGCGCGCATGCCGTCGAGCATGTAGACCGCGGAGTTGCCGCCGTTCTTCGCCCACTGCACCTGGACCTTGATCGGGCCCATGCTGGACGGCACCATCAGCTCTTCGAAGCTGCCCGGAATGCCGCGGTGCATCGGACCGAACGCCGGGGCGGCCGAGGCGATGGACGGGACGGCCAGGGAGGCGGTCGGGGCCGCGAGCGCCGCTGCGGTGACGGTGGCCGCGACAAGCCGTGTGCGCCAAGCACTCTGCGCACGGCGTCGCGACGAAACTCCTCCCAGCACGGCGGACCTGCCGAAACGCATGGATATTGCTCCTTCTCTACCGCAGCACTGCGCTGCTGCGGTGTCTTAAGTTGTCAATCACGCACCCCCGGCATGACAAAGCCATGCGCGGACATGCGCAATCACCACTCACAGCGAATCCCGACACTTCCCTGTGAGTGAAGCGCTACCACGGATTGGTCACACTTGCTTGCTGGAGGGTATTCGACGCTCCGAGCGGTTGGCAAGGCCACGCTAATGAGTGGCTGGTTCAGTGAATCAACTCAGTCACTGTCGCATACGACCGTAATGGTGCGGTGACCATATCGCGAATCCCTCGTGATGTCGCGGCAACATGCAAATCCCTTACGCCGCAAGGAAGCTTGGCGGTTTCGCGCAGCCGAGGTCGGCGCTCGGGTCCGGCAGCATCTTGTAGACCTGATCCGACCAGTGAGGCCCGGCGTGCACGCCCTCGGTGATGTAGTCGAACACCGCATTACCGGAGCCCAGGGAGTCCATGCGCGCGTGGAACGCGCGGGTATTCGCAAGTGCTATGGATTTCAGACCATCGCAATCGTCAGGTCGGCCGCGTCCAGTGGTGATTGCACGACATCCCGCGGACCGGGAACACCGCTGCCGCTGGAGATCCACATCCTGGTGCCGTTGTCCCGCAACATCGGTGCGAATTCGAAAGGATCGTTGCGCAGCCACAATTCGGTCCAGGGCGGCCCCCACACGGCGTCGATGTCGAAGCCGCCCGCGTCCGGCGGCGCCGCCCGCAGGGCCTCCCGCATACCCGGGGCCAAATGTTCAAATAGCCGGAATATGGTCCGACATAACGGAACTGGCCCGAATGACAGGCCGCCGGCACCAGGGCCGCACTGCCACCCATGGACGGCCCGAACACCCCGACCCCGCGCGGATCGAAGCCCAGCCGCATCGATGTTCCACGCGGTGAGGGCATGCTCGATATCGATGTCGATCCACCATCCGGAAAGTCGTCGCGGGCGCGCAATCCGTTCAGCGCGTACACCACGCGGCGGGTATTGCCGTCATCGGCGCGGAAGATGCGCGACTTGATCGGGCCCATGTCGGAATCGACTCAGAAGTCGTAACCACCCGGATCGAATGACGCATGCGCAGGCGCCATCGCCCCGATTGTCCCAGCCAGCGGAACCGTCACTGCCACGGCCAAAACCGCCAAAACCGCCCGGACCGAACCGGCCATTGACCGCCGCACCGGCGCGCGCACCCGAACAGACCGCATCGACTCGCCTTTCGCGAGCGTGGTCGCCATGACCACATCCGAAATGCAGAAACTGTTGTCGCAGGAGCTTTTCAGGCGCATATTCGGAGTCACCAGGCGTCGAGACACCTCCCGCGATCGCACCGTGATGGATCACCACCCCGGTGCGAAATACACGACGGCCGCCGTCCCCGAGGACGGCGGCCGCATCCGGGAGTCGGGTCTATCCGATGTTCGCGGACATATCCGGGATCATTCGAAGGGCGTCGTCCTGCCAGTTCGTCCAGGCGTGCAGCCCGGTGGCCGGAAAGTCCCAGACAATGTTCTGCGCGCCCAGGGTGAGCATGCGTACCTGGAAGGCGCGAGTATTGGCCAGCGCCAACGTTTCCAGCGGCGCGCCGCGGATCAGCCGGTCGGCTGCCACGCCGAGCGGGATGTTCAGATCGTCGGGCCTGGGCGCGCCACTGCCGGCGGAGATCCACATCCGGGTGTGGTTGGCGATCAGGATGGGCGCGAAGACGAACGGGTCCATGCGCAGCCACTGCGGCCCCCATGGCGGCGCCATGGAGTCCACGTTGTAGCCGCCAGCGTCGATCATGGCACTCCGGATCGCCTCGCGCATACCGGGCGCCGAGATGTTCAGGTAGCCGGAGTACGAACCGGCGTAGCTGAAGAAGTCGGGGTGGTACGCGGCCAGGGTGAGCGCGGCGCTGCCGCCCATGGACAACCCGAAAACGCCGTTGCGATACGGGTTGAGGCCCAGGCGGTTCTGCAGCTCCCAGCGCAGGTGGTTGGTGAGGAAGTCCTCCCAGGCGTAGCGGTAGCTCTTGCCCGGGCCGCCGCCCATGGACTCGGTGACGCCCGATCCGGTGCCGTAGGACGCGGATCCGGTGCCCGGCGCGGCACCGAAGAACGAGCTCGGCGCATCCCAGTCGGCGTAGAAGCTGGACTCGCCGCCGATCGGCATCACCACATTGATGTTCCAGTCCGCCAGCACCTCGGCGACATTGGTGTTGATCTCCCAGCCGCTGAGATCCTGCTGGGCGCGCATCCCGTCCAGGACGTAGGCGACGCGCTGGGTATTCCCGTCGCGAGCGCGCAGGACGCGGGTCTTGATCGGGCCCATGACCGGGGAATCGGCCCAGAAATCGAAGATGGCCGGGTCGAACGCCGCGGTGGCCGGTGGCAATTCGATCACCGCCATCAGGGGCACCAGCAGGGCGGCAGCTGCGACGCCCAGTACCTTCCGTGTGAAGCCTCGAACCCGCATCGACCCAGCCCTTCTCGGTTTGAGCAGAACATTGATCACGCAGAACTGATCTTCGGTACAACCTGAGTATCGGATGTCCAACTGGGTGTGTCCGGTGCGGACACTACGGCGAGTCGCGAATCGATCTTCAACGATTCGGTACCGCGCTCTCAGCGATCCAGGGCCACGCGCAGGTCTCCGAGCCATTTCCGCTGCGTATCCCGGGCGAGCGCGGAATCGGGGGCCGAGAGCTCGAACATGTGCCAGGCGCCCGGCACATTGCAGACCTGAACCGACGTGCCGGAATCCATGAGTCGGCGGGCATAGTCCAGGGCCTCGTCGCGCAGCGGATCCAGATCGCAGACCAGGACGAAGGCGGACGGAAGACCGGACAGATCGGTCGCATGCGCCGGGCTGGCGTAGACCGGGACCGCATCGGCGACCGGCTGCGGCAGGTAGTGCGCGTAGGTCTGGGTCATATCGGTGTTGTTGAGGAACCGGCGGTCGGTGATCCCCCGGGCCGACTCGGTGTCGTGCCGGTGGTCGACGGTCGGGATGTACATCGACTGGTAGGCGATGGCCGGCCCGCCGCGATCGCGGGACAGCAGCGCCAGCGCCGCGGTCAGACCGCCGCCCGCCGACTTCCCGGTGACCGCGATCCGCTCCGGATCCACGCGAAGGTCACCGGCGTGCTCGGCAATCCACTCCAGCGCCGCGTAGCAGTCCTCCATGCCCGCCGGGTATCGATGCTCGGGCGCGAGCCGGTAGTCCACCGAAACGGCCACCGCGCCAACCTGTTCCGCGATGGCGATGGCGGTCCGGTCCGCGCCGGGCCGGGATCGGCCGAAGGCGAAGCTGCCGCCGTGAATGTGCAGCACCGCGGGCAGCACATCCGCCACACCCTTCGGCCGGTACACGCTGATCGGCACGAGATTGCCGTCGGGTCCTTCGATTTCGAGGTTCTCGATCTCGACCCGCGAGGTGTCCAGCGGCAACCGATCCATCGTCGCCTCGAAGTTGCGGCGGGTGGCCGCGAGGTCATCGAAGAAGCTCGGGCGCTCGGGCATCGCGGCGAGGACGTCGGTCAGTTCGGGGTGTACGGCCATACTGTTCACAATCGCTCCATAGTATCATTGATACCGTTTCTATGGCATGAAACTATAGTCTCAATGAGACTGTGTCAAGACATGCAAAAAGCCCCCGCCCGAGAAGGCGGGGGCTTTCTGCAGCGCGGAGAGCCGGCGCTGTTATCCGATGTTGGCCGAGAGGTCCGGCAGCATCCGGTAGACCTCGGCGTTCCAGTTGTTCCAGTTGTGGACACCGGTCGCCGGGAAGTCGTAGGTGACGTTGTTGGCGCCCAGGGACGCCATCCGAGCCTGGAACGCCCGGGTGTTCACCAGCGCGAGGGCCTCCAGCGGCATGCCCTGGACCACCGACATCACACCCGAGACGTCACCCGGACCGGGCAGCGCGCTCGCGGCCGAGATCCACAGCCGGGTGTTGTTGTCCTTCAGACGCGGCGCGAAGACGAACGGGTCCATGTGCAGCCACTGCGGCCCCCACGGCGGAGCCATGGAGTCCACGTTGTAGCCGCCGGCGTCGATCATGGCGACGCGAATGGCCTCACGCATGCCGGGCGCGGAGATGTTCAGGTAGCCGGAGTACGAGCCCGCGAAGCTGAACTGATCCGGGTGGTAGGCGGCCAGGGTCAGCGCGCCGGAACCACCCATGGAGAGACCGAAGACGCCATTACGGGTGCGGCTGAAGCCGAGCCGGCTCTGCAGCGCGCTGGGCAGGTCCTGGGACAGGAAGGTCTCCCAGGTGTAGCGGTAGCTCTTGCCGGGGCCGCCACCCAGGATCTGGAAGGCGCCCGAGCCGGAGGACGAGCCCGAGGCCGAGCCGGAGGACAGCTTGGAGGATCCGGAGGACGAGCCGGCGCCGTCACCCACGCCGAGCACGCTACTGGGCGCGTTCCAGTCGGCGTAGAAGCTGGACTGGCCGCCGATCGGCATCACGACATTGATGTTCGCCGCGGTCAGCGCGTGCGCGATGTCGGTGTTGATCTCCCAGCCGCTCAGGTCCTGCTGGGCGCGCATGCCGTCGAGGGCATAGACGACGCGGGAGGTATTGCCGTCGGCCGCGCGGAAGACGCGGGACTTGACCGGGCCCATGGATGCGGAGTCGACGTAGAAGTCGAACCCGTCGGGATCCAGTGCCGCGTTCGCTGTGCCGACGCCCACCGCCGACACCCCGAACGGCAGTGCAATCGCCAACGCCAATCCGACCACGGAATTCTTGAGCCAACCGCGGGATCTGTGACGTCTATCGCCTCGCATTTATTTGTCCGGCCTTTCCAGTCGTTCGGTCTCACCGTGTGCTCGTAACCACGTTTGAGGTCTCGGGGACCCTATCGTGCATAGGCCAACGAGACGTTATCGGATCGTGACAAAAGTGACGAGCGCCACTGTTGGCGAGGAATGTGGCGCACATCAGCGCCAGCTTGCGACTCGAGAGTCGAATTCCGCCCCCATAGACTCATGCGCATCAACTATCACTCCATACTGCGCGAACCACACTGCGCGACTTCAGCATCCCCGATACTGCAAGGCGAATACCAAAGGCGCGCTACAACTCTCGAAAGTCTCAGGGAACTCACCGCCGGCCGGCCCGCTCACCCGATGTTCGCCGACAGGTCCGGGAGCATCCGATTCAACTCGGCTTCCCAGTTGCGCCAGTTGTGCACGCCGACGGCCGGGAAGTCGTACACGACATTGCCGCCACCCAGTGCCGCCCACCGGGCCTGGAAGCCCTTGGTGCCGACCAGGGCCACCGCCTCGATGCCCATGGCCTCGATGGTCGAGGCATTGATGGCGTCGGTGGACGCGGGCAGGCCGCTGCCCGCCGAGATGAACATCTTGGTGCCGTTGGCCTTCAGCTTGGGCGCGAACTGGAACGGATCCAGGTGCTGCCACTTGAAGTCCTTCGGCCCGGCCAGCGCGTCGACGTTGTAGCCGCCGGCGTCCACCATGGCCAGCCGGACGGCGGCGCGCATTTCCGGCAGCGACAGGTCCAGCGCACCGGACATCGAACCGGCGTAGGCGAATTGGTTCGGATGGAAGGCCGCCAGCATCAGCGCGGAACCGCCACTCATGGACAGGCCGAAGATGCCGTTGCGAGTCGTGCTGAAGCCCAGCCGATCCCGCAGCGCGTTGGGTAGATCGGTGGTGAGGAAGGTTTCCCACTTGTAGGTGTAGGACTTGCCGGGACCACCGGAAAGTACCTGGGTGACACCGGATCCGGTCTGCCCGGAGGCGGTGCCCGCCGGGACGCCGAGGAAGGTGCTCGGGGAGTTCCAGTCGGCGTACCAGCTGGATTGGCCGCCGACCGGCATGACGACATTGATATTGGCGGCCGTCAGCGCATGGGCGACATCGGTATTGATCTCCCAGCCGTTGTCGTCCTCGCGCGCGCGTTCACCGTCCAGCGCGTAGACCACCCGGTTGGTATTGCCGTCGGCCGCACGGAAGACGCGCGACTTGATCGGGCCCATGCTGGAGTCGACGTAGAAGTCCATACCGTCCGGACTGAAAGCGGCCTGCGCGGCGGGCGCGCCCAACACCGACACCCCCATCGGCACCATCGTCGCCAATGCCAAGGCCAGCACCGACTTCCGCAACCAGCTCCGCGCCCCACCCTGAACCGTCACGCCCCGCATATTCGGCCTTCCGTCCGTGCGCCCCGGGCCTCCCTGCCTACCCGCCCGGGTTCGTATTGCGACAACCGTTGCCGCACAGCGGGTTTCTGGTCGGCGTCGGAAGTACTCGCGGAGCTTATCGCGAAACCCACGCCGGGGTGTTACCAAATTGAGATAGCTAACCACAACTCGTACCCCTGAGCGTGACGTTTCGGTCAAACCCCCGCACGGACACGCAAAAGACCCCGCATCCGGACAGGATGCGGGGTCTTTTCACACGTGCAGCGCGCGGATTACCTCGGCGGCGCGGGCGGCGCCGGCTGGGTCGGATCCTCCAGCTGGCAGCGCTGGATCTCGTACTTCGGCACCCGGTCGATGCGGTACTTGGCGAAGTCGAACGCCTGCATCAGGTTGTGCCGCCAGCGGTCGAAGGTCAACGGTGCCCGCGAGGAGGCCAGCATCGCCTGAGTATCCGGGCAGGACAGCGCCGTTCGGGCCTGGTCGCCCCACTTCTCGTCGAGGAACCACGGCATCCACGGGTGCCGGTCCACCATGCCGGTGTCCACGACCACCCAGTCCGGGTAGAGGTTCTTGTCGTGGCCGATGCGGCCGTCGGTGAGCCGATCGGTATGCGAGGCAAGCGGATACGCCAGGCCCATCTGGTCGATGACACGCACGTCCAGCGGGACGTTCATGCTGGTCATGCCCAGATTCAGGAAGAAGACCACGTGCTCGCCATTGCCCTCCGGCACCGGTGCGGGCACCAGATACCAGTTCGTGAACGAGGGCGAGTTGAGCAGCAGCGCACCGTCCGGCGAGTTGGCGATGTCCCGGACCATGGCGCGCATGCGCGGATAGTCCAGGTAGTCCTCGGCGCGGATCGGGTGGTCGTGCCCGGTATTGAGCACGTAGTAGATGCGCTCGTCCACAATGCCGTTGGCGCGGATCTTGGTCCCGGTGGTGATGGCGGTGGTGTTCGCCGCGAACAGCGCCCAGCCCGCGGTGCCCACGAAGGCGGCCGCCACCAGTACGAAAGCCCAGTCCAGGGCGCGCATTCCGGACTCACCCCGGCCGAAGCCCCGCGCTGGCCGCAGCGGCAGCACCGACACCGGCAGGAGCAGCAGGAACAGCTGCGGCAGCAGCATGCGGCCGTGCATGAAGTCGCCGCCGACCCGGACCTCGTAGACGGTGAGAAGCACACCGCTGCCGACCATGAGCGTCACGATCGCGGCGGGGGTGCGCAGCCACACGCTGAAACGGTGAATCCGCGTGCGCCAGTTCTTGTCTCCGGCGCCGGCGGTCGCATCTCCGCCGGCCGGATGCTCGGCCCGGCGCTGCCGGATCAGCACGATCGCGGCGACCGCCAGCACCAGCAGCGGCAGCCACAACCAGTACGGGCCCACCAGGTCCCACAGGTAGAGGACGCCCTGGTGCCACTTCGCGCCACCGGCGTCCTTGGCCACGGCGGTATTCGGATAGGGCAGACCGTAGTAGCCCATCCGCCAGATCTGGTACCCCAGCGGCACCAGCCCGGCCACCACCACCACCAGGCAGCGGAAAACCCAGGGCCGCAGCCGGGTTTGCGGCACCGGCGCGCAGAACAGGATCAGCAGCGCCAGGGCGCCGACCACCGTCATCTCCGGCCGCACCAGCGGCGCCAGCCCGGCGAAGAACACCAGGCCGAAAAAGCCTGCGGGACGCACCCGTTCGGCCTGACTCCAGCGAATCAGCCCCCACCACAGCACCGCCAGCCAGAAGATGACCAGGCAGTTCTCCAGTCCGGAGGTGGCGTAGTCGCGGGCCGGGGGCAGCGCGATGTAGACGATCGCGCCCGCTGGCACCAGCAGCGCGGACCGGGTGCCGCCCCACAGCCGGGCCGCGCCCAGCATGGCGAACACGATGGCCAGCACCGACAGCGTGAGCGTGATGCCGAGCACCACGTACTCCAGCCGCATGTGCGTCAGCCAGCTGAAGAACCAGACGACGTAGGTCCAGGCCGCGCTGGTATTGGTCTCGACGCGTTCGCCCGCGTTGAAGACAGGACCGTTGCCCGCCATCAGGTTTCGCACCGTGCGCAGGACGATCAGGCCGTCGTCGGCGATCCAGCGCCGCTGCCACGCGCCGGCCGCGAACAGTATCGCGGTCAGCACGATCCCACCGATGAACGTGGAGCGGGATAGTCGCGAGAAGCGTGCGGAGGCATCCGCACGCCGACGGGCGCGACCGACCGGCAATTGTGCCGTCGGCGCGCCCGTCTCTCGCTCTTCTCCCTCTACCACGTCAGGTGAGATAGACAGCGACACCCAGGGCTCCGATCAAGGCGATTGCGAGGAACTGGAGGACACGGTCCCCCAGGGCGATCTCTTCCGGCTCACCCGCTTCGCCGCCGTCGACGTCCACCGCGTACCGCATGATGGCGATGACGAACGGAATCATGGAGATGGCGAACCAGATGGTGTCCTTGGCGCGATCCTGCTCGAACGCCCACAGACCGTAGAACACGACGACCGCGGTGGCCGACAGGGTCCAGACGAAACGCAGGTAGGTCGGCGTGTAGTACTCCAGCGACTTCCGGATCTTGGCGCCGGTGTCGAGCGCGATCTTCAGCTCGGCGTAGCGCTTGCCGGCCGCCATGAACAGCGAGCCGAACGCCATGATCAGCAGGAACCACTGGGACAGATGGATATCCGAGGAGACGCCGCCGGCGACCGCGCGCAGCAGGAAGCCCGAGGACACGATGCAGATGTCCAGCACCGCTTGATGCTTGAGACCGAAGCAGTAGGCCAGCTGGATGCCGATGTACACCGCCATCACCACGGCCAGATGCCAGTTCGCGGTGAAGGACAACAGGATCGAGCCGAGCAGCAGCACCGCCGACAGCCCGTAGGCCAGGTTCACCGGCACCACGCCGGCCGCGATGGGCCGGAAACGCTTGGTCGGGTGCGCCCGGTCGGCCTCGACGTCGAGCGCGTCATTGACCAGGTAGATGCCCGAGGCGGCCATGCAGAACACCACGAAGGCGATGGCGACGTGCCCGAGCACCGACACGTCGGTGATCACGAGCGTGCCGCCGGCGGTCTTCCCGGCGGCCAGCGGCGCGGCGAGCACCAGCACGTTCTTGATCCACTGCCGGGGGCGCATGGCCTTGATCAAGCCGCCGCCCAACGTCTTCGGCGGTCCCTTGATGACCGCCTCTGCTAGGTCGGTGCTGGTCAGCTCTTCGCTCATGTCAACGGTGGCTCTTTCCTGGGCTGTCACTTGGCGAGTCTCTTTTCGGCGGCGAGCACGGCTGCGGCTGATGCTGCGCCCAGCGCGGAACCCGCGAGCACGTCGGAGGGGTAATGCACGCCGAGAACGACCCGGGAGAGCAGCATCGGCGGGACGAGCACCGCAGGCAAGGGTAGCCCGGTGAGCCTGCCCAGCAACACAGCCGCCGCCGTGGTGGAGGTGGCGTGCGAGGACGGGAAGCTGAGCTTCGACGGTGTCGACACGTTGACCTGCACGGACGGATCGTGCGGGCGGGGGCGGCGGACAATGCGCTTGATGACCACCGAGGCCGCGTGCGCGCCGAACGCGCCGACGGCCACGCCCGCCCACTGGCGGCGGCGCGGCTTGTCGAGCAGCGCTCCGGCCGCGGCGATGCCCAGCCAGCCCAGCGAGTGCTCACCGAAATGCGACATACCGCGCGCGGCCTTGACGACCGCCGGGTTCTGCCCGATGGTGCCCTGCACCAGGTTGATGATCTTGACCTCGGCCGGGGACGCGACCGGGGCCGCCGGCGCGTCCGGGACCACGTGCAGGCCTCGGTCCGGGCCGGAAGCAGTGTGAGCAGCGGTCATTTGGGTTCGTTTCCTGATTCAGTATCGATACCGAAGACGTTCTCCCACGCGGCCTTGCTCGTGAGCTGCGCGTGCGCGCGACGGTACTGCTCGCGCACCTCCGGGAAGCGCTCGGCCAGCTCCTTGCGCAGCCGCATCGCTTCCTTGAACAGCTCCATGGCCTTTCGCGGATCCCGCTTACGGTAGACGACGCCGCGGCCGTCGGCGGTGGTAACGGTGACACCGTCCACCTGCGAGAGCAGGAACCAGCGCGCGTCCAGCGTGGGCACGTTCAGCTGCGGGGTCTCGTGGTGCTTCGGGTTGGCCTTGCGGAAGTTGTGCAGCACACCCTTGCCGAGCCGGGCCACCTTGGCGATCGGATTGCCGGGCTCGCCGACCGCGCCCACCTCGGCGTGCGAGGCCAGCGGCAGTTCGGTGGAGGACGGCACGATCACAGCGTCCGGGTATTCCTTGCGCATGGCGTGCACCTTGCCCAGCGCGGTCGGCAGCAGCTCGAACAGCTTGTCCGGTCCGGCCAGGTAGTCGCGGATCGCCTCGTTCTGGATGGCGACCGTCGAATACTCCAGGCACAGCAGGTGTTTCAGCGTGGCCTTGATGGTGTTGACCACCATCGGCCGGCCGTCGTTCGGCAGGTGCAGGGACGCCACCACCAGGCGGTTGCGCAGGTGGAAGTAGGCCTGCCAGTCGATGGCGTCGTCCTTGTCGGACCAGGCCATGTGCCACACGGCCGCACCCGGCAGGGTGACGGTCGGGTAGCCGTGTTCGCGTGCGCGCAAACCGTATTCGGCGTCGTCCCACTTCAGGAACAGCGGCAGCGGCTGCCCGAGCTCCTCGGCCACCTGGCGCGGGATGACGCAGGTCCACCAGCCGTTGAAGTCGACGTCGATGCGCCGGTGCAGCAGCTTGGAGTTGTCGCGGTCGCGCAGCGGGTTCTTGGCGAAGTCGTGGTCGTACTCCACGTTCGGGGCCGCGGTCCACATGAATATGGAACGGTCCACTACCTCGCCCATCACGTGCAGGTGCGAACGCTCCTGCAGGTTGAGCATCTGGCCACCGGTCAGGATGGGCGACTTGGCGAATCGCGAGAACGCCAGCGCACGCAGGATGCAGTCCGGCTCGATCTCGATGTCGTCGTCCATGTAGACGATGTATTCGGCGTCGGTGGTCTTGAGCGCCTCGTACATGACCCGGCTGTATCCGCCGGACCCGCCCAGGTTGGGCTGGTCGTGGATGGCCAGCCGACCGGCCAGGCGGGCCGCGGCCTCGGTGAAGCCGGGCTCGTCCACCACCTTGCGGGTGCCCTGGTCGGGGATGATGACGGCCTTGATCTTCTCCAGCACCAGCGGGTCGGAGCCAAGGGCGGTCAGGGTTTTCACCGCGTCGGTGGGGCGGTTGAAGGTCGGCATGCCGACGGCGATGCTGCCCTCACCCGGCGCCTCGACCGGCGCGTACCAACCGCCGCTGCGCATTTCGACATGGCTGTCGGTGGTGATGTCGAACCAGATCCAGCCGCCGTCCTCGAACGGGCCCAGATCCACCTCGAACTCCACGAAGGCGGCGGCCGCCGCGCCCTCACCGGGCGTGCTGAACTCGTTGCCCTGCACGTGGATTCGCGAGCCGTCGGCCTTGGAACGGTACACGTCCACGCGACCGTGGCCGGACAGCTCCAACTTCAGCACCACCGACTTCAGTACGCTCCAGCGCCGCCAGTAGCTGGCCGGGACCGCGTTGAAGTAGGTGCAGAAGGAGACCTCCGACTCCGCGCCGATGGCCAGCGCGGTGCGCGTAATGGCATGCGCGCGACGGGAATTGGTCCCGGATTCCTCGAGGTACAGCTTGCGCACGTCCAGCGGTTCACCCGGCCGGGGCAGGATGACGCGCTGGAGCAGGGATACGGCGCGAGTCTCGGTGGTCATGTCTTCCCGCGTGAGTTGGGCGGTCATTCGGCGGCTCGATCCTGCGGGAGTTCCCGCACCCCGTCGGCCTGATCAGCGGGCTGCGCAGTGTGGCTCATCAGACCTCCTGATCCACCAGCGGCGCACCGGACTCCAGGTGCGGGCGCAGCACATTGTCGAACATGCTGAGCGCCGCGCCGATGGCCATGTGCATGTCCAGGTACTGGTAGGTGCCCAGGCGGCCACCGAACAGCACCTTGGCCTCGGTGGTCTCGGTCCTGGCGCGCTCCCGGTAGGCCAGCAGCTTGGCGCGGTCGTCGGGGGTGTTGATCGGGTAGTACGGTTCGTCGCCGGTCTGGGCGAAGCGCGAGAACTCGCGCATGATGACCGTCTTGTCGGTCGGGTAGTCGCGCTCGGGGTGGAAGTGGCGCGGCTCGATGATGCGGGTGAACGGGACGTCCGCATCGTTGTAGTTCATGACCGAGGTGCCCTGGAAGTCACCGGTTTTCAGTACTTCGGTCTCGAAATCGATGGTGCGCCAGCCGAGCTCGCCCTCCGCGTAGTCGAAGTAGCGGTCCAGCGCGCCGGTGTAGACGACCGGGGCGTCCGGGTTCTGGGCGCGGATCTCGTCACGCACCTCGAACCAGTCGGTGTCCACGCGAACCTCGATGAGGTCGTTCTCGGCCATCTTCGACAGCCACGCGGTGTAGCCGTTCTTCGGCAGGCCCTCGTAGGTGTCGTTGAAGTAGCGGTTGTCGAAGGTGTAGCGGACCGGCAGGCGGGTGATGATGCCGGCGGGCAGTTCCCTGGGGTCGGTCTGCCACTGCTTGGCGGTGTAGTCCCGGATGAACGCCTCGTAGAGCGGGCGTCCGATCAGCGAGACGGCCTTCTCCTCGACATTGGTGGCGTCCTGGGTCTCGATCTCGGCGGACTGCTCCGAGATCAGCGCGCGGGCCTCGTCCGGGGTGAAGTAGCGGCCGAAGAACTGCGACAACAGGCCCAGTCCCATGGGGAACTGGTACGCCTGGCCCTTGTGCATGGCGAAGACGCGGTGCTGGTAGCCGGTGAACTCGGTGAACTGGTTGACGTAATCCCAGACGCGCTTGTTCGAGGTATGGAAAAGGTGGGCGCCGTACTTGTGGATTTCGATGCCGGTTTCCGGGTCCGCCTCGGAGTACGCATTGCCACCCAGGTGATAGCGGCGTTCTACCACCAGAACTCGCTTGCCGAGCAGGTTGGCGGTGCGTTCTGCGATGGTCAGCCCGAAGAAGCCGGAGCCGACGACGATGAGATCGAACGGGGATGCGACGGTCACGGCTGCCCAGACTACCGGCATGGCCGGGGAGCGCGCGTGGGCTCCGGCGGTGAAGGCCGACGGACTGGGTGTGGAGTCGATGCCGCGGCGATATGGAGGGCAGTGACTGGCGCCACGCGGGGCTCAGTAGAGTGACGCGGGCCATCCCGCCGTGTGGGATTGGTCGCAAGATTTTTGCGCAGAGTTCATGAAGGCGCAGACAGCGGCGTCACGGGAGCTGTATTACATCTCCACCCTAAAACTAAACATCCGACCAGTTTGTTGCCGTGTGCTATATGCGGCGGCCGTGCCCCTCGCTCGACCCGGAAGACCACGTATATGCGCTTCGCTCGATTCGCCCCACTAGTGGGTGCGCTGTCCATCACCGCCGTCATGGGCACTGCCGCACTGGTCCCCGGTGTGGCGCCCGCCCACGCCGACGAGGGCGACACCCTCGCCGCCGCCGAGATCACCGACGCCGGGGAGGTCTGCGGTAAGTCCGCGGCCACCTTCGACGACGTCATCACCGCGGCCGCCACCGCGGTCCGCACCGCTGTCCCGGCCGGCCAGCAGACCGCCTACGACCAGGCGGTCAATGACTTCCGACACAACATCGCGACGATCCACGTGCACCGCGACAGCTTGCCGCTGAGTCCGGACGAGGTGAACGACCGCACCCAGTTCCTCGACGACCCGATCGTCACCTACATCGTCAACAACCTGGACGCGATCCGGACCGGGCGGCTGAACCGGGCCATCGCGATCTCGCAGCTGAAGGTGAAGGACGTGGTCGAGGTGTTCATCCTCGCCACCCGGATCGTGAAGATCCCGGCCGAGTTCGCCGCCAGCCTGGTGCCGACTGTCGGCTTTGTGCTCTCGCCGATCGTCGGCGAACTGTTCAACGGCGTGAAGTCGCTGGCCAGGGCGGTGCAATCGCAGCTGTCGCTGGGCTGCAATGCCAATGGCGTCTACCAGAAGCTGCAGCTGGACCTGCCCGATGAGCATGTGGACGTGCCGCAGCCGCTCATCGATCTGGCCAACCAGCTGGTGAAGACCGACGGCAACTGCACCCCGCTGGCCGAGCTGACGACCTCCAACCTGGTCGAGCGCACCCGCAACTTCCTCACCACCGCCGCCGGGCTGCCCGTCGATCCGGCCACCGTGAATGCCAATGCCGATGCGCTGCAGGGCTTCCTGCGCGACAACCGGGTCGCCGACGTCATGATGCTGCGCCGCACCGAACAGCTCGGGCCGATCGTGGACGCACTGGACTACGGCCCGCTCACCTTCCTGGCCAACCTGGGCTTCGACATCTACGAGGGCCGCGCACTGAACACCGTGCCGCTGGCGGATGTGAAGGTGGAGAACGTCTTCGCGCTCATCACCTTCACGCTGGACACCACCAGCCTGCTGATGACCGTCGGCAATATGGCGGCCGGCTGGACGGGGGTGGCCAACACCATCCTGACCCCGCTGAGCATCGCCCAGGCCATCGCCTTCGCACCCACCACCTATGGTGCGCCGATCCTGCGGGGCGTCATGCAGTCCATGTGCGCGGCCTGATCCGCCGCTGAGAGCGCAACAGCCGCCCGGTCGAAAGACCGGGCGGCTGTTCGCTTTCCGGTTTGCTGCGGACGACCCAGCCGTTCCATATGGAGATCGAACTCATCGGGCTGGGCGGCTGATCATCCGGTGCCGACCCGGAAGGCTCTGGTGCACACCGTGATCCGAGGCTCTGAAGACATGCGCAATACGATTCGTCCGGTGCCGGGCCGGTGACGATGGCAGCCCTTTCGGCGACGGCCGAAAGGGCTGCGGAAGTGGTTGCGGCTACAGCCGGGTGTCGGCGTACACCCGGATCGCGTCGCGGACGTACTCGGCGGTTCCCTCGCCGTGCTTGTCGTAGTTCTTCGCGAATCGCGGGTCGGCTACGTACATGTCACCGAGACCGTTGAAGTACTGGGCGCTGACGGGTCCGCCCGTCGGGGTCGTACCGAGCCAGTCGTAGTGGCGCTGCACGATCGCCTGTACCTCGTCGCTGTCGACCGGGACTCCGGCCGCGCGGGCGCGACCGTAGTCGGCGGCGATATCCACATGGGTCTGGAGGTGGGCCTTCTTCTCGGCCTCGCTCATCGAGTTCCACCAGCGGTTGCCGCTGTCCCAGGCGTCCTTGCCCCAGCGTTCGATGACCTCGTCCTGGTACTGGGCGTGGTCGAATCCGTCGAATACCTCGTTCGCCATCAGTTGCTCGCCTGCTTCCGTTTTGCGCAATGTTGTTTGCACCGAGGTGATTTGGCGCGCGATCCGGTCCTGCTCGTGTTTCAGCAATTCCAGATGGGTGCGCAGGGCGGCAGCGGTGTCCTTTTGCCCGGCGAGGACTTCGGCGATGGCCGGCAGGCCCAGGCCGAGTTCCCGGAGCAAAAGGATGCGCTGCAACCGTACGAGGGATTCCTGGTCGTAATAGCGATAGCCGTTGGATCCGATCCGGCTGGGCGGCAGCAGCCCGAGGTCACCGTAATGCCGCAGGGTGCGGCTGGTGGTTCGGGCCACTTTGGCCAATTCCTGGATGGACCATTCGGCTGCCACGTTCGGGCCTTTCGTTCCCCTCGTTCTCCTCGACGAATTCAGGATGCAAGTTGACGTTGCGTCAAGGTCAAGGCTAGGCGCCGTCGGTGCACTGGGTGTAGCGGATGTGCACGCCCTGCTTCGCCGGGGCCGAGCTGCCGAACATGGCCGGCGGCGACGGCATCCAGTTGGTCAGCCGGGTCATGGCGTCCTGCTCGGCGTCGGCGCGGTTGCTGCCCGAACCGCCGTAGTAGTAGGTGTGGTCGTCGCTCTCAGCGATGGCGCCACAGCCGTCCCGGAACTGCACCATGATCTTGCAGCCGCGGTGCCCGCACTGGCCCAGCGCGTCGGCGTCGGAGCCACCCCAGCTCGGGTAGTTCCAGGCGGCGCCGTAGAAAGTGCCGCCGTCGGTGCTCATGGCGAGCGAGCCGTACAGCGAGCCGTCCGGTCCGCGCTCGGCGCTCGCGGCGCCGGCCCCCACCGTCGAAACCAGTACCGCGGCAGCGGAAACGAACATGGTCAGGGCGAGTTTGCCCGAAAAAGCCATTAGAAATTCTCCCCATTCGGCAGCGGCGAAAATGGCCGCTCCGCTTGCACTCCGGTGGTGCGATCACCACTGCCGGAGTTCTATCACGGGCCACCGACACGGCCAAGTCGGTTTCGCGCCGGAACCTGCTGGCGGGCAAAGCCTTCCGAATAGGCCATCGAATCGGTCGGGCCGGACATGACTTGCGCCGGGTAGGCGGGCGTGACATGCTCCACGCGCGCGCTACCGGACTCCCGATTTCCGCGCGCGCACGAATTTCGTTATTCGGGGGATGAGGAAAACCCAATGTTGTCTGCGGGCCGCGCCCGAGTTCTGTCCTGGGCGGCCGTGGCCGCCACCGCCGTGAGCTCCACGCTCCTGTTCGCCGGGCCCGCGGACGCGGCCGCACCGGTGGTGCTCGGCGGTGGTTCCGGCGTCTATGTCGAGGACCTCACCGACTCCAGCTCGGTCAACGACTGCACCATCACCGCCATCGGCTACGACAACAAGAACCAGCTCGTGGGGCTGACCGCCGGCCACTGCGGCGAGGTCGGCGCGCGTGTCGCGGCCGAGTACACCCGCTCCGGGGGCATCGGCGTCGTCGCCGAGAAGAGCGAGGAGATGGACTGGGGCATCATCGTGTTCAACCCGGACCGGGTGAACCCGACCCGTCAGGTCGCGCAGTCGGTCATCAATTCGGTCGGCGCGCCGCCGCAGATCGGGGAGAACGTCTGCAAGAACGGCCGCACCACCGGCTTCACCTGCGGCCCG
The DNA here is from genome assembly GCF_040645495.1 of Nocardia sp. NPDC046763. Classification (NCBI taxonomy): domain Bacteria; kingdom Bacillati; phylum Actinomycetota; class Actinomycetes; order Mycobacteriales; family Nocardiaceae; genus Nocardia; species Nocardia sp. NPDC046763. The sequence goes on along the minus strand of NZ_JBEYYI010000002.1, from coordinate 389,757 downwards.
GTCTGGGAGACCAAGTCCACCTACTTCCGCAGCCAGGTGTGCGCCAACCACGGTGACTCCGGCGCGCCGGTGCTGCGCGGCGACCAGCTGATCGGCATGGTGGTGGCGGGTACCGACTTCGACGCCGGGCCGGTCAGCATCGAGCTGCCGCTGTGCACCGGGGGCGGCAACCTGATCCACGAGCCGGAGCTGGCCACCAATATCAGCACCGTGCTGGCGGACATCAACGCGCACGGCGGGGCGGGCGCGGGCTTCCACGTCGCCTGATCCAGTTCTACGCCGCGGGGCGTGACCGGGTATTCCGGTCACGCCCCGCGGCGTATATCCAGGTGTTCTGTTGTGCCGTACGGTTTTTCAGTAGCCGACGGTGAAGCGGGTCCGGTGGTGCGCGGGCTGTTCGATCTCGTCGAGCAGGGCGACGGCCATGTCCTCCATGGAGATCGAGGAATTGCCCTCGTCGTCGGTGAGCAGGTCGTCCCGGCCGAGGCGGTAGACGCCGGTGCGCTCGCCGGGTTCGAACAGTGCGGCCGGGCTGACGTAGGCCCAGTTCACCGCGTGCGCGGTCGTCCGGAACACCTCGAGCTGGCGGCTGCCGCCCTCCGCGATGGGTACCAGCTCGGCCGGGAAGCCCGGCTGCTCGGTGAGGGTCTTGCCGGTCCCAGCGACGGTGAGGCTGCCCGCGCCGCCGATCACCAACAGCCGAATTCCGCTGTCCGCCAGGGCTTCCAGCAGCGCGGCGGCGACCTCGGCCAGTTCATGCTCGCGGCCCGGGACCGGGCGGGTGGCACTGACCACGACATCGCTGCCGGCCGCCGCCTTCTCGACATCGGCGGGATCGGCGGCATTGCCGGTCCACACCTCGACCTGCGCGGGTAGCTCCCGCAGCCGCTCGGCGGAGCGGGCGACCGCGCGTACCCGGTGGCCCCGGCTCAGCGCCTCGGCCACGACCCGGCTGCCGGCGTCTCCACTCGCTCCGAACACTGTGATCTGCATGGTCTTTCGCTCCTTATCGAGGGTTCGGGTCAAGCCGCGACGCGGTTCTTGGGAGTGTCGTCATCGGTTTGCGGTGCGGGTTCCGTTGTGCGGGGCGCGGATCCGGTCTGGCCGAGCAGGGTGCCGCCCAGTGCGATGGCCATGCCCAGGATCTGCAGCGGGGCCAGCGCCTGGCCGAGCGCGGCCCAGCCGATGACGGCCGCCGACAGCGGGCTGAGCAGGCCGAGGAAGGCCACCGAGGTGGCATTGGCCTTGGCGATGCCGCGGAACCACAGCGCGTACGCGGCGGCGGTACCGATCAGGCCGAGGTAGAGGTAGCCGCCGATGGCCCGGCCGTCCAGCGCGGGCGGCGCGCCCTCGGCGATGGCGGCGACCGGTAGCAGCAGGAGTCCGCCGGAGGTGAGCTGCCAGCCCGTCATGGCCAGCGGGCCGATGCCCTCGGGCCGTCCCCAGCGCTTGGTCAGCACCGTGCCCGCGGCCATGGCGATGGCGGCCAGCAGTCCGGCGATGATGCCGAGCGTGTCGAGAGTGGCTGTGGCCCTGAGTACTACGAGTGCCACGCCGACCAGCCCGATCAGCGCCGCTGCCACCTTGCGCACGGTGAGTCGCTCATTGAGACCGAGTGCGGCGAACCCGACCGCGAACAGCGGCGCGGCCGCGGCGAGCACCGCCGCCACCCCGCCCGGCAGCCGATAGGCCGCCACGAACAACAGTGCGGTGAATACTCCGATGTTCAGCCCGCCCAGCACGAGCGCGCGTGGAATCCATTGCCCGTGCGGCAGTTTCCGCGTGATGGCGAGCAACAGCAGCCCCGCGGGCAGCACCCGCATGAGCGCGGTGAACATGGGTCGCTCGGGCGGCAGGAACGTCGTGGTGACGGCGTAGGTCGACCCCCAGACCAGTGGCGCGAGCCCGGTGAGGGCGAGCGTCCCGGCGAGTCCGGCGACTCCGGCGCGTGCGGTGGTCATCGATAGCTCCTCATTGATAATCTCAACGTTGAGATAACACCATCTAGATACCTCACCGTCAAGTATCTCAATGTTGAGATTTATTCCGCCCCGAGAGGAGCCCGCCGGTGCCCGACGCCGTCGACCAGATCACCGCCGCCTGGCGTCAGCAACGGCCCGACATCGACACCTCCCCCATGGAGATCTTCGGCCGCCTCGCCCGCCTGGGCCGCATAGTCGACCGCGAGCTCTCCGACTTCTTCCGAGCCCAGGGCCTGGAACGCTGGGAGTTCGACGTCCTCGCCACCCTCCGCCGCTCCGGCAACGAATCCGGCCTCAGCGCAGGCGCTCTCAACAAGGCCGCGATGATCACCTCCGGCGCCATCACCAACCGCATCGACCGTCTCACCGCCAAAGGCTGGGTACAACGCGTACCCGACCCCAAGGACCGCCGAGCCATCCAGGTCCACCTGACGGACTCCGGCCGAGCTCTGATCGACCGAATCCTCCCTTTGCACGTGGAAAACGAGCAACGCCTCCTGGCCGACCTCTCCCCCGCCGACCGTGCAGCCCTCATCCCCCTACTCCGCAAGTTCGCCGAATCCCTCGGCGACCTCTCCTTGGACTGAACTGCTGGCCGAAACCGCTAGTGCGCCAAGGCAGGAGGGATAGGTTGTGCCGCGGCGTCGGCCGGGGCCGGGGCGTTGACCGGGGCCGGGGAGGTCGGCGGGGTGGAGGTGGAGACGGTCCGGGGAGCCGGAGTCGCGGCCGGGATCACCGGATTGAACGGGCCCGAGCTCGCTGGGGCCGGGGCGGTGCGGGGGTCGGAGGGCATGGGGTTGGGGTCGGCGCTGCCGGGGGACGGCAGAGGGGTGGTGACCCGTGAGCGGTTGTCGGGAGTGGGGCGTACCGGGGTCGCCGGGGTCGCCGGGGTGACATTGCCCGGGGTCGCTGGAGTTCGGGTGCCCGGGACGGTGTTGGTCGGGTCGGTGTAGGTCGGGACTGTCGCGTCCGGGGTCGCAGTGCCTGGGGTAACGGGGTCCGGGGTGGTGGGCGCGGCCGGGTCGGATTCCGTTGGGGTGGGCTGGGTTTGGGGGGACTGCGGGTTGAGGAAGGGGAGGTTGGGGGTTGCGGCGGCGGGGAAGTCGGTGAGGGCGGGGCCGACCTCCATGGCGGAGGCGGGGGTGGGGAGGCCGCCGTCGGGGGCGGCGGAGTATTCGGCGCGCAGGAGGTGGTTGTCGCGCACCAGGACTCGGCCGGAGGTGGCCTCGACGGCGCTGGTGGTGCGGGGGTCTTCCTTGTCGGTGCCGAGGTACATCTGGCAGTCGGTGGTGTCGCAGGTCTGGGCGTAGGAGTAGCGGTCTTCGGCGAGGACGTAGGAGCGGGCGGCGATGGCCTGGGCGCGCAGGGCCTCGGTACCGCCCTGGTCGGCCCATCCGGGGACCATTTCGGCGGGAACGACGCCCTTGAGGTAGTCGTCGAGGTCGAGCTCGTTGACGGTGCGGGGGGAGCCATTGTCGAGGGCGACGCCGAGGACGCCACGGTAGGCGTTGCCGCCGCAGATCGCGAGCTGTTCGTTGGCGGGGCGGGCGGTGCCGTCGGTGACGGGGTAGGCCCACGGGTCGTCGGTGCTGCCTTCCCAGAGGGTGTCTCCCTCGCAGCCCTGGGTGATGGTGACGTCGGCGCCGGTGGCGGTGGGGGTCAGATGCGCGGCCTGGCCGGGGATGACACGGCGGCCGGCGACGTAGAAGACGGCGTCGGAGCCTAGGTCGAGGGTCTTGTCGTCCTGCTCCATGAGGCGGACGCGGACCGTGGTCCGGCCGACGTCGGCGAGATCGGCTCCGGAGTAGTAGTTGGCCAGGATGCGGTCGGCGTCCCAGCCCGCGACGGCCTTGTCGAAGGCGCCGTTCTGGCTCAGGCCGCGCCCGTGACCGGCGCCGGCGGTGAAGAGGAAGGCATTGTCGGGCCAGGCCCAGAACAGCAATGCGGTGCCGCCGGTGGTGGCCGCGACAGCGAGGGAGAGGGTGAGCAGACCGCGCCGCCTACGGCGCTCGGCTAGGTACCCGTTCGGCATGTCATACCCGTTCTGTCTCGAGCCGAAGCTACATTCGAGTTACCCAAAACTAAGCCTCAACCTTACGTTCAGAGAATGTGACAATAGGGACTAGTGTGATCGTTGATGCGCCAAGTAGCAAGCTTGTGCTCCGGGCGCGGTTGGACGGATTTACCTGAATGGGAGATGCTTGTGCCGTATCGCAAACCGAAACCTGCCTATACGCTCCCGGTCATCACCGTCCTCGCGCTGTCCGCTCCCGTCGGCATTCTGGCGCTGAGCGATTCCCGGGATGTCCGGAACACCGATGAAAGCAATTGGGCAGCTATACCTGCACAAATGGCAGAGGTCGCGCTGTCCTCGGCGCCCGACATCGTGCTGCCGTTGCGCGAGCTCACCGGGCTGGACCTGCCCGATCTGCACCTGTCCGATCTACGAAGGTTGCCGCTGCCCAAGTCGATTCCGATCCCGCCGAATCTCATTCCGGGCGTCCAATTACCCAGCGAGATCCCACTACCGCGGCTGAACGACCCGCAGCAGCAGCCAGTGCCCGCCACCGCGCCGCGCTCCGCCCGCCCCACCTTGCCGGGATCGCTCCCCAACGCCACCCCCATCACCCCCGGCTCCCCCCCGGTCGCGGGCGCGCCCGGCTTCATCGCCGAACCCGGGCCCGAGGTCCCCGGGGCACCGGGCGCCGAAACCCCGTCCGTGCCAGTAACTCCCGCCACCACACCGGGTCCCGGCAGTCGAACGCCCGTCGCCCCGGCCGATTCCGGGGTTCCGGCTCCGATCCCGACCGCCGATGATCCGGCTGCCCCCGGCCCGCACCCCGTGCCCGGCCTCACCGGTGACCTGCGCACCCCCGCGCTGAACGCGGGCGCGGTGCCCACCGACCTGGTCGACAAAGTCGGTGCACAGGTCAAGGAGCTGACCCGGGACACCCCGTTCAGCATGGTCGCGCTCACCGCGCCGGACCTGGCCGGCACCACCACCAAGCTCCGCGCTCAGCGCCCCGACGGCACCTGGGGACCCTGGTACGACGCCGAAACCGAGGACGGCAAGAACCATCCCGCGCCGGGCAAGCGCACCGGCACCGAGCCGGTCTACGTCGGCAATACCAAGACCGTGCAGATGCTGGTGACCCGCAAGCCGGCCGCCGCACCCGCCGAACCCGAACCGCTGGACGATGGTTCGGCCGATCCGGCGCAGACCAAACTGGAGAAGCTGGCCGCGGTGCTGATCGATCCGGGCCGCGGCAGCATCGACGAGAACCTACAGACAGTGGCGGAGCCGCTGCCCGGCGGCGGGCCCAAGGTGATCACTCGCGCGCAGTGGGGCGCGGACGAATCGCTGCGCTGCGAGGAACCCACCTACGACGACGGCGTCTCCGCGATCACGGTGCACCACACCGCTGGTCGCAACGACTACACCAAGGCCGAGTCCGCGGGCATCGTGCGCGCCATCTACGCGTATCACGCGAAGACGCTGGACTGGTGCGACATCGGCTACAACGCCCTGGTCGACAAGTACGGGCAGATCTTCGAGGGTCGCTATGGCGGCCTGGATCGGCCGGTCGAGGGCGCGCACGCGGGCGGCTTCAATACCAATACCGCCGGTGTCGCGCTGATGGGCGACTACGAGGACGAGGCGCCGACGGACGTGTCCATCCAGGCGATCGGCAAGTACATCGGCTGGCGTGCCAAGGTGGCGGGTATCGATCCCCAGGGCCGGACCACCATGTACTCGGAGGGCAGCGACTACACGAAATACGCTCTGGGACAGGCGGTCGAGCTACCGAACATCTTCGCGCACCGCGATGTCGGCAATACCACCTGCCCGGGTGACGCCGTCTACGCCCTGATGGACAAGATCCGACAGATCGCCGGGGATGTGGCGGCAGGGACGAACACGCCCGAGCAACCCGGTCCGACGCGGGTCCGGCCCGGCCAGAACGCGGGCAATCCGCAGCCCGCACCCGCCCCCGACGTCGACAACCAGGTGGATCTGGCCGCCCTGGCCGACCTCACCCAGAAGATCCTGAGCATGCTCGACCGCAGTCCGGTGGCCCGCTACTGGAACGATCAGGGTGGCGCGAACGGCCCACTGGGACAACCGAAAGCGGAACCGATCGCCTTGGCGGACGGCGGCCAGTACGGCCAATTCACCAATGGCTACGTGTATTCCTCGCCGACGGGTCAGATCTTCTCGGTGGTCGGGAAAATTCTGGAGCGCTTCCTGCAATTGGGTGCGGGCACAGGCCTTCTCGGCATGCCCACCAGCAATGAATATCCGGTCCAGGACGGCGTCCGCACCGACTTCCAGAACGGCGCCCTGATCTTCAACAAACTCACCGGAATCGTCACCACCGTCCTGAAGAACTACGGCGCCGTCCAGGACCCCATCCCCGGCAAGCCCGTTCCCGCCCCCGGCACCCCCGCCCAGGCCGCCCCCAACCCCGCGGCCGCGCCCAGCTAGATCTCGTTCAGGACCACCAGCGTTCGAGGGTGCGGGCGACGCCGTCCTCGATATTGGAGGGGGCTACCTCGTCGGCGGCGGCGATGGCCTCGGGGTGGGCGTTGGCCATGGCGACGCCGTGGCCGGCCATGAGGAGCATGGGGACATCGTTCGGCATGTCGCCGAAGGCGATGAGGGAGCTGTGCTGGACGCCCAGGCGCTGCGCGATGGTCGCGAGGCCGGTGGCCTTCGTCACGCCGGGGGCCGACAGCTCGATCAGGCCGTTGTCCGTGGAGTAGGTGAGGTCCGCGCGGCCGGCCAAGTGCGGGTCCAGCACGGCGCGCATGTCCGAGCTGGCGGCGCCGGGTAGGCGGATCAGCATCTTGATCGCGGGCGCGGAGATGACCTCGGCGCGCGAGACCTGGGTGTCGTCCGGATTCAGCCAGGCGTGCTCGTATTCGGGAGAGCTGACGAACTGCGGTGTGGCCGCGTCGTGCGCGCTGAAACCGACCCGTTCCGCGGCCAGGCCGCAGCCCGGCAGCAGGCGCTCGGCCAGATCGGCGGCCCAGGTGAGGGTTTCGATATCCAGGGTGCGGGTGTCCAGCACCCGATCCGCGGCGCTGTCGTAGATGACCGCACCGTTGCCGCACACGCACAGCGGCGAGAAGCCGAGCCCATCGACGACCGGATCGATCCAGCGCGGCGGCCTTCCGGTGGCGAGCACGAACGGCACCCCGTCCGCGATGAGGGCATTGATCGCCGCCTTGGTGCGGGCGCTCACCTGCTCACGGTGGTCGATGAGCGTGCCGTCCACATCGGAGGCGACCATCTTGGGTTTGGGCAGGTGAAAGAGCGTCACCTACTCCATCCTGCCTCGAGCCAATACGGCAGCGCCCGTGGATTCCGGGCGCTGCCGTATAAACGAGACCTTTCGGACACCGCCCCGCACCACACCACCCCGCGACCTCCACATCCACGAAGACGCGCGCAATAACACACGGATTGCCGTGGCATCCGCGGTCCGTACCCCGCGTTCACGGTCCTCACTACCTATGATCTGGGTCAGAACTCGACCCCGAAAGGGAATGATGGCCGGTTTTCTGCTGCGACGTGCGCTGAACTATGTCGTGCTGCTGGTGCTGGCGTCGTTCCTGACCTTCAGTCTCGCGTCGCTCACGTTTCACCCGCTGGACAGCCTCGAGCAGCGCAATCCTCGGCCGCCGCAGTCGGTGATCGACGCCAAACGCGATGAGCTGAAGCTGGATGTACCGATCCCGCAGCGGTACGCGGAGTGGGTGGGAGGCGTAGTCACACACGGCGATTTCGGTCATACCCTCGCCGGGCAGCCGGTGAATCAGGAGTTGCCGCGTCGCATCGGGGTCAGTCTCCGACTGTTGCTGGTCGGTTCGATCGTGGGCACGGCGCTGGGCGTGATGGTCGGCGCGGCCGGGGCTATCCGGCAATACAAGATCAGCGACTATCTGACCACGGTGCTATCCCTGCTGATCCTCAGCACGCCGGTGTTCCTGCTCGCGACTCTGTTGAAATACGGTGCGCTCGAGATCAATACGGCCACCGGACAGCAGATCTTCTATTACACCGGCGAGACCTCGGCGAACGCAATCCACGGAGCATGGAATCAGTTCGTCGACCGCCTCCAGCACATGATCGTCCCGACCCTGGGCCTGATCCTCAGTGCCGCCGCCGGATACAGCCGTTACCAGCGCAATGCCATGCTCGACGTCCTGCAGAGCGATTTCATCCGAACCGCGCGCGCCAAGGGTCTCACTCGCTCCCGGGCTCTCTACAAGCACGGATTGCGGACCGCGCTCATTCCAATGGCGACGCTGTTCGCGTACAGCTTCGGCGCACTCATCACCGGCGCGACCTTCACCGAGAAGATCTTCGGCTGGCACGGCGTCGGTGAGTGGTTGGTGGATTCGATCAACGCCCAGGACCTGTACCCCGTGGTGACCATCACCGCGTTCGTCGCACTGGTGATTCTGCTGTCGGGCCTGTTGTCCGACATCGTCTACGCGATTCTCGACCCCAGGGTGCGTGCGTGATGACCGAAACCGAAATGATCGTTCAGGGCGCGCCGGAGCCCATGGCGGCGGGACGCCGCAAACTGGTGTGGCGGCGATTCCTCCGCAACAAGCCCGCGGTGATCGGGTTGAGTATTCTGTTGTTGATGCTCGTGCTCAGTTTCGCGCTGCCACCGCTGCTGAAATACGACTACCAGCAGCTCGATTACACGGCGCTGCTGAAGCCACCCAGCGGGCGGCATCCGTTCGGCACCAATCAGATCGGGCAGGACGTCCTCGCCCAGACGCTGCGCGGCTTGCAGAAGTCGCTGATCATCGGTTTCTCGGTGGCGTTCATATCGGCCCTCATCGCGGCCTTCGCGGGCTCGGTGGCGGGACTGCTGGGCGGCTGGACCGATACCGCCATCATGTGGCTTGTCGACCTGTTGCTGGTGATGCCCAGCTTTATCATCGTCGCGCTGTTCGCACCGCGTGCCAAGGGCAGCGGCAGCATCGTATTGCTGATCGTGCTGCTCGCTGGATTCGGCTGGATGATCAGCGCCAGGCTTATCCGCGGCCTGACCCTCAGTCTGCGGGAACGTGAATTCGTCAGGGCCGCAAAATATATGGGCGCGTCCACCTGGACGATCATCACCACCCACATCCTCCCGAACATCGCCTCCATCCTCATCATCGACACCACGCTGGCCGTGGGCGCGGCGATCATGGGCGAAACCGGACTGAGCTACCTGGGATTCGGTGTGCAGCCACCCGATGTCTCGTTGGGCACGCTGATCGCCTCGGGCACCAAGTCTGCGCTCACCTACCCGTGGTTGTTCCTGTTCGCGGGCGGGTTTCTGATTCTGACGGTATTGTGCACGAACCTGGTCGGTGACGGGTTGCGCGATGCTTTCGACCCCGGCTCACAACGCGCACGCTCGCGCCGCAAGGACCGGGTGGCGAAGCCCGCCGGAAAGGCCGCGGCATGACCGACAAGGCAAGCATGTCCGACAATGGAATCCGGCCCACCACCGCGCCGCTGCTCGAGGTCTCCGATTTGCGGGTGAGCTTCCCCAGCGAAGAAGGCCGCGTCGAGGCGGTGCGCGGAGTCAACTACACCGTCCAGGACGGTGAGGTGCTGGCCATCGTCGGTGAATCCGGTTCCGGCAAATCGGTTTCGTCGATGGCGATCATGGGGTTGCTCCCGGATCAGGCCCGCGTGCAGGGTTCCATCCGGCTGCGCGGGCAGGAACTGCTCGGCATGGGCGACCGCCAACTATCCGCCTTGCGCGGCAGCAAGATCTCCATGGTGTTCCAGGACCCGCTCTCGGCCCTGACCCCCGTTTACCGGGTCGGCGACCAGATCGCGGAAGCTCTGCTCGCGCACGGAAAGATGAGCAAGCACGAAGCCGCCGAGAAAGCGGTGGAGCTGCTCGACCTGGTCGGTATCCCCGATGCCTCGGTTCGGGCCAAGGCTTTTCCGCACGAGTTCTCGGGCGGTATGCGCCAGCGCGTGGTGATCGCCATGGCCATCGCCAATGACCCCGAGCTCATCATCTGCGACGAGCCGACCACCGCACTGGACGTCACCGTGCAGAAGCAGATCCTGAATCTGCTGCGCAAGGCGCGCGACATCACGGGCGCGGGCGTCGTCTTCATCACCCATGACATGGGTATCGCGGCCACCCTGGCGGATCGGGTGGCCGTCATGTACGCCGGACGGATTGTCGAAACTGCCCGCACCGCAGAACTTTTCAATGCACCTCGAATGCCGTACACGGTCGGTCTGCTCGGTTCCATTCCGCGATTGGACGGTCCGGCGCGGGCACCGTTGGTCCCGATCGTGGGCGCGCCGCCCGCCATGCACGCACTGCCGCCCGGCTGCCCGTTCGCGCCGCGCTGCCCGGTCGCGGTCGGCGACTGTCGCGCGGCGGAACCGCCGTTGCGGGACACCGAGCCGGGGCATCGAGCCGCATGCATCCGCGTCGCCGAAATCGGAACCGCGGAACTGTTCGCCGCCTACCGCCACGAGGTACCGCCCGCGGAGGAACCCCAATCCACCGATGACGCGGTGGTGTTGCGGGTTTCGGAGTTGAAGAAGACCTTCCCACTCACCAAGGGCGTGGTCTTCAAACGCCGTACCGGTGAGGTGAAGGCGGTCGACGGGGTCAGCTTCGAGATCAAGTCGGGCCGCACTCTGGCCCTGGTCGGCGAATCCGGTTCCGGGAAATCGACCACCTTGACCCAGATCATGGAGTTGATCCCACCGGAGAGCGGCACCATCGAGGTGCTCGGCAGCGATGTCGCGACGCTGACCAAGGTCCGTCGCCGCGAGATTCGCCGCAAGATGCAGATCGTGTTCCAGGACCCGTCCGCGTCACTGGATCCCCGGCTGCCGATCTTCGACACCTTGGCCGAGCCGCTGCGCGTGAACAGCCGTCCCAACGACGAAATCCAGCGCCGGGTCAAGGAATTGCTGAGCCTGGTCGGCTTGCGCCCCGAACACGCCGATCGATATCCGGCCGATTTCTCCGGCGGGCAGAAACAGCGCATCAATATCGCGCGTGCCCTTGCGCTGGACCCGGAGATCCTGGTGCTCGACGAGCCGGTCTCGTCGCTGGACGTCTCCATCCAGGCAGGTGTACTGAACCTGTTGCGCGACTTGCAGGCCGAGCGCGGGTTGTCCTATCTGTTCGTTTCCCACGATCTGTCGGTGGTGCGCAACCTCGCACACGATATCGCCGTCATGTATCGCGGTCAGATCGTCGAATACGGTGCGGCCGAACAGATTTTCACCGATCCTCGGCATGAGTACACGCGTGCCCTCATCGACGCGGTACCTGTCCCGGTCGTATCGGGATAGGGCGAACAATGTTCCAGCAGAACTCCGATGGAAGGAGCAACCGGTGAGGATTCGCTCGATCGGCATCAAGCTCGCGGTCCCACTGGTGGCCGTGTCGATAGTGGCGACCGGCTGTGGCGGCGGCAACGACAATTCCAATGCGGTGGCGTCCGACCTCGGAGCCACCAGCGACATCAATCCGCATGATGTCGCAGATCTGCGCGACGGCGGTAACCTGCGTCTGGCCGTCTCCTCGTTCCCGTCCAACTGGAACACCCTCGAGGTCGACGGCAACGACGCCGAAGTCTTGGGCGTCGAACGGCCGACGATGCCACGCGCGTTCAAATCCGATGCGGCGGGTAATCTCTCGATCGACACCGACTACTTCACCGACGTTCAGCTCACCAATACCAACCCCGAGACGGTCGTCTACACGATCAATCCCAAGGCGGTCTGGTCGGACGGCAGCCCGATCACCTGGGAGGACATCGCGTCGCAAGCCAATGCGCTGAGCGGTCGGAACAAGGACTTCCTGATCGGCAACACGCAGGGCTGGGACCGGGTCGAGAAGGTCGAGCGCGGCGTCGACGACCGGCAGGCCATCGTCGCCTTCAACAAGCATTTCGGTGAGTGGAAGGGCCAGTTCGCAGGCAACAGCTTCCTCTACCCGAAGTCCGTTACGGCGACCCCCGATGCCTTCAACAAGGGTTTCGTGAACGCCATGGGCGTCAGCGCGGGCCCGTTCATCGTCCAGTCCGTCGATCGCGCACAAGGGCGAATCACGCTGGGCCACAATCCGAAGTGGTGGGGCGCCCCGCCGAAGCTGGACACCATCACCTTCAGCATTCTCGACGCCGCGGCCACGGTGCCCGCGCTGCAGAACAATGAGATCGACGCGGTGGGACTGTCCAGCCGCGACGAGCTCAAATCCGCCCAGGGCACCGCTGGCATCACCATTCGGCGGGCCAACAGCAGCCAGTGGTCCCATCTGACCTTCAATGGCGCACCCGGCTCCATCCTGGCCGACCCGGCGCTGCGGGTGGCCATCGGCAAGGCCATAGACCGGCAGGGCATCGCTACGGCCATGGAGAACGGTCTCGTCATCGATCCCAAGGCGCTGAACAACCACGTCTATCTGGCGAACCAGAAGGGCTACCAGGACAATTCGCTCGGCTTCGACCCCGACACCGCGGCCAAGGAACTGGACGCGCTCGGCTGGAAGGTCCCGCCGGGCGGCGGCACCCGTGAGAAGGACGGTCGGAAGCTGGAGATCCGCGATGTCATGTACAACCAGGACTACTGGGTGCAGCTGGCGCAGATCATTCAGCAGAATCTCGACCGGATCGGCGTGAAGCTGACCATCGACACCAAGCCGGGTCAGGACTTCTTCCCCAAGTACATCAAGACCGGCGATTTCGATATGGCGCAGTTCGTTTGGGTGGGTGATCTGTTCCCGCTCGGCAGCCTCGACCAGATCTGGGGCTACCACCCCGACGACGTGCAGGGTAACTACGGCCGCATCGGCTCCGACGATCTCAACAACCTGATCGAGCAGACCGTCTCCGAGCTCGACCCGCAAAAGGCCATCGACATGGCCAATCAGGTCGACAAGAAGGTCTTCGAGGAGGGCCACTCCCTGCCGCTCATCCAGTCCCCCGCCAACATCGGCGTCCGCGCCAATCTCGCCAACTACGGCGCGCCCGGCCTGGCCAGCTACGACTACACGAAAATCGGCTTCCTGAAGTGAATTCCCGGCTGGGTCATCCTCTGGCCTATCCGGCGCTCGTGACGATCGGGACCCTGGCGATCACCCTCGCCTGGGTCCCTTTCGCCGATCCGGAGCAGCTGGCCATGCTGGGCACGGTGGCACTGATCATCATGGGCTACAGCGGTTTTCGACTGTGCGTCGCCCTTGGCTACCTGCCTGCGGGCCTGTCCCGCACCATTGTCTCCGAACATGCGAGTACCGGGCAGGCCGATGCCGCCCGATCCCGCACGCTGACGGTGAGCCGAGTCCGGCAACAGCATCGTCTGGTCAGCCGTTCTTGGCTGGAGTTCACCGCGAGCGGCAAGACCCGCTGGCTACCCGTGTATTTCGACCCCATCCTGCCGACTCTCACCAAGTCATCGGCCGAATGCTCGGTCCGGGCGGTCTATCTCGACGGTCACCGCCTCTATCCCTCCGGACGCCTGCGTGATTCGGAACCACCTGGCCGCCTCATCGACAACCCTGTCCGCCCCGACCCCGATGCCCTCGGCCGCGACAAGTTCTCCCGCCGCCTGCTCCTCGACGCCCAATCAGCGGTGGCGGCCCCCTTCGCCGCGCTCCTCTGGGTCTACATAGCGGGCGGCGGCCCACCCGCATTCGCCGCCGCCATGGTCATAGCGGCAGTCACGGCCACCTGGCTCTCCGCTGTCCGCGGCTCCGACCCGAGTTGACCCGCCGATCACGGCCGCTCGAATTCGCCATTCCGGACGCCTGCGGTGCTTTCGAGTGGCGCACTGCGACATCGCCGTCGGCCAGGAAGGCAACCTCGACACAGTCGGGCCCGTTGCCGCTTTTGCTGCTCTTGCGGAATAGGGCGTTACGGACCCTGGTGTCCGTACGGCCGCTGTTCCGCGCGAGCGATCGCTGAACGGGACACGGCCTGTCACGGGGGTGCTCCACCCCGCGACAGGCCGTTTCCGGTTTTCGAGAGAGCTATTCGGTCTGGGCGCGGCGGGCTGCTTTTTCGGCGGCCTCGGCGGCGTCCATGGCGTTGGCCTCCTCGAGGGTGGGGGCGCTGCCGCCCAGGCGCGCGGGCACCCAGTACGCGCTGGGCTCGTGGACGTAGTCTTTCTGCAGGTCCAGGAGCATTTCCGACATGGTCTTGTGTAGCTGCTCGGTCAGGGCCGAGGCCGGTTCGAAGGGGGAGATGGGCTTGCCGACCGCGATGGAGATGGGGGTGTTGGTGCGGCCCAGGCGCTTCGGGAAGCCCTTGGTCCACACTCGCTGGGCGCCCCAGATGACGATGGGGATGATGGGGACGCCGGCCTCGATGGCCATGCGGGCCGCGCCGGACTTGAACTCCTTGAGTTCGAAGCTGCGGCTGATGGTGGCCTCGGGGTAGACGCCGACCAGTTCGCCGGCGCGCAGGCGGTTGACGGCCTCGTGGTACGACTCCGCACCCGCCGCACGGTCCACCGGAATGTGCTTGAGGGCACGCATGATCGGGCCGGAGATGGAATTGTCGAAGACTTCCTTCTTGGCCATGAAACGGATATAGCGCCCGGTGGTGCGCGCGGGCAGACCGGCGTAGGTGAAGTCCATGTACCCGGTGTGGTTGATCGCGATCACCGCGCCACCGGTCGCCGGAATGTTTTCGTCGCCCTTGACGGCGAACTTCAGGCCCTGCAGCGCGAAGATCGTGCGGGCGAGCCCGATGACGGGGTAGTAGACGGGTTCCACAGTTCCGCTAGCGTAGTCGCTGCCCGCGCGGCATCCAGTGATCCCGGCAACAACAATTCAGTTGATGTGACTTCTCGGCACTGAAAAGGGTTCGCACGAGTGGAAAAACCGACCCGCGGGGAAGGGGACTGGACGAACTGGCCGACCGCCGCCGGCGCTGGTCTGGGCCGCGGGCCGGACCTGGGATCCGGACGGCACCGGGAACCCGGGCACCGCGCCGCTGGCGGTGAACCCGTCGAAGCCGGGGACGGTGAGGACCTTCGGGGACCAGTACATCAGGTCGGAGTGGCCTCGCGGTGGGTACATCACCGTGTCGGTACCGGTCGCCACCGGCGCCGGAAGCCAGACAAAGCAGATATACACCTTGAAGTCGGGCTCCGAGGGTTACTGCATCGGCGACGTCTCCGGCTAGCCAGTACTCTGGGTGGCTGGTAACGGTCAGGGAGGAATGAAGCTCGTGCAGATCACCAGCGTCGGACACGCCGGATTCCACATTCGAACCGCTGCCGGAACGATCCTGTGCGATCCGTGGGTCAATCCGGCCTATTTCGGATCGTGGTTCCCATTCCCCGACAACACCCAGCTGGACTGGGACGAGCTCGGCAACTGCGATTTCCTCTATGTCTCGCACCTGCACCGCGACCACTGGGACGCCAAGCATCTGGCCGACAAGGTCAACAAGGACGCCACCGTCCTGCTGCCCGACTACCCGGTGCCGGACCTCAAGCGGGAGCTCGAGAAGCTCGGCTTCACCAAGTTCGTGGAGACCGAGGACTCGGTCAAGACCACCGTCACCGGTCCGGGCGGCGACCTGGACATCATGATCATCGCGTTGCGCGCGCCCGCCGATGGCCCCATCGGCGACTCCGCCCTGGTCGTCGCCGACGGGGAAACCGTGTGCTTCAACATGAACGACGCCCGGCCCGTCGACATGGACGTGCTGCACGACGCCTTCGGGCACGTGGACATCCACCTGCTGCAGTACTCCGGCGCCATCTGGTACCCGATGGTCTACGACATTCCGACCAAGACCAAGGCCAACTTCGGCAAGCAGAAGCGCCAGCGCGGCATGGACCGATGCCGCTCCTACATCGAACAGGTCGGGGCCACCTGGGTCGTCCCGTCGGCCGGCCCGCCGGTCTTCCTCGACGACGAGCTGCGCTACCTCAACGACGACCGCGGCGACGAGGGCAATATCTTCCCCGACCAGATCGTCTTCCTGGACCAGATGAAGATCCACGGCAACGAGGGCGGGCTGCTCATGATCCCCGGCTCCACCGCGGATCTGCGTGGCAAGGAACTGAATTCGCTCACCCACCCGGTCGACCCGGACACCATCTACGGCGACAAGGCCGCCTACATCGAGGCCATGGCCCAGCGCATGGCTCCCGTGCTGGCCGCCGAGAAAGCCACCTGGGCCCCGGCCGAGGGCGAGCCGCTGCTACCCGCGCTCAAGGCCAAGTTCGAGCCGATCATGGCGCAGAGCGATGTCATCTGCGACGGCATCGGCTACCCGGTCGGCCTGGTCATGGGCGAGGAGACCGTGGTGCTCGACTTCCCCAAGCGGGTGGTGCGCGAGCCCATCGAGGGAGAAGGCAAGTACCGCTACGGATTCCGCATCGACCCGCAGCTGGTGCGCACCGTGCTGCGTGACGACGAACCGGACTGGGTGAACACCATCTTCCTGTCGACGCGCTTCACCACCTGGCGCATCGGCGGCTACAACGAATTCCTCTACACCTTCTTCAAGTGCCTCACCGACGAGCGCATCGCCTACGCCGACGGCTGGTTCGCCGAGGCGCACGACGATTCCGCCTCCACCGAGCTCGACGGCTGGGAGGTGCAGCGCCGCTGCCCGCACCTCAAGGCCGACCTGTCGAAATTCGGTGTGGTCGAGGGCAATACGCTCACCTGCAACCTGCACGGCTGGCAGTGGGACCTGGAATCGGGCCGCTGCAAGACCTCCAAGGGCCACGAGCTGCGCTCGCAGAAACTGGCCTGACCCGGTGATCGCGGCCGATGCCCGGTGCATCGGCCGCGACCCGGCTCTGCTCATCGATCAGGACGCCCGATGACGTCCCGCGCACGCGATACCGCAGCGCGGCCTCCGGGCCGGCCGCTCGCGGTCTTCAGCACCTGGAATTCCGGCGCGACGGCACCCGGCGGCAGTCCCTCCTCCCCCAGGGTCGACAGCACCTCCTCGTCCAGGCGCCGGCGCAGGGCCCGCAGCTCACCCCACAGGGAAACCAGCACCGCGCCGAATCCGGCCGCCACCCCCATCGCGACCACGTGATCCACCGGCAGACCGCCCGGCACCTGCGGCTCCGCCAGCGTCGCCACCGCCGTCACGCCGGCCAGGGCGATCAGCACGATATTGCGCGCCACCGTGCCCCGCCCGATCGGCGCGGCGCTGGCGGCCCCGAAACACGAACAGACCGGCCGTTTTCCCTGACGCAGCAGTCGTACCACCGCCCCGGTGAACATCCCCAGCAGCAGTATCGCCACCAGCGCCGCACCGGCCGCCGTCCACGGCGGCAGCAGCGCCACCGCCACCACGGCCTCCACCGCCGGGAGCGCCCAGGCCACCGCGGGTACCCAGGTCAGCGGGATCCCGAACTCCCCCACCGCCTTCTGGGTGCCGGGCCCATCGGCGAGCTTTCCCCACGCCGAAACGCCGAACACCACGGCCAGCACCAGACGCGCGACCCACACCACGTAGTCGATAGCCATGATCGCACCATCGCACACTCATGTGGACAGCGAATTACGAATCAGGGGAACAGATTTCATCAGCGCGATCGAGCGGCCACGGCGACCGCCACGAAGGTCAGCACGCAGCCGATGATCGCCGACGCCGAGACCGCGACCCCGGTCGGCGCCACCACATCCAGCACCAGCGACGCCAGCAGCTGGCCCGCCACCGAGGTCAGGCCCAGCAGCAGCACCCCGATCCAACGGACCACCAGCACCGCCAGCGCCACGAACGAAATCCCGATCAGGCCACCGAGATACAGCCACGGCTCGCTCGGCAGCGGCCCGAGACCACCGCGCCGGACCAGCACGCCCGCCTCGATGACCACCAGCGCCGCCGTGCCGGTCGCGAAATTGCCCAGCGTCGCCGACAGCGGCCCGCCGACCGCACCCACCCGGCCGTTCACCGCCTGCTGCCAAGCCACCAGCAGGCCGGCGACCAGCGGCAACGCCACCAGCAGCATCGAGGCCGCCGATTGCCCGGCGACCGCGCCGGTGCCGCTCCGGCCGACCACCGCGAGCAGCACGGCGACCAGCCCGAGCACCGCCGCACCGATCCGCGCGGCCGTCACCGGCGTCGGTCCGCCCGGACCCCACCCCAGCCGATCCACCACGAGGCTGCTCACCAGCTGCCCGGCCACCGCGGCCACCGTGAACGCCGTCACCCCGATGGTCGCCACCGTAAGCCCCTGGCACGCAACGAAATACGCGCCCGACAGCCCACCCAGCAGCTGCCACCACCGCAACTCACCGGTACCGAGCGCGGCCCGCACCCGCCCGACCCCGGCACGCAAGCGCCCGCTGCCCGCGAACACGACGGCCAGGATCAGCAACCCGCTCCCGAAACTGATGGTGGCCGCCGCAATCCCATCCCCCAGCCGGTGTCCGAGCTCCCCATTGATCCGCGCCTGAATGGCCACGGCCGCGCCGATGGACCCCCCGAACCCCAACCCCACCCACCGCCGCATCGCCACCGCCCGATTGTCCCCGCCTTCCCCGGCACAGCAGCGATCGACCAGATCATGTCGCGCATCGCTGCGACACACCGCGCCGCACTGTGCTCGGATCCCGTTCCAGCACAGGACGACCCCCAACCACACGCGGCACTACCCCGAGCGTCCGACGACCGACGCCGCCCGGGGTAGCCAGGTGGGGACCAGTGCCGCGGCCAGCAGCAGCGGTACACCGAGCAGAGCGACCATCACAGGCAGTGACAGCCAGGTTGTGGCCAATGCTGCGAAGGCGAAGACCAGCAGGGCGATCATTTCGGTGGCGAAGCCGGACACCGAGGTCACGGTCGCACGGGCCGGGCCCGAGATGGCGTCCTGCAGGCGGGCCGAGGCGATGACATCGGCGTTGTAGTCGATGCCGTAGGCGATGCCCACCGCCGAAAAGCCCACGGCCGTCAGCACATACATCGCCTGCGGGTGGTGGGCGCCCGCGCCCGCCAGCAGCGCGCCGGTGATGAACAGGACACCGGCCACGACCAACGCCGCAGCCATGACTCGCTCCGATATGCCCTCGGTGCGGCCCGCCAGCGTCGCGCCGGCCAGGGCGCCGGCCACCGTGACACCCACCAGGACCGCGGACAGGGACGGGCCGGCGCCGGCGTGATCGGCCAGCAGGGCGAAATATTCGTCGAACGCGGTGATGCCGTTCAGCAGCGCCACCAGGATCACGCCGCGCCGAATCACCCGCACACGCATGGCCTCTCGCAGCCCCGTGCGCAGCATTGCCAGGTAGCCACCGGATTCCGATTCGGCGACACCGTCATCCGCGTCCTCGGCAGCGTCGTCCACATCCTCGAGCTCCTCGACCTCCGCCGCGGACACCGACTTCGGTGCGGTCGGCAGCAGTGCCGCGGTGACGGTGTGCGCGGCGGCGATCGCGACGCTGGACCAGGCGACCAGCACGTAGCCGCCCCACGCGTAGAGCGGGGCCGCCACCAGAATGCCAGCCAGCGCGGCCGATTCGGTGGCGGCGCGGACATAGCCCATCAGCCGCGGGTATTCGGCCGTCGCGGCACGAGCGTGCAGATCGTCGTAGATCAGCGCCTCGAAGGTGCCCGAGCGGAGCGCGCCCGAGGTGCCCCACAGCACGAAGCCGACGGCGAATCCCAGGTAGGAGGGGTACAGCGTCCACACGGCGAAGCCCGCGGCCAGCAGCGCACCCGACAGGACGAGCAGGCCACGCCGCGAGACCGTGTCGGCCCAGGCGCCGGAGGGAATCTCCAGCAGGAACGAGGTCGCGGACCAGATGGCGAACAGCGACGAGATCTGCGCCGCGTTCAGGCCGTGGTCGGCGAACAACAGCGCGTAGATCGCGTAGAGCGGGATCAGATCCGCCGTGACGGCGAACAGCATCGCCCGCAGCGTCAGTGCGCGTAGCGAGTGGGCTGGTTCCCGTATCGGGTGGGTCGGTGCACATGTCGAGCCCACGCGTTCGGCGTGAGCCCGGGGCAGCGCACTATGGAGTACGAATCAACAGGCGTAGATGAGCAGCCGCATGAGATCAACCCTGCACGCCGGGCGCCCCACCGTCAAGCGAATTGTCCAGCGGGATCCAGCCATTGGTGGACGGCTCGCCCTCCGACACCGCCGCGCCGACCAGACCGTGCCGGTCATTGAGGTCGTTGATGAGCTCGGACACCGGGTGCGAATCGCTGTAGTGGTAGCCCTGGGCCAGAGCGAAACCGAGCTCGGTCAGCACGGCGGCCTGGTAGTCGGTCTCCACGCCCTCGGCGATGACCTGCAGGTCCAAGGACTTGCTCAGCGCCGCGATCACACCCAGCAGCGGCGGCGCCGGGGAATCCGATCGGATGGACGCCACGAAGGACTGGTCCACCTTGAGGATGTCCGACGGCAGCGTGGCCAGCCGGCTCAGCGAGGAGTAGCCGGTACCGAAATCGTCGATGGCGATGCGGACGCCGAACTCGCGCAGCTTGTGCAGGTTCGCGATGGCCGTCTCGGATTCGGCGGCCAGCTCGCTCTCGGTCACCTCGAGCACCAGTTGCTCGGCGGGCCAGCCGGTTTCCGCGAGGATGCCGGAAACCCGGTCGGCGTACTCGGTTTCGGCCAGCTCCAGCCCGCTCACATTGACATTCAGGGTCAGATCCAGCTGGGCGAACGTCTCCTGCAACCGGGCGGCATCGGCGCAGGCACGCCGCAGCACCAGCTCGTCCAGATCCGAGATGAGGTCGTATTCCTCGGCGACCCGGATCAGCCCCTCGGTGGTCACATCGGGCTGCGCGTGGGAAGACCAGCGCAGCAAGGCTTCCACGCCGACCGCGCGGGTCGCGCCCTCGGTGAGACTGACGATCGGCTGGTATTGCACGTCCAGCGTGCCGCGATCGATGGCCTCCCGCAGCTCCACCGCCAGCGGTAGCTGCCGCGAGGACTCCAGCACCGTGCGATTGCGGCCCGCCTGCTTGGCCCGGTACAGGCCCACATCCGCGCGCGACACCAGCAGCGACCCGGATTCGCCCGGCTGCCAGGACGTCACACCCGCGGAACAGCCGGTGGTGACGGCCGCCCGCAGCTCCTCGGTCAGCAGGATCGCGGCCTGCTCGGTGGTCCCGGGCAGCAGCAGCGCGAACGCGTCACCGCCGTAGCGGGCCAGCCGCTGCTCCGGCGCAAGCAGTTTCGACCAGCTGTCGGCCACCCGCCGCAGCACGGCGTCACCGGCCCGGTGCCCGAGGTGATCGTTGATCTTCTGGAAGCGGTCCAGGTCCACCAGCACCAGGGCCAGGCCCTGGCCGGTGCGGGTGGCGTGCGCGATGGCATTGCTCAGCGCCCGATCGAAACCACGCCGGTTCAGCAGCCCCGTCAGCACATCGATGTCGGCGTCCGACGCCATGCGCGTCAAAATGCCGACCACGATGCCGATTCCGAACGTGATACCCGCCGGAATGATGCCCGACCACCACGGCAACCCGCGCGACGGCACCACCCACAGACAGCAGGCGATGGCGAACGCTATGTGCCCGCCCAGCCAGCGCCACGAGAAGAAGATGGCGGCATCACAGGCGACGAACACATAGAACGCCGCCAGACTGATCGCGCCGACCGTATTCGGAAACCAGTGCACCGCAACGGTCACCAGCACGGTCGCGGTCGCCACATACGAGTGATGCACCGAATGCGGCAGCCGCGGACCCCAGATCAGCAGACTGATACCCAACAGCAGCGCCACGAACGCCGCCGCACCCACCAGAGGCCGATTGCCCTCGTTACCCGGAGCGACCGCAGTCAGAACCAGGCCCAGGACCCCGCCCATGACGTAGAACGCCCCGGTGGTCCGAGCCATGACCATTGCCGTCGCCAGCGCCGATGCCGCCCGTACCCGGGTCCGGGTATCGCCGCGGGACCCGATTCCTCGCACGCTGCCTAGCCTAGACACAAGCCCTGCCACCAGTAGACACAACCGGCGGAATAAGCCACACCGAGTAGCGAATATTCAGCGAGGTGCCAGCACGTCGGTGCCGACGAAAGGCACCAGCGCAGCGGGCACCCGCACCGAACCATCGGATTGCTGGTGGTTTTCCAGCAAAGCGACAATCCACCGAGTCGTGGCCAAAGTGCCGTTCAGGGTCGCGGCGATCTGCGGCTTGCCGTTCTCGTCCCGGTACCGGACATTCAGGCGACGGGCCTGGAACGTCGTGCAGTTCGACGTCGAGGTGAGCTCCCGGTAGGTCTGCTGCGTGGGAATCCAAGCCTCGCAATCGAATTTGCGGGCGGCCGAGCTACCCAGGTCGCCGGCGGCCACATCGATGACGCGGTAGGGCACCTCGATGGCGGCGAGCATCTCCTGCTCCCAGGCCAGCAGGCGCTTGTGCTCGGCGTCGGCCTGATCCGGGGTGGTGTAGACGAACATCTCCACCTTGTCGAACTGGTGCACGCGGATGATGCCGCGCGTGTCCTTGCCGTAGCTGCCCGCCTCCCGGCGGAAGCACGACGACCAGCCGGCATAGCGCTTGGCGCCCGCGCTCAGATCCAGGATCTCGCCCGAGTGGTAGCCCGCCAGCGGCACCTCCGAGGTGCCGACCAGGTACAGGTCGTCGTCCTCCAGGTGGTAGACCTCGGCGGCGTGCTGGCCCAGGAAGCCGGTGCCCTGCATGATCTCCGGACGCACCAGCACCGGCGGGATCATCATGGTGAACCCGTTGGCCACCGCCTTCTGCGCGGCCAGCTGCAACAGGCCCAGCTGCAGCAGTGCGCCGTTGCCGGTGAGGAAGTAGAAACGCGAGCCCGACACCTTCGCGCCGCGTTCCATGTCGATCACGCCCAGCGACTCACCCAGGTCCAGGTGATCCTTGGGCTCGAAATCGAACTCGCGCGGCGTGCCGATCGTGTCGAGCACGATGTAGTCGTCCTCGCCGCCGGCGGGCGCGCCCTCCTGGACCACATTCGACAGCGCGCGCTGGGCGGCGTCGAGGTCGGCGTCCGCGGCGGTCTCGGCGGCCTCGGCCTCCTTCACCTTCGCCGACAGTTCCTGACCCAGCTGCAGCAGCGCCGGACGCTCGTCCGGGGAAGCCTTGCCGACCTTCTTGCCCAGGGCCTTCTGCTCGGCGCGCAGATTGTCGGCCGTCGCGACCGCGGCGCGACGGGCGGCATCCGCCTCGAGCAGGGCATCCACCAAGGAGGGGTCCTCACCGCGAGCACGCTGCGACGCGCGGACCACATCCGGGTTTTCCCGCAGGAATCGAAGGTCGATCATGGCTATCGAGCGTAGTTTGATCGCCTCCGCTTCGCTCCGGCGGGTTCGCGGCCAAGGCGCAGGCCCATGGAGCTGGAAGCTCGATTCTTCCCTCCTCCCCTCCTCCGCTTCGCTCCCCCGCTCCGAGCGCGGGGAGCCGGAGCGCAGTCGAGAATCGAGCCGGGCCGCGAACCTTCGAGTTGATCCGACCCATCCGGCCCACGACCGGGGGATTCGCGCCCTAGGGTTAGCGGCATGGGACGGCAGGGAGTCCGGCAGCGGCTCCGCCGTGGTCTTTCCGAGGAGTGAGCATGCCCCAATACACCCCGCACACCGCCGATTTCGTGGTCGTCGGAGCCGGATCCGCGGGGGCCGCAGTGGCCGCGAAACTGAGCGAGCGACCCGGCGTCAGCGTCGTGGTCCTGGAGGCCGGCGGCGAGGACAGCGACAAATTCGCCCACATTCCCGCGGCGTTCAACCAGCTGTTCCAGGGACCCAACGACTGGAACTACCGCACCGAACCCCAGCCCGAACTCAGCGACCGGCGCGTCTACTGGCCGCGCGGCAAGATGCTCGGCGGCTCCTCCTCCATGAACGCCATGATGTGGGTGCGCGGCTTCGCCGCCGACTACGACGAATGGGCCCGATACGCCGGACCGAGCTGGTCCTTCGAGCAGGTGCTCCCCATCTTCCAGCGCATGGAAGCCGTCGAGGAGGCCAGCGAACCCGGTGAAGGCCGCAAGGGACCGCTGCACATCTCCCGCCAGCGCAGCCCGCGCCCGCTCACCCACACCTACCTGCAGGCCGCCGCGGAAGCCGGATACCCGGTGGAACGCGCGAATCAGGATCGGCCACAAGGCTTCTCGCAGACCATGGTGACCCAGAAGCGCGGCTCGCGCTGGAGCACCGCCGACGCCTACCTGCGGCCCGCGCGCCTGCAGGGGCGCAACATCACCGTCGTCACCGACGCGCACGCCACCCGGGTGCTGTTCGACGGCAAGCGCGCCACCGGGGTGGAATTCCGGGTCGGCGGCGAGACCAAGCAGATCACCGCCAAGCGCGAGGTCATCCTGTCCGGCGGCGCCATCAACAGCCCGCAGCTGCTCATGCTCTCCGGCATCGGCGACGGCGACCGGCTGCAGGAGCTGGGCATCCCCGTCGTGCAGCACCTGCCCGAGGTAGGGCGCGGCCTACGCGACCACCTGGCCGCGCCCATCGTCTACCGCACCGGCGCGGGCAGCCTCTACGGCGCGGACAAGAACCTGCTCGAGCTCGCCAACTACCTGGTGCTGCGGCGCGGACAGCTGACATCGAACATCGGTGAGGCCTACGGGTTCGCGCGCAGCCGCGAGGATCTCGACCTGCCCGACCTGGAACTCATCTTCGCGCCCGCCCCGTATATCGCCGAGGGACTGGGTGATCCGGACGGGCACGCCCTCACCTTCGCCGCCGTGCTGCTCAAGCCGGAATCCATCGGCAGCGTCACCCTCACCTCCCCGGACCCGTTCACCGCGCCGCGCATCAACCCGCGCTACTGCGCCGAGCCGGCCGACCGCGCCGCCCTGCTCGCGGGGCTGCGCATTTGCACCGAACTGGCGAACCAGCCGGCGCTGAAGGAGCACATCGGCGAGCTCATGCAGCCGGCCGTCGCCTCCGACACCCCGATGGAGGAGGTGCTGCGGCGCTGCCTCGAGGACCACTCGCACACGCTGTACCACCCGGTCGGCACCTGTGCCATGAGCCGCGACGAATCCAGTGTGGTGGATCCGGAACTGCGGGTGCGCGGCATCGAGGGCCTGCGTGTGGCCGACGCCTCGGTCATGCCGGTGATCACCCGCGGCCACACCCACGCCCCGGCGGTCATGATCGGCGAGAAGGCGGCCGATCTCATCCTGTCGTAAGGCCCCCAAACTGACGGCCGAAGCACAGCCCACCAGCAGGTTCGCGGCCCGGCTCGATTCTGGACTGCGGCTGGAATAGACCTCCGCCTTGGAGCGGGGGAGCGAAGCGGAGGAGGGAAGAATCGAGCTAGCAGGGCCGCGAACCCGCCGGAGCGAAGCGGAGGCAAATAGGATGAGCCGCGATGCCTGAGCAACAGATGCCTCCGCAGTGGCCCGCGCCTCCGTCCTCGCAGCGCCCCGGGCCGCCGAATCGTCGGAAACCGACGGCGCTGGATCGTTTGCTGACACCGCTCCGCGCCATGGAATCCAGGCTGGACCAGAACGGTCCGCTCTCGGCGTCGACGGTGCGGTGGGGGCTGCTGGCCATGGCGCTCGGCGTCACCCTGGCCGTGCTCATCACCATGTTCGTCTCCAATGGCTTCGACTCCAATCGCGTGAAGGCGCACGCGCCGGGGGCCGCCCAGCCCACCGGCGCGGTCGCGGGTGCGGCCTTCGGCACCGCCAGGCAGGGCGACTGCCTGACCTGGTCCAAGGCCAATGCCGGCGACCTCACCAAGGTCGACTGCGCCAGCAAGCACCTGTTCGAGGTCACCGCCGACATCGACCTGAGCAAGTACCCCGGTAAGGAATTCGGGCCCGGCTCCCGCTTCCCGGACTCGCTGCGCTTCTCCGAACTGCGCGACGAGCACTGTGTCAGCGCCGCCCAGGAATACCTCGACGGCCGCCTCGACCCGCGCGGCAAATTCGTTGTCGGCCTGATCAATCCGGGTGAGGCGGGCTGGAAGGCGGGCGAGCGGACGCTGCGCTGCGGCCTGCAGGTCTCCGGCAGCCAGGGCCTCGCCACCAAGCCCATCACCGGCAGCGTGCGCGACATCAACCAGTCCAAGGTCTACGACATCGGCACCTGCATCGGCATCAAGTCCAACCTGCCCACCGATCCGGTCGACTGCACCCAGCCGCACGCCTTCGAGATCGTCTCCACTGTGGACCTGGCCACCCACTTCAATGGCGGCCCGCCCTCGAAGGACGATCAGGACAAGTTCATGGAGGACGAGTGCGCCAAGGACGCCGGCGACTACCTCGGCGCCCCCGACGCACTGCGCAACAAGACCCTCACCCTGTTCTGGGACGCGCTCGACACCCGCAGCTGGCTGGCCGGTTCCCGCAGCCTCAACTGCATGGTCGGCAAGGGCGCCGATCAGGAGGGCTTCGCCACCATCACCGGATCGGCCAAGGGCGACATCCAGATCGACGGCCAGGCCCCGGTGCCGCCGCCCAACAACGGCCGCTACACCCCGCCGCCGCTGCCCGGCGCCGCCCCGCCGGTCATCCCCCAGCCGCGGTGATGCGGCGGAAGCTGTAGGCATGCCCGTCTCCATGTCCGACGACCGCTTCGAGGAATTGGTCGGCGACGCCCTCGATCTGATTCCGCCGGAGTTGGCACGAGCGATCGACAATGTGGTGGTGCTCATCGAGCCGCGCAGCGACGAGGACCCCCACCTGCTGGGTCTCTACCACGGCATCGCCCTTACCGACCGGGACTACAGCCACTACGCGGGCGCGCTGCCGGACACCATCACCATCTATCGCGAGGCCATCCTCGGGATGTGTCACAGCGAAGAAGAGGTGGTCGAAGAGGTGGCGATCACAGTGATTCACGAGATAGCGCACTATTTCGGGATCGACGACGAGCGCCTGCATCAGCTGGGCTGGGGCTGACCAGTCGCGCCGGGAACCGATCGGCAAACCTCCGCGTCCAATCTTCACAACCGGGGTGGAACGGAGAAGGGAGCCCGATCATGGTCGGCCACGTCCTGGTGCAGCCCGAGGTCATCCTCGCGGCCGCATTGGAACTCGAACTGCTCGCCGAACGCCTCGCCGCGGCCGCGAGCGCGACGGCTCCGGCCACCCATGTGCTTCCCTCCGGCACCGAAGAGGTGTCCTTCCTGGCCGCAGCGCATTTCAACAATGCCGCACTGACCCACGACCACTCGGTCGCCCAGGGCATTCTCGAACTGCATCACGCCGCCGCCACCCTGCGGAGCCAGCTGGCCCAGTACCTGGCCCAGGACGCCGTGCGCGCGGCCGGCATCGCCGCGATCCAGGTCTGACGAGGAGACGCACGCATGACGCTGGGAATCACCGGGGTGTTCTGGCTGCCTCGGATGGCCGAATTCAATTCCCTCTGCCTCAATGCCGGCGCGCACGCCATTCCGATCGTGGCCGCGGGCAGCGCCTGGGGCGCGCTCACCGCCTCCTGGGTGGACGCCACCACCACGGTGGCGCGGGTGATGGCCGAGATCGGTGTCGGTCTCGAGGGACTGAACGGGCTCAATGTGCTGGCCCGGCTGGGCGGTTTCACCGTGTGGGCGGAACAGCAGGCCGTCATGGCCGGCGTGCTGGCGGGCAAGGCAGCCGCCAATGCCACCGCATACACCGTGGCCGCCCTCGCCATGCCGAGCCTGCCGGAGATCACGGCCGTCGAAACTGCACGGGTGGCCGCCTATTCCAGCGGCGGCGCCCTCAACGGCACCGCGGAGGCGGCCGAGGCGGCCAAGCTGGCGCTGGACATCCGGGCCGCGCTGGTGATGGAAACCTATGAGGCCGCAACGAGTTTGATGGTGGCCACGCCCGGCCAGTTCCTGATGCCGCCGCCCATCGCCCTGGGCGCGGGCTCGGCCGATGCGGGCGGGGACGTGCTCACCAATGGCGGCGATCCGCTGCAGGCGGCGCTCGGCGCGGCCGCCGCGCTGGCGCAGAATCCGGCCGTCACCGGTGCCCTGTCACAGGTCGCGCAGGTGGCGGGGACGGTGGTCACCAGCGCGGGAAACGTTGCGAGCACGGCGATTACCGCCGTCGTCAACACGGTGACGCAGACGTCCGGCCTCGGCACCTCCGACCTGCCGGTCACGGCGGGCGCGGGTGCCGCGGCCACCGGCGCGGGCGGTGCGGCACCGGCCACGCAGGCGGTGGCCGTCACCGGCGGCGGCGTGTCGGTGCACATCGGAAATGGCGCGGGCACACTGAAGTTGCCCGAGGGCTGGGGCACGGGTCTCGGAAACACCGGTGGCGCACCGACTCCCGCGGCACCGATCGCCGAACCCGGGACCGTGACCACCACCCCGGCCGCGACCGCGTCGGTCCGTTCGGCAGGAGCCAGCCCACTGCTCGGCACCCGGGGCAGTGACGAGGAAGAGTCGCACCGTGGCCACGACTACGGCCGCTCGGTGGAGGTGTTCACCGACGGCCGGTGCATCGCGCCCGCGGTCATCGGCGGCGACCCGCCGGCCGACCGGTGACCGTCCTCGGAGCGAGCCGCGGGCCGTCGACGCTGCGTTCGGTCACGCTCTCACTCGACGAAATGCAGTATCTCCTGGAGACATTGGGGATCGACGAGCTGCCCGTGGTGCTGGCTGCCATGGGCCGCTACGACAATGCCGCCGACCACGACACCGCCATGTCCGCAGCGGCCGCCGCCCTGACCGAGCGTGAACTGCTCGACGGCGACGAGGTACATCCGGAACTGGCCGAACGACTGCGCGTGCTATATCGGCCGCACTGGGTGCTGGCCCTGCGCTGGTATGTGGCGGGACAGGTCAACCGGTGCTGCCTGGCCAAGGGCGACGACTTCGAGGTGGTGGCGCTGCGCGGCCCCGGCTCCTATGTCGTCGACGAGGCCGGTCACGATCTCCCGGGCACCGTGATGGCCGCGCTCGGCCCGGCCGATGCGCTGGAACTGTCCGGAATGAACGCACCCACCGGGGATCTGGCCCCCGTGTTCGACGACGCGGGCGATGCCGCCGCCACGGCCGCGCGACTGGCCGAGGTAGGCACACCGGCCCGCGACGCACCGGTCCTCGCTTCGGCTCTGGTGCAGGTGAATTCGCATGCGGAGATCGTCGGCGTGCGCTACGGCGACGGCTCGCGCGACGTGGTGGGCACCCACCTCGCGGTGTACAACACCCGGCACGGCCGCTTTCTCGCCATCACCGGCACCGGAGCGGACGGGACGAAGTGGACGTCGTTGGCGGGCGGCACCCCGGCCCGGTTGCGCACGGCGCTGCGGGATCTCATCGAATCCCTGCCGCTGCGAACGGAATTCCTGGCCTAGCCCATGGGGTCGTCGCCGCCGGCCGCGATGACGTCGCCGAACGGTGCGGCATAGCGGCCCCAGCGGGTGCACTCCCAGATGCCGTCCTCGAACGGCTGCAGCTCGATGGTCTCGGTATTGTCCAGGTGATTGTTGGCCGCGAAAGGCCTGGGCACCCCGGTCAATTCGCGCGAAACCAGCCGCATGGCCGCGCCGTGGCTGACCACGATGACATCGTGGGCGCCCGGGCGGCTCAGATAGTCGTCGCGGAGTCGCTGCAGCGCCGGTACGTAGCGGGCGAGCACGTCCTCACCGGATTCGCCACCGGGCACCCGGACGCCCAGATCACCGAAATGCCAAGCGTGATAAACCTTCTGGAACTCCTCGTGCGCGGCCGGGGTGTTCAACCCCTCGAGGTCGCCGAGCTGCACCTCCTGCAGATCCTCCAGCACATCCAGTGCGACACCGGTGGCGGCCTCGATGTAGCCGCCGGTCTGCCGCGCGCGCAGCGCGGCCGAGGAGAACAGCCGCTGCGGTGGGACGGTCAGGTTCGCACCGTAGCTCTTCGCCTGCGCCACACCGCGTTCGGTGAGCGGCAGGCCGGGCAGGCGGGTGTCGAGGATCTTGCCGACATTGCCCTCGGTTTCACCGTGCCGGACCAGGATGAGTTTGCCGGTCACAGGTCGGCCACCCCCTTCTTCAGATCGGCCAGCCAGACCGCGCCGGGTGCGTCCGGCGGCGGCGGGGTGCCGGTGGCCGCGGTGGCGGGCCAGGAGCCGAGGAATCGGATCCGGGCGGCCGTGCGGTGCAGTGCCTTCAGTGCCTCGGCGACCGCGGCGTCGTCGATGTGCCCGACGCAGTCCAGGTAGAAGCGGTAGGTGCCCATGCCGGTGCGGGTGGGCCGGGATTCGATGCGGGTGAGATCGATACCGCGGGTGGCGAATTCGGCGAAGGCGCGCATGAGCGAGCCCGGCTCGTTGGCCAACTCCAGCACGATGGAGGTGCGGTCGGTCCCGGTGCGCGGCGGCGCCGGCTGCGGGGCGGCGACCAGCACGAAGCGGGTGATGGCCCGATCGACATCGGCGACGCCGTCGGCCAGGGTGGTGAGCCCCAGGCGGGCGCCGGCCAGCGCGGTGGAGACGGCGGCATCGGCGTGCCCGGCGACGACGTCCTCGGCGGCCGCGGCATTGGAGGCGGAGGTGTACAGCTGCGCCAGCGGCATGGTGACGGCCAGCCATATGCGGACCTGCGCGGCCGCGACCGGGTAGGCCGCGATCCGGCGCACCTCGTCGAGCTCGATGCCGGGACGGCCCACGATGGTGAAGGCCACATCCAGGTCGGTTTCCGCGATGATCTGCAGCCGCGGGCCGACGGCCAGCGCGTCCAGCGTCGGCGCGATGGAGCCCTCGACCGAGCTCTCGATCGGCACCACCGCGCCCGCGGCCTTACCGGCCCGCACCAGCTCGACGGCCGCGCCCTGGCTCGGGGCCGGGACACGCTCGACCGGTCCATCGAAGACTCCGGTGGACTCCAGTTTGGCGAGGGCCATCTCCGTGAAGGTTCCCGACGGCCCGAAGTAGGCGATACGCGGCACGGTTACGACATTACTTGCGTGCGCCCGGTCACCCCCGGCTTTGGCCAACTCCTGGGTAACTTCGCACCCCCGGGCGCGGCGGGTTCAACCGCCCAGCCCGGCGAGCACGGCGGTCACGGCCGCGACCTCGCCGGTTTCGATGGCCAGCAGCACCTCACGGAAGGCCTCGACCGCGGGCGGTTTCAGCCCGGCGAGGAACGGGATGTCCGGTGCGGCGAGCGCGGCGCGAATGTCCTCGCCGCAAAGCGCGGCCACGGTCGCCGCCACACCCGCCAGCGCGCGCCCACCCGAGTCGGTGCGGGCCACGAAACCGCTGTCGCCGTGCACGATTCGCACCAGGAACTCCGACACCGCCTCGTCGTCGAGCGCCAGGTCCAGCACCTCGACACCCGGATCGGCGGAGACCGGGCGGACCAGCTCCTCGGTCAGTCCGCGGGCCGGGCGGGGCGGGACGGACAGGGTGAGGGCGATCGGTTCGGGCGCGGGGGACGAGTCGTGCGGCACGCCTTCACGGTAGCGATCGGCGCGACGTTGCCGGCGCGGCCACCCGGTAAGTCCTTGCGCACGCGACCCACGTCACTTAGCTTAGGTTTGCCTAATTTTCCTCCCGGAGGTGTGTATGCCACCCGCGGCCCAGGTCGTCGCACCCACTACCGCCGAACGCGCGCACACCGCTTGCGCGCACGCCGAGAGCGCGGTGCTGGCCCTACCCGGCGTCGACCCGGTACCCACCTCCGTGCACCTGCTGCGGCGTCGCGGGGACATGGTGCTGGCGGTCCCGATGAACTCCACCGCCGCCGGTCTCGTGCGCGGCTGCGGCGCGAACGGATCCCCCGCGGTCCTCGAACTCACCGACCAGGCCCCCCTGCCGCTGCGCGAACGCGTCCGCGCCCTGGTCTGGCTGCGTGGCTGGGCGCACGCCGTGCCCTCGCACGCGCAGCGCGCGCTGGCCGGCGCGGTCGCCGCCGACCATCCGCATCCGGACCTGCTCGACGTCGGCCACACGGCGGTCCTGCTGCGGCTGGTCATCGACTCCGCGGTGGTGGCCGACACCAACGGCGCCGACTCGGTCGACCGCGAGCAGCTGCGCGACGCCCGTCCGGATCCGTTCTGCGCACTGGAAGCCGGTTGGCTGCAACACCTTCAGGCCGATCACCCCGATGTGGTGGATCGCCTGGCCCGCCGCCTACCGCACGCCCTGCGCCGCGGGGCCCTCATCCATCCGCTGGCCATCGACCGCTACGGCGTCACCCTGCGTGTCGAGGCCATCGAGGCCGACCACGACATCCGCATCCCGTTCGAGGCCCCGGCGCACGACATCGAATCCCTCGCCCGCGCGGTACGCGCCTTGGCGGGCAACCCCTTCCGCGGCGGCCTGCACCGCATCTGACGGGTTCGCCGGGCGCCCGCCTAGATTGGCGGGCATGGTTTCGGCTGATCCCGCACCCGTGTGGCCCGCGCCCGAATCGTCCGAACCGGGCCGGCGGGCGATCAAACTCGAGATCGCGGTGGTGCTGGTCGTCACCTTCGGGCTGAGCGGGGCCAATGCGGCACTGTCGCTGCTCGAGAGCGCCCTCGCGCCAGGCGGGGTGGGCGGGCAGACCATCGCGCTGAATGCGTCGCGAGCCACCCGGTCGACCATCGACCTGCTCTTCCAGCTGCTGAGCGTGGCCCGCCTGCTCGGCTGGGCGGCGCTGGGACTCTATCTGTTGTGGCGCAGCGGGATCGCGCCGCGGGCGATCGGGCTGGTGCGGCGGCTGCGCTGGCGGGCGGACGTGCTTCCGGGACTCACGCTCACGGCCGTGATCGGAATCCCCGGGCTGGGACTGTATCTCGCGGCACACACACTGGGTGTGAGCGTCACCATCGTGCCAAGTTCGCTCGCGCACTGGTGGCGGCTGCCGGTGCTGGTGCTGTCCGCGTGGGCGAACTCGGCGGCCGAGGAGGTACTGGTCGTCGCCTACCTGATCTCGCGGCTGCGGGCCCTCGGGTGGACCGAGAATCGATCACTGCTCGCGTCGGCGATCCTGCGCGGCAGCTACCACCTGTACCAGGGTCTGGGCGGCGGGCTCGGAAACCTGGTGATGGGGTTGATCTTCGGTCGTTACTGGCAGCGCACCAACCGGCTCTGGCCGCTGCTGCTGGCGCACGCGCTCATCGACACGATCGCCTACATCGGGTACACCTTCCTGCACGGACACGTCTCCTGGCTGCCGTGATCCAATCGGAACGAGCCACGCGGGCGCCGCGGTCGGTACCGTTTCCAGTGATGAACGGCGACGACCCCCAGCACTTTGCACGGATGCGCCGGGAGCCGCCGCCGGGACGCCCGGGCGAGCCCCCGACGTATCCGCCTCGACCAGCAGCGAATCTCTGGCAATCGCAGAGACCTTCGTCTCAGCGGCCACCCGGGGACGGCCGGCCCGTTGACGACGACGGGTCGGGCATAGAACCGACTCAGGTGATCCGACACCAAGGATCAGCAGGTTCAGCAGGACTTGATCACCAAGGTCGGGAGCTAGGAATAATTTAGGCAACACTTGCCTCATTAAGGCTGTACTCAATAAGGCTGTACTTGGCTGACACGCGGTTTGACCCGCGATTAATGTCGTCCGCATGTCCACCCGAATCCAAACCAAGCGCAGCAAGTTCCAGGCCCTGCTCCAGGATCAGATCCGCAACGAATTCAATGCCGAACACCAGTACATCGCGGTGGCGATGTGGTTCGACAATGCCGATCTGCCGGTCCTGGCCAGGTATTTCTACAAGCAGGCCGTCGAAGAGCGTAACCACGCGATGATGATCGCGCAGTACCTGATCGATCACGACATCGCCGTGGAGATGCCCGGAACCGAAGCCGCCACTTCACAATTCGCGAATGCCAAGGAGCCCATCGCGCTGGCGCTCGCACAGGAGCAGGCCGTCACCGAGCAGGTCATCCAGCTCGCCAGGACCGCCCGGGAAGAGGGCGACTACCTGGGCGAGCAATTCATGCAGTGGTTCCTGAAGGAACAGGTCGAAGAAGTCGCGACCATGAATACCCTGCTCACCGTCGCCGAGCGGGCCAGCGCGAATCTGTTCGACCTGGAGAATTTCGTACAGCGGGAAATGAGCGGTCCGAAGGACGCGTCCGGTGCGCCGCACGCCGCGGGTGGCTCGCTGTAATTACCTGTGGGCCGAAGGTAATTCGGTTCCCGGCCCGGTGGATTGACACAGCAGGCCCGGTCCCTT
Organism: Nocardia sp. NPDC046763; assembly: GCF_040645495.1. Lineage (NCBI taxonomy): Bacteria > Bacillati > Actinomycetota > Actinomycetes > Mycobacteriales > Nocardiaceae > Nocardia > Nocardia sp. NPDC046763. Next base: position 355,735 of record NZ_JBEYYI010000002.1, on the reverse strand, counting down.
GCGCTGGACCGGGCCTGTTGCATGTGCTCGGTGCTCGTGCGATACGTACCCGCCTTTTCCTTACTTCTGCGGCACTGTGACGGTGCCGGTGGCGTTCGCGGACAACGTACCGAACAGCGACTTGACCACGGCCAGAATGGCATCCATGGTTCTTCTCCTCATCTGATATCCGGTGTGATGATCACCGGATCCCCCCGAACTTCCGGGGTGAAGAGAACCTAACCGAGCACTCGGAGCGAAACAGGTGCTTTTCAGAAAATCGCCGCAAAACCCGGGCCGTTCACCGAGTGAATCCAGTTCATCGGAGAACGGCCCGGACCGTGCCGGTACCGCGGGTGCTCTGCCCGCAAGTGTCAGCGCAGCGTGACCTGGCGCGACCGCAGGCCGTCGCGGGAGCGGCGCTCCTCGGAGGTCAGCGGGGCGTCCGACTTCAGCGCGGTCGCCAGCTTCGCACCGAACTCGCGGGCCGGGCCCTCCCACTCGCTCGCGTGCCGCTCCGGGTCCAGGTCGAAGACCGGCACCAGCAGGCCGTGCGTGCGGAACGAGCCCGCGAAGCGCGAACCCTCACCCAGGTGCAGATCGCCGGCCGCATGCAGCCGGGCCAGCGCCAGCATCAGCTGGTCCTCGTCCTCCGGCCGCACCCAGCGGATGTGCGCCTTCTCGCCGGCGTCCACCCACCAAGCCGCGCCGACGGCGTCCGCACCCAGCTCCAGGCGGGCCGAGGGCATGATGGCCTGATTGGCCTGCTCGATGGTGGCGGCCACCTGCGGATCCGGGGTGACACCCGCCGGCACCCACCAGTTGAAATCCTGGTGCACGGTCAGGTCCAGGGCCGCGCCCGGATCCAGCACCTCGGTGAGCCGCGGCGTGCCGTCCACGGTCGCGGCGTTCAGCGACTCGCCAGGGGTGGCGGACTGGGTCCACAGCACGGCGGCGGCCAGATCCGCGGCCGGATCGCCGGACTGGAACTGCACCTGCGTGCCGACGAAACCGATCGGCTCGTCACCGGCCCGCACCAGCGCGGCGACCGCGCCCGGCAGCACGGTGGCGAGGGTGACGGCCCGCTCCGCGGCGACATTCGGCGAAAGCTTCAAGATCGCGGTCGCCGACGGCACGAACTCCCGTAGCGCCACCAGATCGCATTCGGCGGCCAAGCCCTCGAAGGGACGCGTCACGACCTGCGCCGCCGCCTCCTGTTCGGCGCGGCGGGCGGCCAGCTTCTGCGCCCGATTGGAGTCCGGCTTGGGACTGTTGCGCTTGCTCTTACCCATGACTGGCAAACCTACTGGGTCTTTGGCCCTCCGCTTCGCTCCGGGCAGGGTTCGCGGGAATTCCTACTGAAAGTGGTTGTGGGAGTAAGGGCGAGGAAGTCGTTCGTGTTATCTGTGCTCGAACGTGGGGTCCGGGCGAATTCAGGCGTTGGCCAGGACGGCTTTCGTCCGGGCGGGGTGGTTGGTGGCGACCCAGTCCACGCCCAGATCGGCGCAGAGCTGGACGTCCTCGGGATCGTCGCAGGTCCAGGTGTAGGTGGCGCGGCCCGCGGCGGCGGCCTTGTCGACCAGGTCCGGGTGCTCGCGCAGGGTGCGCACGGACGGGCCGATGGCGGTCGCGCCGACGGTGTGGGCGGCGCCGCCGGACAGGTACAGGGAGGATTCGCCCAGCAGGACGGTCGGGAGCAGCGGGGCCGCACGGCGAATCCGCCAGACCGCGGTCGCGGCGAACGACATCACCACCGCGCGTGAGTGATCCGCCGAGGCGGGTGCGCCGATGCCGTAGCGGGTGAGCTCGGTCAGCAGCGTGGTCTCCACCAGCGCCCCGTAGCGGACCGGGTGCTTGGTCTCGATGAAAAGCTTGGTGGGACGGCTCTTCCAGTCCAGCACCAGCTCGATCAGCTCGGACAGTGTGAGCACACCCTCCGGTTCCTCCGCAGTCCCGAAGTTGAGGGTTTTCAACTCCTCCAGGGTCATTTCGCTGACCGCGCCCGATCCGTTCGAGGTGCGATCCACGGTGCGGTCGTGCACGCAGACCAGGTGCCCGTCGCTGGTCAGGCGGATGTCGCATTCGACACCGTCGGCGCCCTCCTGCAGGGCGAGATCGTAGGCGGCGAGGGTGTGTTCGGGTCGCGCCGCCGACGCCCCCCGGTGCGCGACCACGAACGGCGCACGACTGGCCCGGCTCACTTCGCAACTACCTCCTGTTGCTCCGCTTCCGGGGACGCCTCTGCGTCATCCCCGGAAACTGCATCATCCCCGACGACTGCATCATTCCCGAGCGCAGCGGTGGGCGCGCGTCGCACGGGTTCGATCACCGGTCGCGCGGGCCCGGTGGCGATCACCCAGCGCCGCAGCGCCTTCGGTCGGCCCCGCAGATCCAGGCCCGCGAAGGCGTGCACCAGCCCGAGCGAGGCCACCGCGACACCGGCCGCGACCAGATCGGTCCACATGCTCGCCAGCACGCTGTCGGCCTGCACCTGGAGCGAGGACGCGAACCGGTACAGGATCGCCACCAGCACCAGCACCGCATTGAGAAGCCAAGCCGCCCACCAGATCCGGACCGCTCGCAGCAGCCGCGGATCCTCGCCGCCGGCCGACCGCAGCCGGGCCGCCTCGGTCAGGAAGATGCCCGGCCACACCAGGTTCACTATCGGCACCACACAGCCCAGCACCAGGGCACGCAGCGACCGCGGATCCGACTCGCCCGCACTCGCGTACGCGACGCGGCGGGTTTCGGTGAGCCAGCCGACCAGCGCCACCGCCGACACCAGCGCCGACGCCAACGCGATTACCGCGGAAACCGTCACGGCCGCATCGGAAATCCACAGTAGCCAGGGCGGGATGAGGCGGGTGCGGTTGTGCAGCAGCACGCCGTACCGGCCCAGCTCGGCCAGGGCGGAGAACATGAACACACCGGCCGTGGCCGGCAGCAGCACGGTGATGCGGTCACTCAGCGCGGCCAGCGGACGATGCGGTGTGGCGGCCGCCTCCGGGGGCCGATCTTGCAGGCCCCACTGTGGAATCCGGTGATACCGCGGCGTCTGCAGCGGACCCGGACGCCGGACCGGCTGCGGGCCATGGGTTCTGCGGCCGGGCGGGCGGGCCACCCAGCGGTAGTTGCGCCGGTCGGCGGGCGCGTCCACCGGTGCGGGCGAGAGCAGGACACCGTGGCAGCGCGGGCACCAGTGCAGCGGTTTGCCCTGTACCGCCCAGCGCGCGCCACAGCGGGCGCACGGCTGTACGACGGCGGATCGCGATCGGCCCACCTGTCCCCCGTTCATCGCTCCACCTCTCCGCGCCTAGTAGATCTTCGCCTCGGGGCCGTCACCGGTGAGCGGCCGGCCGGTCTGCTGCCAGGCCACCATGCCACCCGTAACCATGACGGCCTCGTAGCCGATCTGGTTCAGGTACTCCACCACCGGTACGGACCGTCCGCCCTGCCGGCAGATCACGTAGATCTCGGCATCGATGTCGAGTTCGTCGAGCCGGGCGGGCACGTCGGTCATGGGGATGTGAACGGCGCCGGGCGCGCGGCCGAGCTGCCATTCGTCGTCCTCGCGGACGTCGAGGAGCTGGGCGGGCACGGGCGCGGCCGAACCCCAGCCGTCCGCGGCATCGAATTCCACGGGAACCGCGTCGATCGGCACCGTGGGCACGTGGGGGTTCGTCACGGATTCGATCCTGCCACGCGCGCGCGAGGGCTGTGGAGTTCCGTCCCTGCGCAGGGTTGGTTTCGGGAGTTATCCACATAATCCACAACCTGATCCACAGGTTGATAGATGACCGATTCGTCCGGTCGGCCGATCCGGAAGTCCCCTCCCCCGTCCCGGAGCGGCCGACCTCGGGCCCCTGTCCCAGAAGGCCCCATTCAGTCTGACGCCGCAGGTGAGCACATGGTTCCTTTCGCACTCGAAAAGAACGACAACACTGTCGAAAAACGGAAATCCTCGGTCCGGCCAGGCAAGATCGGTAGCCTGGTGCTATGACTGTGAGCAGGGGGTTACTCGACGGCCTGGACGTCAACGGACTCAACCGCGCGCTGTCGGAGGCGACATGCCTCGGCATCGACGTCGACCCGCCGCGCGCCACGCTACGGCTGGAACTCGACGTGCTGACCCTGCCCGAGAACGGTCCCCCACCGGCGGACTGCGATATCTATCTGACCCTCACCGGGGTCAGCCGGGTCGCCGCCTCGCTGCGCCGCCAACGCTGGGACGACCTCGAGCCCGTTGTGCTCCCGCTCACCCTCGACGGCCTGCACGACGCCGTCCAGAGCTTCGGCGGCGGCGCGCTGCACGGCTGGGACTTCCTCGACCTCTCCGACAGCTCCTGGAGCCAGTGGCGCAAACTGCTGAGCTTCGACTCCACGCTGAGCGACACACCCGGCGCCCACTTGATGGAGTTCTCCCAGGAGGAGGGCGTCGACCCGCGCGAGCTCGACGTGCGCGTGTGGTTCGAGGGCGCGGAGGTCACCGACAAGCAGGGCAACCCGATCCCGTTGCCGGACTTCATCGCCGGCGGCGTCCGCTGGTGGCAGGCGCACGACTCGGGCGACCCGCGCACCATGCGACCGGACGTCGTCCCGCCGCTGTAAAGAGCAACGGACACGCACAAGGGGTTCGGGACCAAGTCCCGGAACCCCTTTCGATGTGGCCTGACGACGTGCTTACGCGGTGGTCCGCACGGTGCTTACGCGGTGGTCCGCCGAAGTGCTCACGCGCCGAGCCCGATCGCGCAGCTCACGCCCGTGCCGTGGTCCGGGCAGTAGCCGCCGGGGTTCTTGGCCAGGTACTGCTGGTGATAGCCCTCGGCGTAGAAGAAGGCGGAAAGGTCTGGCAGCGGGGCGATCTCGGTGGTGATCTCGCCGAAACCGGCCGCCGTCAACCGTTCCTGATAGCCGGCCCTGGTCGCCTCGGCCACCTCGCGCTGCTCGTCGTCGAGGGTGTAGATCGCCGAACGGTATTGGGTGCCGCGGTCATTGCCCTGCCGCATGCCCTGCGTCGGATCGTGGTTCTCCCAGAACTGCTTCAGGATCGCGGCGTAGTTGATCACCTGCGGGTCGAAGGCCACCAGTACCGATTCGGTGTGCCCGGTCCGGCCGGAACAGGCCTCCTCGTAGGTGGGATTCGGGGTGAATCCGCCCGCGTAGCCGACAGCGGTGCTGTACACGCCGTCCAGCTGCCAATAGCCCTGCTCCGCACCCCAGAAGCAGCCCATGGCCACCACCGCGAGCTGCGTACCCGGCGGGAACGGAGGTTTGAGGGCATGGCCGCTGACATGATGTTTGTCCGGCACGACCAGCGGTTCGGCGCGGCCCGGCAGCGCTTGCCCGGCCGTCACCATGATCGGTTCCGGTAGTCGCACACGCCCAACGAACTCGTCGTACCACGACATGACTCGATGCTACGGGACCCGGCGCGACCGTCGGCGACGTTGCGTTCAGCCGAATTCCAAAGGTTGGGAAAGATATACATCGGGTGGAATGTGGGGGCACGCAGCCTGGTTGCAGACGACCGGGTGTACGAATGATGGTTGGGTGCGCCTCGGCACCTGCCGAGGACACACGGCCCCGACACGGAAAGGGACATCGTGGCTGTTTACACGCTGCCAGACCTCGATTACGACTACAGCGCCCTGGAGCCCTTCATCTCCGGGCAGATCAACGAGATCCACCACACCAAGCACCACGCGGCCTACGTCGCGGGTGTCAACGCGGCCCTCGAGAAGCTGGAGGAGGCGCGTGCCAAGGACGACCACGCCGCCATCTTCCTGAACGAGAAGAACCTCGCGTTCCACCTCGGCGGCCACGTCAACCACTCCATCTGGTGGAAGAGCCTGTCGAAGGAAGGCGGCGACAAGCCGGTCGGCGATCTGGCCTCGGCCATCGACGAGGAGTTCGGTTCCTTCGACAAGTTCGTCGCGCAGTTCTCGGCGGCCGCCAACGGCCTGCAGGGCTCCGGCTGGGCCTGGCTGGGCTACGACACCCTGGGCAACAAGCTGCTCACCTTCCAGCTGACCGACCAGCAGGGCAACGTGCCGCTCGGCATCATCCCGCTGCTCGGCCTGGACATGTGGGAGCACGCCTTCTACCTGCAGTACAAGAACGTCAAGGCCGACTACGTGAAGGCGTTCTGGAACGTCGTGAACTGGGCCGAGATTCAGGACCGCTACTCCAAGGCGGTCAACCAGGGCAAGGGTCTGATCTTCGGCTGATGCCCGTCGGGCTCCGGCCCGTTCGTACGTCCGAGGCCCGCGAACCGCATCGGTTCGCGGGCCTTTCGCATTTCGAGGGTCCGGGTGCTAGCACTCTTTGGTACTTGTGTGCCAGTTCTGTTCGGGTACAACCTGGTGTTCCCAACGGCAACACCGGGCACAGTCGCCCCCGGGAGGTTCGGGAGGCACATCATGAATGGTCAGGTCGGCGTCATGCCGTTCCATGCGCATGGTTCGCTGCAGGGTTTCGTGATCTCCGGACGCTGGCCGGACTCCACCAAGGAATGGGCGCAATTGCTGGTGCTCGCGGTGCGGGTGGCCAGTCTGCCGGGGTTGTTGCCCACCTCGACGGTGTTCGGAGCGCGCGAGGAACTGCCGGAGGACCCGGATCCCGAGATGGTGGGGCTGGTGATCGCCGAGGGCACGGTGCTGGGGACGGAGGGGCTGCAGCCGGGCATGTTTGCCGGTCATGTGCCACCGGCCCTGATCATGTTGCACCCGCCGCGCGAGACGCGGCCCTCTCTGCCCGAGTGCGCGGGCGCGGCCTCGGGGTGCCTGCTACTGCCGGGGCTGCCGCATCTGGGACTCGAACATCGGGCGGCCTGGGTGGAGACCGACAGCGACGGCGCGGTGACCTCGATGGTTTCACGGGTGGGGGTGGATCCGATCAGTGATCCCGACACCGCGGTTCTGGCCATGCTGCTGGCCGCGTAAGGGTAACCGAAACCTTCCGGCAGCATCGCCAAACTTATTGTGCGCATTGCGATTTGGGAGACAGTCATTTGCCTGCGCCCGGTTTGCCGGAGTAGCATGGCGGCCGAGCGAAGGGGAGTAGCCCCCAATCACATCGTCGACATACTGATCCCTCGAGGATCCGGCGCGTGAACCGGATTTCTCCGGTGGGCGAGACCTTCGGCCGACAAGAACCAAACCGATTTACCGGTGCGGTGTCGGCTGAAGCGTCCCCGCATTCAGCCGACAGGCCGGAGACCTGGGAGCTGACCTTCATGATCGCCACGATATTGCTGAGTTTCGGCGTGCTGTTCCTCGCCGAATTGGGCGATAAATCGCAACTCATGGCCCTGACCTTCGCGCTGCGCTACCACTGGTGGGTGGTGCTGTCGGGCATCACGGTCGCGAGCATGCTGGTGAACCTGATCGCCGTCGGTGTCGGCCACTTCCTGGGCGCGGCGCTGCCGACCGGAGTCATTTCCCTTTGTGCCGCAGCCACTCTCATCGCGGTCGGCCTGTGGACCCTGCGCGAGACGCTGCCGTCGGACTCTGGCGAGGAGGATCGGGAGATCGCGCCGCAGCCGAACTCGCGCTCGGCGTTCCTGGTGGTGCTGTCGGCCTTCCTGCTGGCCGAGCTCGGTGACCGCACCATGTTCGCCACCATGGCCCTGGCCACCAAGAACGGCTGGGTCGCGGTGTGGATCGGGTCGGTCGCGGGCATGGTGGCCGCGGGCGCGCTCGCCATCCTGATCGGGGTGACCGTCGGCAAGCACATTCCGGAGCGGTTCATCGCCGTCTGCTCGGGTCTGCTGTTCCTCTACTTCGGTGCGCTGACCCTGCTGGAGGCCTTCGCCCACGGCCTGGGCACCCCGGCCATCGCGGTGCTGTCACCGGCCCTGCCGGCGCTCGCCGGCGGCGTGCTGTGGCTGCTGCACCGCCGGGCCGCGACCGTCCAGGCGTCCTCAGTCACCGAGCACGGTATTGCCGAACAGGTCCCCGCTGCGCCGCACGAGGTCCAGTAGCGGCTCCCGCAACTCCCGTAGCCCGTCCAGGTCGCTCACCGCGACGCGGGCGGTGACCATGGAGCTCAGGGCCGCGACCAGGGTCTGGCAGGCGAAGCGCTGCTCCTCGGTGTCCGCACCGAGCACATCGGCGACCATGGCCACGAAGGTCTCCTGCAGCTGGGTGCGGCGCGCGATGGCCTCGGGGCCGACGGCGTAGACCTCGACGAGAAACAAACGGGCGTAAGCGGGTTGGCCCGCGAGCGCGTCCAGGTACGCGCCGAGCACACGTTCGATGCGCTCGGTACGGGTCTCGCCGTCGAATTCCGCGCCGGTGGCGGTCAGGATGCCGGTCAGCATGAGTTCCGCGGCGCGCTCGTAGGCGGCCTCGAAACAGTCCTCCTTGGAACGGAATTGCTCGTAGAAGGTCTCGCGGGAGACGCCGGCCCGCTTGATCACCGCGGCCACCGGCGTTCCGACATAACCGTTCTCGGCCATCGCCTCGGCCAGGGCGAGCAGGATGCGGTCGCGCTGGGCGGCCACCACGGTTTCGCGGGGCAGGCCGTGCCGGCCGCGGGGCAGTTGGCGGGTTGCCGATTCGGGCATGTGCTGGACTCCGTTGGCCTCGAGCGATTCAGGCGAGCTTTCTCATTCTGCGGGGGCGGGCCGGTTGGTCGGTGGTGAAATCCGCCGGTTCGGTGCGGGCGATCTCGAGTCCGCCGGCGACGCCCCCGCGTAGTGAATAGTCCACCAGGCGCTGGGCGAGCGGACGACACCACAGCACCATGCTCACCCAGTAGGGCGAGACGATGCGACGGGAACGGCGGGCCAGGGCGCGTTCACAGGCGTCGATGGCCGGGCCGAGGGGGGCGATGCCGGAGACGGTGGAGCGGCCCAGAATGCTGCGCGCGGCCTCGGTGCCGAAACCGCGGCTGGTCATCTCGGTGTCGAGTTCGGCGAAGTAGGCCAAGCCGACCCGGGCGCCGGTATGGCGCAATTCGATCCGCAGGGTGTCGCCGAGCGCCTCGACCGCCGCCTTGGAGGCGCTGTAGGCGCCGGCCAGGGGTAGGTGGATGGCCGCGGCCAGCGAGGAGATGAGCAGGACGTAGCCGTCGGGGTGCGCGAGGTGGGGTCCGGCGGCGCGCAGCGTGTAGTAGACGCCGAGCACATTGACCGCGAGGGTCTCCTCGAGCACGCTGGGGTCGCCGTCGAGCAGGGACAGTTGCCGGGCGATCCCGGCATTGCACACCACCGCGTCCAGGCCGCCCAGTTCGGCGGTGAGAGAGTTGACAACCCGCTCCACCTGCGCCGGGTCACCGACATCGCAGTAGCGCCAGGGCGCGTCCCCGCATTCGGCCGCGACCTGGGCCAGCAGCGACTCCTCGATGCCGAGCAGGGCCACGTGCGCGCCGTGCACGTGCAGCTGGCGGGCCAGGGCGGCCCCGATGCCACGGGCCGCGCCGGTGATCAGGATGCGTTTGCCGGCCACTCGCGGGGCCGGACGGCGGAGACCACGGCGAGGACGGGCCGTGCTGACGTTCATGTCTGCGAAACTACCACTTATACGAACACCCGTGTTCGCAAATCTTGCGAGCCTCTTGCGTAAGCGTGCGTACAGCCCGGCTATGGTGCCTATTGACGGAGGGCCAGTGAGAGGGCCGTCCACAGTCGAGAGGACCAAACACCGTGGAGATTTCGGGCTCCGCCGCCATTGTCACCGGAGGTGCGTCCGGGCTGGGCGCCGCCACCGCCAAGCGCTTCGCCGACGCGGGCGCGACCGTGTTCGGCCTGGATCTGGCTCAGTCCATCGAGCGCGCGGGCGACAACGTCCCCGCCGGTGTCACCCTCATCCCGACCGACGTCACCAGCGGTGACGAGGTGGCCGCCGCGGTCGCCACGGTCGTGGAATCCGGTGTGCCGCTGCGTATTGTCGTCAACTGCGCCGGTGTGGGCTGGGCGGGACGCATCCTGTCCAAGAACGGCCCGCACGACCTGGAGCTGTTCCGCACGGTGATCACCGTGAACCTGCTCGGCTCCTTCAACGTCATGCGCCTGGCCGCCGAAGCCATCGCCAAGACCGACCCGGTCGACGAGTACGGCTCGCGCGGTGTGATCATCAACACCGCCTCGGTCGCGGCCTTCGAGGGCCAGATCGGGCAGATCGCCTACTCCGCCTCCAAGGGCGGCGTCGCCGGCATGACCGTCCCGGCCGCGCGTGACCTCGCGCAGTTCGGCATCCGCGTCAACACCATCGCCCCCGGCATCATCGACACCCCGATGCTGGCCGGTGTCACCGAGGAGTACCGCAAGGGCCTCGAGTCGGGCGTGCCGTTCCCGTCCCGCCTGGGCCGTCCGGACGAGTACGCGCAGCTCGCGCAGTACATCACCGAGCACGACTACCTGAACGGCGAGACCATCCGCATGGATGGCGCGCTGCGCATGGCGCCTCGCTGACACCGGGTTCCGGGGGCTTCGCACCCGAACCTCCACAAGGGAATTTCGGGGCCCTACCCCCGGACCCCCGGCAGCAACAAGGCCCGCACCGGATTCCGGTGCGGGCCTTGTCAATTCACGACTCAGTGAGTTGCGGGGTCAGCCCGCAGCCTCCCTAGTGCGGGCGGACGGCCGCAGCCTGGGGGCCCTTCTTGCCCTCGGTGATCTCGAAGGAGACCGCCTGGCCCTCCTCGAGCTGACGGTAGCCGTTGCCCTCGATCTCCGAGTAGTGGACGAAAACGTCGGGGCCGTCTTCGCGGGCGATGAAGCCGTAGCCCTTCTCCGCGTTGAACCACTTGACGGTGCCCTGAACCATTACCTTCTCCTGACGAGGTGTTTCTTTTTATTGCGTGGGTACCGCGGCCGCGGTACCGGGGGTCGATCAGAAGGCGGCTTGCAACTTGCCTGGCAAGGTGAAGCGACGCCCGCACACTGTTCCGCGCGAGCATGTTGAACACGAACACGAAAAACTTACGACCAAGACGTACAACGTACGCGTTCGCGGCTAGTTCCCGAAATCACCGAGGGATGTGGATCGTCACACTTACGACAAAAGGGGCATGACCAATTCCCGCTTGCTATGGGTCGGGCTCCTGCGGAAACACCGCAGGAGCCCGATCCCGTGAACGACGCTCAGAGCGTGCGAGTCAGACGGTCGGCGAGGATGCGGGCGAAGTGCGCCGGATCCTTCAGTTCGCCGCCCTCGGCGAGAACCGCGGTGCCGTAGAGCAATTCGGCGGTCTCGGTGAGCTCCACCGGCTTCTCGTCCGCGCCGGACACCGCCGCGTACGCCTCACGCAGACCCGTGACCAGCGGATGCGCCGGATTCAGCTCGAGGATGCGCTTGCTGTGCGGCAGCTCCTGCCCGGAGGCGCGGTACATGCGCTCCAGCATCGGAGTGAAATCGAATACATCACCCACGATGCAGGCCGGGGAGCTGGTGAGCCGGTTGGTCAGGCGCACCTCCTTCACGTCCGCGTCCAGCGTCTGCTGCAGCCAGCCGAGAATGTCGGCGAAGTCCTTCTCCTGCTGCTCGCGCAGCTGCTCGGAGGCCTTCTTCTCGTCCTCGGTCTCCAGATCGACCTCACCCTTGGCGATGGAGACGATCGGCTTGCCCTCGAACTCGGTGACCGAGCCGACCCACATCTCGTCAACCGGATCGGTCAGCACCAGCACCTCGAGACCCTTGGCCCGGAAGGCCTCCATGTGCGGGGAGTTCTCGATCTGCTGGCGGGTCTCGCCGGTCATGTAGTAGATGGCCGACTGGGTCTCCGGCATGCGCTCGACGTACTGCGCCAGCGAGGTCAGCTCGCTGTCCGAATGCGTGGACGCGAAAGACGAGACACCCAGGATGGTTTCGCGATTGTCGTGGTCGGAGAGCAGGCCCTCCTTGAGCACCCGGCCGAACTCACGCCAGAACTCCTGGTACTTGGCCTGGTCCTCGGCGTTCTTCAGATCCTTGACCGTGGACAGCACCTTCTTCACCAGGCGCTTGCGGATCATCTGGATCTGCCGGTCCTGCTGCAGGATCTCGCGGGACACATTGAGCGACAGGTCCTGCGCGTCCACCACGCCCTTGACGAAGCGCAGATACTCCGGCATCAGCTCTTCGCAGTTGTCCATGATGAACACCCGGCGCACATAGAGCTGCACGCCGCGCTTGTGCTCGCGGGTGAACAGATCGAACGGCGCATGCGAGGGAATGAACAGCAGCGCTTGATATTCGAAGGTGCCCTCGGCCCGCATGGGGATGATCTCGAGCGGATCGTCCCAGGCGTGCGCGACGTGCTTGTAGAACTCCGTGTACTCCTCGTCGGAGACCTCGCTGCGCGGGCGGGTCCACAGCGCCTTCTGGGAGTTCAGGGTCTGGGTCTCGACCAGGGTCTTCTCGGTCTTGTCCTCGCCCTCGCCGTCGAGCACGGTGCGCTCTACATCCATGCGGATGGGCCAGGCGATGAAATCCGAGTACTTCTTGACGATCTCGCGGAGCTTCCACTCCTGGGTGTAGTCGAAGAGGTGATCGTCCTCGTCGGCCGGCTTCAGGTGCAGCGACACCGTGGTGCCCTGCGGGGCGTCGTCCAGCTCCTCGATCGAGTAGGTGGAGCTGCCCGCCGCGGATTCCCAACGGGTGCCGGTGTTCTCGCCCGCCTTACGGGTGGTCAGGGTGACCTTGTCGGCCACCATGAAGGTCGAGTAGAAGCCGATGCCGAACTGGCCGATCAGCTCCTCGGCCTGCTGGTCACCGGCCTTGGCCTCGAGCAGCTGCTTGCGCAGCTGCGCGGTGCCGGATTTGGCGAGGGTGCCGATCAGGTCCACGACCTCGGCACGGGACATGCCGATGCCATTGTCGCGGACGGTCAGTACCCGGTCGTCGCGATCCACCTCGAGCTCGATGTGGAGGTCGGAGGTGTCGGCGTGCAGGTCCTTGTCGCGGAAGGTCTCCAGGCGCAGCTTGTCCAGCGCGTCGGAGGCATTGGAGACGAGCTCCCGTAAAAAGGTGTCCTTGTTCGAATACACCGAGTGGATCATCAGCTCCAGCAGCTGATGGGTCTCGGCCTGAAACTCCAGCTGTTCGACGTGTTCGGTCACGACGCGATATTACGTCGGGCGAAGTCGGCGATGGCCGGAACCTCGGCGTCGGCCCGATCCGTCATCCAGTCCCGCAGCACCTTCGTGGCCTGCACGTCGTCCTCGTTGTATTCCAGGATGCGGGTGCGCTGGGACAGATCCGGCTCGCCGCCCTCGTACGCGACGGCCAGGCGGTACCAGGCCATCGACGCCTCTCCCCCCGCCTCCGCGTCACGCCAGTGGAAGCCCGCGACCGGCGCGATCTTCTTGAGGCCCTTGCCGTTCGGGCAGATGAACTGCTCGGACACGGCCTGGAACATGTCCACCCACTGCGGGCCGTCCACGAACCGCTGCACCTCCCGCTCGGTGGGGACGCCGGGGCGGCCGGCGAACCGGCGGGCCGACTCGTACAGCCACTTGTCCTCGGCGGTGCGCGAATAGCAGTAGGCGGCAAAGGATTTGCCGTCCGCGGCGGCCTGGGCGCGCACCTCCATGAGCCAGGTCCAGAACTCGGCGAAGGAGCGGCCCTCGTCCTCGGTGGGCAGCGGATCCCAGGTGACGAACGGGCGGTACGCGCCGTCCAGCAGGGTGCCCCACAGGTAGGCGCCGTGCTCCTGGAAGCTCTCCAGGTCGACATCCACCTCGACATCGGCGCGGGTGACCCGCACCCGGTCGACCCGGCGGACCAGGGGCGCGCCGGTGGCCCAGGCGCGGGCGGTGACCACGGCCTCGGTGAACGGCTCGTACTGCCAGTCGTCGGGATCGTCGCCGCTCCAGGACGCCAGATCGTCGATGGTCTCGACGCCGTGGCGGCGCAGCACCTCGGCGCGCGAGCCCGGCGCCACCAGGCTCACATCGCGATGCTCGGACAGCCACTGCTCACAGCTTTGCCCGCCCTCTTCGGGCGACCGGCTCCACCAGGGGCACTGGCGGCACTCGGGGACTTTCGAAGGGACGGTGGGGAGTTCGCCGCGCACCACCGCGATGCGGTCGGCATAGCGGATGTCGTAATCGGCCAGGACGGGGCCCAGGTCGTGGACCAGGACCCGGTCGAAGTGATAGCCGATGGCGCCGCCGACCAGGGCGGGGCTGGCCAGCCCGTGCCGCTGCAACATGCGGTAGAGGTGCGCGAGGCGCTGCACGTCCCGCGGCTGCGGCCGGGTGCGGACGTGCCGGTCCGGCTGCGGGTTCCATTGGTACAGATCGCTGGTCGTCGGGTGGTGGTCGGCCGGGTCCGGCTGCCGCGGATCGGTCACCTTGTGGTTCACCACGATGACCGGGATGTATCCGCCGCGATCGCTGTCGCGCCAGAGGATTTCGCAGCCGCCGCGGCGCCCGGTGTCGGGCTCCTGTGGCAGCAGCCCGCCCCAGATGCGGTCCGCCCCCGCCGCCATGGCGGCCAGGGTGGCCGCGGCCCGCTGCGGCGCGGGCTGCTTCGGATCGATGACGGTCCAGCTGCCGGGCGCGGCGGCGACCAGCGTGTCCCGCACGTGAGATCGGTGCGCCGCAGCGGCTTCTCGTCGCTGCTGCACGCCCGCGTCCTCGGCGACCCCGGTCAACACGCCCGGATTACTCGCGTCCAGATGCAGCCGGTGCCGACAGCCGATCAGCGCACGCGCATCCAGGAATGCCGCGCGCTCACCATGGTCACCGATGCCCGAATACACGCCAGTCAGTATGGCCTCAACCCCCGACATCCCTGCGAACTGGCACCGAAACTGCAAGGCGCTCGCTGCGCGGCGAACCCACCCGTTAGGGTGATTCGCAAACTGTGTTTCATGGGCGGACAGGCATTCCCCCGGCCCTGTGCTGCCATGGCGAACCAGCATGACGGAGGCCATCAATGGGGTTGTTCGGCAAGCGCAAGAAGCGGGTCAGCCGCCGGGCCGAGGCGAAAGCCCTCAAACACAAGGCCGGTATGGAGGCCAAGCTCGGCGCGCGCAACGAGCGCAAGAAGAACCGGGCGGAAGCGCGCACGCAGAAGCAGGTCGCCAAGGCGGAGATCGCCAAGCTGCAGGCCGAGGAGAAGGCCGCGCAGAAGATCGCCGCCCGGGCCGAACGGGATTTGTTCAGCGCGGCCTCGATCCGCAAGTACCTGGGCGTGGCCCGGGTACTGGTGCCGGTGCTGGCGCCGCTCGCCTACCGCGGCGCGACCTTCGTGCGCGGGCAGCTCGACACCCGCCGCGCCCAGCAGCTCGGCATCGGGCTGGATCAGCTGAGCGAGTTCTCCGGCCCGGGCGCGAAGCTGCAGGCGCGCATCGCGGGCGTGGAGTCCACGCTGTCGGAGATCGAGTCCAAGAACACCGACACCGAGACCAAGAAGTTCGTGACCGCCAGCCGCGATCGGCTCGACAGCCTGTCCGCGGCCGTGCGCACCGCCGCCCAGATGCCGGTGCCGCGCCGTCGCGCCGTGCACGCCTCCATCTCCAACGAGCTCTCCGGCATCGAGGCCGACGTGCTCGCCCGCCTCGGCGTGAACTGAGACACCCATGAGCCCGGTGCGCGGTGGACTGGCAGGTGTCGCCATGGCGGCCCTGGCGGTCGGCGCGCACGGGTTCGCGGGCGGCGGCTACCCCGGCTCCTCCGGGCTCATGCTGCTGATCCTTGCGGCGGCCGTCATCGGTGCGCTCGCCGCCGCGCTGCGGCCCCCCGCCGCGCTGCCGATTCTCATGGTGGCCGGCCAGCCCGTCTGCCACCTCGCCCTCAGCGGCCTCGTGCATCACGGGCATGCCGCGGAGGCAATGGAATTCGCCGCGCACGGGCCGATGCTGCTCACACACGCGGTGGCGGCGGCCGGCTGCGCGGTCCTGATCCTGGTCGCCGAGCGGCTCTACGGGCTGATCTCGCGCGCCGTCCGGGTGATCCTCACCCGGCCCGCCGCACGTCCGGCGCGGGCCCCACGGTCGCGCCGCCCGCGTTCGGTCCCGACCCCGAAACCCCTTCTCGCCCTGGGCGCGAGCGGTCCACGCGCGCCACCGGTTACGGCGTAACCCCTGTCCCTACCTACCCGTAACCATTGTCAGAGAAGGCAATACAGTCATGCACACCTCCCTTTCGCGCGCCCTCGTCACGTCGGTGGCGGCCGCCGGCCTGCTGCTGTCCGGCGCCGGCATCGCCGCCGCGCACGTGGTCGTGGACGCCCCCGGCGCCAGCCAGGGCGGCTACGCCGTCGCCACCTTCCGGGTGCCGACCGAGTCCGACACGGCCTCCACCACCAAACTCACCGTGGCGCTGCCGAATCTGAAGAGCGCCCGCACCGAGCCCATCGCGGGCTGGACCGCCAAGGTCGACAAGAACGCCCAGGGCGAGGCCGTAGCGGTCACCTGGACCGCCGATCCGGGCAACCCGGGCGTCGCCCCCGGCCAGTTCCAGCGCTTCGCGCTCTCCGTGGGCCCGCTGCCCAAGCAGGAGAAGGTCAGTTTCAACACGTCCCAGACCTACAGCGACGGCAAGGTCGTCGACTGGAACCAGCCCATGAACGCCGACGGCAGCGAGCCCGACCACCCGGCCCCCAGCCTCACCCTGACCAAGAGCACCGGCGGCGATGACGATGCCCCGGCCGCCACGGATGCCGGCACGAGCGACAAGA
The DNA here is from genome assembly GCF_040645495.1 of Nocardia sp. NPDC046763. NCBI lineage: Bacteria > Bacillati > Actinomycetota > Actinomycetes > Mycobacteriales > Nocardiaceae > Nocardia > Nocardia sp. NPDC046763. The sequence goes on along the minus strand of NZ_JBEYYI010000002.1, from coordinate 339,146 downwards.
GCAGCAGCGACAACACCGCCCGCTGGCTCGGCGGCATCGGCCTGGCGCTGGGCGCGCTGGGCGCGGCCCTCGGTCTCGGCAGCGTCATCCGGGGACGGCGGTCGTGAACCGCAAGGTGCTGGCGGGGCTGATCACCGGACTGCTGGTCACCGGATTCGCACTGCTGGGGGGCGGTGTCGCCGACGCGCACTCCACCCCCGTCTCCTCCAGTCCGGACAACGGCGCGCAGATCGACACCTCACCGGCGTCGGTGAGCATCACCTTCAACGAAAACCTGCAGTCGGCCTACCCGTCCATGACGGTCACCGGGCCGGACCACAACCTGTGGTCGAAGGGCCAGCCCAAGGTGGAGGGACCGACCGTCAGCATCGAGGTCGGTGAGCTGGGACCGGTCGGCGAGTACACGATCGCGTACCGGGTCACCTCCGCGGACGGGCACCCCGTCAGCGGCAAGCGGACGTTCACCCTGACCAAGCCCGGCAATGGAACTCCGGGCCCCAGGGCCGACAGTGCCGCCAAGTCCGGCGGCTCCGACGGCGGCGGCGTGCCGCTGTGGATCTTCATCGTGGGCGCGGTGGTGCTGTTCGGCGGCGGCCTGGCCTTCGCCCTGCTCGGCGGACGGGGCAAGCAGCGCAGGTGAATCGGACCGACCGCACCGATCGTCGCCGGGAGCGCGGGACGACCGGCGGTAGCAGCTCACCGAGATGGCTACTGGCGCTGGTCATCCCGATCGCCCTGGCCGGTGCGGCCCTGGCCTGGGCACTGGCCGCCGCCGAACCCGTGCAGGCCGAGGCCCCCGTTCGGGTCCTCGCCGACTGCGCGGGGGCGACAGTGCTGGGTCTGGCCGCGCTGCCGCGGCTCTCGGACCGGCTGACGCCGCAGTGGCGGCCGCTCACCGTGCTCGCCGCGCTCTGGGCGGCAATGGAATTCGCCATGCTGGCGCTGGAAGCCGCGGAGGTGCAGGGCATTCCGGCGCGGCAGCTGAGCGCCGCCCAGTTCGGCGACTATCTCGCGCACCTGAGCGGCGGGCAGATCGGGATCGCGCTGCTCATCGGCAGCGGCACGGTGGCGATCTACAGCGCCTTCGGATTCCGGCAGCCCGACCGGGCCACCGGTGATCTGGTGCTGGTGTTCACCGCCGTCACGCTGGCATTGCGGCCGATCACCGGGCACATGTCACAGCAGCCGTTCGGTTCGGTGGTGGCGGCGCTGCACGCGCTGGCGGCCGGCGCCTGGTTCGGCCTGCTGCTGGCGCTGGCACTGACCGTGCGCACCCGGGGCGAGTGGGCGGTGCTGCTGCCGCGGTACTCGGCATGGGCGCTGCCGCTGGTGGTGACGGTGATGGTGACCGGGGTGATCAACGGGCTGGTTCGGATCGGCGGGGTGAGCCCGCTGGTCACCAGCGGGTACGGGCGGATCCTGCTGGCGAAGACGGTGCTGCTGGCGATGCTGCTCGGGCTGGGCTGGTGGTGGCGGCGCAGCTGGGTGCCGAAGGTCGCCGATCACCGCATGACGGCGGACGGCTCGCTGCGGCGCGCGATTGCCGAAGTGCTGGTGATGGCGCTGGTGTTCGGGCTGGCCGGTACGCTGGCCGTCACCGCGTGACGTGGTCCGCGGTTCTCGAATTCGGGTGCGCTGTCTCATATTCGGGTGCGCCGGCTCATAGATGGCATGCATCACAAGACCTGCAGGGAAAACTAGAACACGTTACGGTTGCCCCCATGACCGAAGTCAAGATCGTCGCGGACTGCGCCGCCTCGGCCGAATCGGCCTTCGCCTACGTCAACGATTACCGGCACCTGCCGAAATTCATCAATGAGATCAGTGCCTTCACCCCGCTGACCGACAAGGTCGAAGGCGTGGACGCCACCTTCGATGGCACCATCCAACTGGGCCCGATCGCCCTGCACTCCACCATCAAGATCGTCCGGCACGAGCCCGGCTACGCGATCGCGGTGAAATCCATCAAGGGCTTCGAGATCGAATCCACCTTCCTCTTCCATGACAAGGGCGAGGAATCCTGCACCATCGACGCCATCGTCGACTACCGGGTCCCCGGCGGCATCGCGGGCAAGATCCTGGGCAAGACCATCGAGCCGTTCGTGAAGCTCGCCGTGAAGAGCTCCACCCACAATCTGGTCACCCAGGTCACCGCGTTCCACACCACCCGCACGTCCGCCTAGTCACCCGGGGTCGCCAGAGCCGCCGACCCCCGCGAAGGCCCGCAGATCGGCCTCGGTCCGGCGAAACAGCCAGTAGTCGCCGAGGAACCCGAGGACACCCACCGCGCACAGCGCGTAGATGGAGATCAGCTCCAGCGAAACCTCCTCGGCGGTCAGGAACATCAGACTCGCGATCACTCCGATCAACGGAATCGCCACCGCCACCGCGAGATACCGGGTGCAACGACGGCTCAGGGCGCGCAGGGCATCGTTGTCCCGCGCCGTCTCACCGTGGGTGAGCAGCCGCGGATAGAAGCAGCGCACCACGAAGAACGTCACCACGAAGAACGGGTACGCGACCGCGATCGCACCCGAAACCACCATCGTCGCAACCAGATTCACAATGCGCCCCGGCGGCAGACCGGTGAAGACGACCAGCGCGATGGCCGACAACGCGGCCGACAGCACCCACCAGCCGAAGGCCAGCAGCGCCACCCGGTCGCCGTCGATCAGGGTGTCGCGCCGCGCCCGGGCCAGGGTCACCGGATCGTAGGTACGGCGCCGCCGCAGTCCGCGCCACACGATGAACGCCCGGCGGCACAGATAATTGGTGAGCACGATGGCGGCCGGCGTGGTGAGCAGAAACAGCCCATTGCCGACCAGCCGCAGCCGCGCCTGCTCCTCCGGCGAGAACCAGAGCTGGAACAGCGGATGATTGTGCAGGTTGGCGTAGGCGATGCCGAGCCCGTCACCGAACATGCTCGCCGCCGTGATCAGCGCGATCAGCGACCACGGGCCGACCCCGGACCGCCAGCTGCTGGCCGGCGGATCCACCAGCTCCCGGGACCGCTGATCCAGGCACAGGTCCAGCTGCTGGGCCAGCGCCGCACCGGTGGCCCAGCGGTCCTCGCGATCGGGGGCCAGGCATTTGAGCAGCACCCGCCGCAGCGTGGCCGGGCAGTCCGGCGGCAGGTCGTCGAGGTGGCCGGGATCGATCTGGTGGCGGCGCAGCCGGAGCATGCGTTCGAGCGAGGATTCCGAATCGCCCGCGCCGGTTTCGTCGTCGAAGGGGCGGCGGCCGGTGAGCAGCTCCCACAGCATCACCCCCAGCGCGTAGATGTCGCTGCGGCCGTCCAGATCCGCGGCGGTCTCGGGCAGCTGCGGGTGGCAGGCCGCCAGCTGCTCGGGCGACATGTACGCCAGCGAGCCGCCGAAGTAGGCCAGCGGGCTGGCCCCCGCCACATGCACGCTGAAACTGATATTGAAATCCGCCAGTTTCGGGCTGCCATCGGCGGTGAGCAGTACATTCGCGGGCTTGATATCGCGGTGCAGCACCCCGTTCCGGGCCGCGTGATCGAGTGCACGGGCCAACCGGCTGCCCAGCCAGGCAACGGTTTCCGGCCAGCTGCGCTCCAGCATCGCTGCGCGAGTAGGTGATTCGCCGGGTACCAGGCCGCCCCGGTCCTGCATGGCCGCGTCCACCGCCTCCAGCAGCAGCCCGCCGTCCCGATCCCCCGGCTCGCGAGAACGCACCAGCGCCAGCACCTTCGACAGCGTGCCGCCCGGAAGATACTGCATGTACAGCAGTTTCAGCTCCCGGTCGGCCAGCAGCCGCTGGTCGAAGACGCGCACGATGTGCTCGTGATCCAGCCGCGCCAGGGTCTCGGATTCGGTGCCGTGGTTCTGCGAGACCTTCACCGCCACCAGCCGCTGCATGGACCGCTGCCGGGCCAGGAAGACCCGGGCGAAGGCGCCGCTGCCCAATTCCACCAGCAGGTCGAAATCGTCCAGCCGATCGCCGACCTCGATGCCCTCCAGGGCGTGCTGGGCCTGCGGCCGGGCGATCAGGGTGCTGCGGTAGTCGTGCTCGGCCCATTCGGTGGCGGCGGCCTCGGTCGGATGGCAGCCGATATCCACCGCCGCCCGGTGCCCATTTCCGGAAATCCCGGAGCGCCGCAGCGCGTGGAACTCCTCGTAGGCCAGATCGGGCGGCAGTGGGCCGGACAACAATTCGTCGAATTCGGCCCGGTAGTCGGCCAGGCGCTTGGGGAAGTCGTAGCGGATCCAGCGGTATTCCAGATCCACCTTGATCAGTTCGATCAGCACCAGGCGGCGCAGGTGCGGGGTGCGGGGCAGGAACTCGGCCAGGCGGGGCGGCGCCGCGGCCGCCTCCCAGGCGGCTTGGAAGCCGGCGAGCACGGACCCCAGCAGGGAGCGGGTCTCGTCGACGGCACCCGCGTCGATCGCCGGTTCTACGTTCATGCCTCTCCCGACCTGGACTCATCGGGTGTCGCCAGTATGCGCCCAAGAATCCGACTGCACGGTTGATTAACTCTTGTGGATAGATCGCTCAGCAGCCGCAGAGCGCATCGCAATGGCACAACACCCCCGGTCGCGGGCCACTAGAGTCGCGGTATGAGTGAGCAGTTTCCCGAGCGGATCTGGGGTTCCCGCACCAATCTGCTGTCCCGCCTGGCCAGTCCGTTCGCCGCCACCACGGTCGGCTCGCTGGTCATCCGCAAACTCACGCCGCTGGATCGCAAGGTGCTCGAACGCACCGGCGGCAAGTACACCGTGCTCGGCCCGATCGGCGCGCCCGTCATTCTGCTCACCACCGTCGGCCGCAAATCCGGGCAGCCACGCACCACGCCCCTGCTCTACGTACACGAGGGCGACACGCTCTACGTGATCGGATCCAACTTCGGCCAGGCCCACCACCCGGCGTGGACCGCCAACCTGCTCGCCAGTCCGGCCGCCGAGGTCGCCATCGCCGGGCAGCACATTCCGGTCGCCGCCATGCTGGTCACCGACGAAGACCGCAAGCAGGCGATCTTCGAACGCTTCGAGGAGACCACGCAGGCGTACACCGCCTACCGCAATCGCACCGCTCGCGACTTGCGCATTTTCGCCCTGACAAGATAGTTCCCGTGACCGAATCAGCGAACTCCATTGCCACCGCCGACCTCGCCGACGAGATCGGCCCCGAGATCCGCAGCTGCGACACCCAGTTCATCCAGTTCGGCGGCCACGAGGTCTTCGCCGGCCGCATCGTGACCATCCGGACCTTCCAGGACAACCTGCTCGTCAAGCAGACCCTCGGCGAACCCGGCGAGGGCCGCGTGCTCGTCGTGGACGGCGGCGCGAGCGTGCACACCGCGCTGGTCGGCGACATCATCGCGGGCCGCGGCGTCGACAACGGCTGGGCCGGGGTCGTCGTCAACGGCGCGGTCCGGGACTCCGCAATCCTGCGCACCCTGCCCATCGGCATCAAGGCGCTGGGCACCAACCCGCGCAAGAGCACCCAGACCGGAGCGAACGCCGAGAAGGATGTCACCGTCGAATTCGGCGGCGTCACCTTCGTTCCCGGCGACATGCTCTACAGCGACCACGACGGCGTCGTCGTTCGCAGCGAGGGTTGATCCAACTCTCGGGAAGCTCTCAGGGGTAACGGCCCCCGCACCCCCGAGAATGGGGAGCCGGGGCCCAGCCCCCGAGCCCCCGCGGGAGTGACGCCGCCGGCAACCCGCAGGGAACGCGGTGAGCCCGGCCGCGCGGGGCGCAGACCGAACCCCTACGGATCCGGGAGTACCGTGCCCGCGAAGCGCGCTCAGCCGCCGGTGACCCGGGCCTTGTGCCCGGCCAGTGCCACCACATCGCCCGCATGTAGCTGGCGACCCCGTCGCAGCTCCACCTCGTCGTTGACACGGACCAGGCCCTGGGCGATAACCATTTTGGCTTCCGAACCGGAATCGATGAGGTTCGCCAGCTTCAGGAACTGGCCGAGTCGAATGACATCGTCCTCGATCGGGACATCGACTGGATCCGACATGGGGTACATCCTCACCCGCGGCCGCCTCAACACCAAACGCCGCCCCCACCACCAGCCGCCACGCGGCGGCCACGAGACACGAACCGGGTTCTGAGTGCACATGGGCATGGGCAACATTCACACTGGTGCAGTGACTTCGACGCAGGATCGGCCGACCCACGACTCCGACCCGAGACCGGAGCCGCGGTCGCTGGAGGTGCCACACCGCGGGCACGGCCGGCTGCGCGAGGTGCCGCACATCGCGGGCACCGCGCTCGGCGTCTTCTCGATTCTCTGCTTCGCCTGGAGCATCTCGCCCGGGCTGCGGTTCCTGACCTCGCACCTACGCCACTTCGTCGACACCTACTACTTCGACGCCCCCGACACCTCACTGGTGTGGGCGCTGGTGGTCGGCCTGCTGGCGGGCGCCACCGCCAGCCGCAAACGGATCGCCTGGTGGCTGCTGGTCGGGTACATGGCGGCCTTCGCGCTCGCCAACGCCCTCGACTTCGCCGCCGAGGGCGACGTCAATGCCCTGGTGGCGCTGATCATTCACGTCGTGGTCATCGGCGTGCTCATCGCCTCGTGGTCCGAGTTCTACACGCACGTGCAGCGCGGCGCGGTCTGGCGCGCGCTCGGCGTACTGGCCGGCGGGCTCGCGCTGGGCTGCCTGGTCGGCTGGGGGCTGGTCGAACTGTTCCCCGGCAGCCTGCCCGACCACACCGAACGCGCCCTGTGGGCGGTGTCCCGGGTCACCGGCGCGATCCTGGTCTCCAGCGAGGACTTCGACGGGCACCCACCGCACCTGGTCAACCTGCTGCTCGGCCTGTTCGGCGCCATCGCGCTGCTGGCCGCCGTCATCACCCTGTTCCGGTCGCAGCGCTCCTCCAACGCGCTCACCGGGCTGGACGAATCCGCCATCCGCGGGCTCATCGAACGCTCCGACGTCGAGGACTCGCTCGGCTACTTCGCCACCCGCCGCGACAAGGCCGTCGTCTTCGCGCCCAGCGGCAAGGCCGCCGTCACCTACCGCGTCGAACTGGGCGTGTGCCTGGCCTCGGGCGACCCCATCGGGCAGAAGGAGTCCTGGGGCCACGCCATCGACGCCTGGCTGCGGCTGGCCGACCAGTACGGGTGGGCCCCGGCGGTCATGGGCGCCAGCGAGATCGGCGCGACCGCCTACCGGCGGGCCGGACTGTCCGCGCTGCGCCTGGGGGACGAGGCCATCCTCGAGACCCGCAATTTCTCCCTCGCCGGACCCGATATGAAGCCGGTCCGCCAGGCCGCCAATCGTCTTGCCAAGCAGGGCATCACGGTGCGGGTGCGGCGGCACAAGGAGGTCCCGCTCGAGGAGATGGTCGACGTCATGCGGCGCGCCGACGACTGGCGCGACACCGAGACCGAACGCGGCTTCTCCATGGCCCTCGACCGGCTCGGGGATCCGCTGGACGGCGACTGCCTGCTGGTCGAGTCCGTCGCCCCCAACGGCCAGGTGCTCGGCATGCTCTCGTTCGTGCCGTGGGGCCGCACCGGCATCTCCCTCGACCTCATGCGCCGCGACCGCTCCGGCCCCAACGGGCTGATGGAACTCATGATCTCGCGGCTCGCCCTCACCTCCGAGCAGTACGGCATCACCCGAATCTCGTTGAACTTCGCGGTCTTCCGCGCGGTCTTCGAGGAGGGCGGCCGCATCGGCGCCGGCCCGGTGCTGCGCCTGTGGCGCGGCGTGCTCATGTTCTTCTCCCGCTGGTACCAGCTGGAGGCCCTCTACCGCTCCAATGTGAAGTACCAGCCGGAATGGGTGCCCCGGTTCTCGCTGTTCGAGGAACGCCGACACCTGCTGCGCGTCGCCATTGCCAGCGCCCTCGCCGAAGGCTTCCTGCCCCGCGTCGGCCGCGAACACGACGCCTCCACGCACACCGGTCTGCGGCCCTCGGTACCGCCCGCCATGACCGGCCTGCACGCCGACGGCAGCCCGCCCGACCTGCCGCCGGAGGAACTCGAGGAACAGGGCCCGCGCCGCCCCGAACAGGTGCGGGTCCGCATGGACAAGCTGGAGAAGCTCCAGGAATCCGGCGTCGAGGCCTATCCGGTCGCCTACCCGCCCACCCACACCGTGTCCGCCGCCCGCGGCTGCCCGCAGGGCACCACGGTGCGAGTCTGCGGGCGGCTGTTGCGGATTCGCGACTACGGCGGCGTCATCTTCGCCGTGCTGCGCGACTGGTCCGGCGACATCCAGCTGCTCATCGACCGCGGCCGGGTGGGCGCCGACCGCAGCGAATCGTTCACCGAATTCTTCGACCTGGGCGACCTGGTCGAGGTGAGCGGGCAGATCGGCCGCAGCCGCCGCGGCGAACTCTCTCTGCTCGCCCAGGACTGGCGGATGATCGGCAAATGCCTGCACCCGCTGCCGGACAAGTGGAAGGGCCTGTCCGACCCGGAAGCCCGAGTGCGGCAACGCTATGTCGACATGGCCATCAACACCGATATCCGTGAGGTGATGGCCAAACGCAGCGCGGTGGTGCGGTCGCTGCGAGACACCCTGCACGGCTGGGGATTCCTCGAAGTCGAGACCCCCGTCCTGCAGCAGGTGCACGGCGGCGCCAACGCCACCCCGTTCACCACCCACATCAACGCCTACGACCTCGGCCTGTACCTGCGCATCGCCCCCGAGCTGTACCTCAAGCGGCTGTGCGTGGGCGGCATGGAAAAGGTGTTCGAACTCGGCCGCGTCTTCCGCAACGAGGGCGTGGACTACAGCCACAACCCCGAGTTCACCATCCTGGAAGCCTATGAGGCGCACAGCGATTACGAACGTATGATGCACGCCTGCCGCCAGCTCATCCAGGAGGCCGCGGTGGCCGCCAACGGCGCGATGGTCGCGCTGCGCCCCGGACCCGACGGCACCGTCACCGAGGTGGACATCTCCGGCGACTGGCCGGTCAAGACCGTGCACGGGGCCGTCTCCGAGGCGATCGGCGAGACCATCGGCCCGGACACCGACGCGGAGCGGCTGCGGCTGCTCTGCGAGAAGGCGGGCGTGTCCTTCCAATTGGGCTGGGACGCCGGGCAACTCGTACTCGAGATGTACGAGCACCTGGTGGAATCGTCCACCGAGGAACCGACCTTCTACATCGACTTCCCCACCTCCGTCTCCCCGCTCACCCGCGCCCACCGGCACATTCCGGGCGTCACCGAACGCTGGGACCTGGTGGCCTGGGGCGTCGAACTGGCCACCGCCTACAGCGAATTGACCGATCCGGTGGAACAGCGCCGCCGCCTCACCGAACAGTCCATGCTGGCCGCCGGCGGCGACCCGGAAGCCATGGAACTCGACGAGGACTTCCTGCAGGCCCTCGAGCACGCCATGCCGCCCACCGGCGGTCTCGGCGTCGGCGTCGACCGGGTGGTCATGCTGCTGATCGGCCGCAGCATCCGCGAAACGCTGCCGTTCCCGCTCGTGAAACCCCGTACCGCACAGAGCGAATCCCGGTAGGCGTACCTCCGCATTCGCTCCGGCCATGCGCGAGGCTGAGGACGGCTACGCCGACAGCGTCCATTGGGACCAGGGAAAACCCTGATTCCCCGGGCCGGATCGCCGGTTAATCTGGGATTCGGCCCGGGGCGGGCCCACCGGCCACACGGATTGGGGTACCCATGCACTACCTAGATCTCCTGACCCAGGCGACCCTGCTGGACCACCACGTGTGGACGCATCCGGATACCTGGAACACCGCCCTCGAGAACACCGCCGCCCGCCGCACCAGCAGCCGACGCGGCACCGGCTTCTGGGGATTCCTCGCGGTCTGCTGCATCGGCATCGTGGTGCTGGTGCTCGGCATCGTCTACCTGATGAGCCGCCGCAAGAACCGCTAGCCCCCGCGGCGAACCGCGTGGGGGGTGCGGCAGAGTGGTGGGCGTGCAGTTGATCCTCGTCCGCCACGCCCAGCCGCAACGAGTCCTGGCCGAATCCGGCCACGCCGACCCGGATCTCACCGCGATCGGCCTCGAACAGGCGGGCCGGATCCCGGCCGCACTCGCCCACCACCGCATCGCCCGTGTGATCAGCAGCCCGCAACTGCGGGCCCGCGAAACCGCCCGGCCCACCGCCGAGAAGGTCGGACTCGACATCGACGTCCTCGACGGGCTCGCCGAGTACGACCGCGACCTGCCGATGTACATCCCGATCGAGGACGCCCAGCAGGAATTCCGGGAAACCTACGCGCGCATCAAGGCCGGGCACCTGCCCGAGCAGATCGACGGCGACGCCTTCGTCAGCCGCGTGCGCGACAGCATCGCGAGCATCGTCGCGGCCGCCGAGCACACCGACACCGTGGTCGTCTTCGCCCACGGCGGCGTGATCAATGTGCTGCTGCAGGACGTGCTGGGCTTGGCCCGCCCGCTCACCTTCCCCATCGACTACTGCTCGATCACCCGGATCCTGTACTCGCGCACCGGCGGCCGCACGGTGGCCACCGTCAACGAGAACGGCCACGTCTGGGACCTGTTGCCGCGCACGCAGCGTCCGCGCCCCTAGACGCTCAGCGGACTCCCAGCTCGATCCCAAACCGCTCCAAGGGCAGGAGCCTTCGATGGGAACTCGTAAGCCGCTCCCCTCGCGGCGCATGATCTTCCCGACAGAAAGGCACCACGATGTCCACCATCAAGCCCCGCCGCCGTCTCGCCCTGCGCCTCGCCGCGGCCGGTGCCCTGGCCGCCATCCCGCTCGCCGTCGTCGCCCTTCCCGCGAATGCCACGACCCCCGACGACGCCTCCGCCCCGGTCGTCGCCCAGCAGATCGACGACCACGGCCCCTGGGATCACGACCGTGACCACCACCGCCACGACCACGACAACGACGGCGGCTGGAACAACGGCGACAACGGCTGGAACAACGGCTGGAACAATGGTTGGAACAACGACGGCGACAACGGCTGGAACAACAACCCCGCCCCGGCCCCCTGGCTGCCGCCCACCGGCTCCTTCGGTATGTAGCCCGGCCGGCGACGACCTCATCGGCTCGGACACCGAAAAGGCCGCTCCCAGTGTGGGAGCGGCCTTTTCAGGCTTCGCGGGGCCGGCTCACCGCCGGGCCGTCCGCTAGGCGTTGGTCGCGATCCAGTTGTGCATCCAGGTCAGTGCGGTCTGGCCGCCGCCGACGCCGTAGCTGCCGTAGCTGGTGTGCTTGCCGCTGCGGTAGAACTGCTCGAGCTGGTGGGCGTACTCACTGTCCGGACCGTCGGCCAGCTGGGCCTGCAGCGTCGGCAGACCGCCCTGCGCCATCAGGTCGTTGAGGATGGACCCGAGTTCGAGCTGGGTCTGCCACGGGTTGAAGTTGTTCGGGTTGGACGACTGCGCCAGGAAACCCGCGAAGCGGGTGAGGAAGTCGGTCTCCTCGGTGGAGCAGTACAGGTCGCCGATGGCGCACACGGTACGCACCTTGTCGCTGACCCAGCCGAAGCCGCCGACCCGCACCCCGCCCGCACCCGCACCGGGAGCGAGCGGGCCGATCTGGGCGTCGGTGGCCGAGCGGCGCGGATCAGAGATCAGCGCGACCGCCGCGATGCGATCCGGCGGCACCACACCGTGGCCGCTGCCGATCTCGGCGGCGAGGTCGCCGGCCGCGTCGGCGCCCTGGCTGTAGCCGGTGATGGCGATCTTGGTGCCCGGGCAGCGCGCGCCCATGTCCTGCACCAGACCGCGGGCATTGTCGACGGCTTCCTTCTTGGAGGCGGCGTAGACGTCCCCCTCCCAGGGGAAGGCGGTGGCCGCGTAGGTCACATAGTCGACCTCGCCGGGCAATCCGTCGGTCACCCCGGCCAGCATGCCGGGCTTGGGGTCCTTGTCGTGGCCGGTCTCCCAGGTGCCGGGAACGGCGACCGTGTAGAGACTCGGGCAGCCCGCGCCGGGGTCGGCCGTAGCGGGACCGCTGCCCAGGACGATTCCCGACATGAGCACGCTCGCCGCTGCCCCCGCAGCCGCGACAACATTCTTCAACCGCATACTGCTCCAGTTCCCGCTTGTGCCGGGACAGGTTGCGCGTCCCGATTCCCGATCATGGTGCGGTCGCCGGATGACAGTCCGGTGCACTGAGGGTTAACCCAGGTAACCGCCCCGTATGAGCTGACTGAAACAGACTGCATGACGAGATCGGCGACACACCGCCGCCAAGCATAAAGGGGCCTATTCGGCCATGCCAGGCGAGTCGGCTAAGACGTCCGATTTCCGGCCGAAAGTTGTGCCGGAAGCCACATTTCGGACCTCAACCCTGTAATGCCGCCTCGAGCAGCGGCCACGACCGATGCAGCGCGTCCTGCCAGTACCGCCAGGAATGCGTTCCGGCAGGGCTGAATTCGACCTGCGCGGGGATCCCCAACTGGCCGAGGCGATCTGCGAGCTGATGTGTGCACGCGTTCGTCGCGGCCTCGATCACCCCGCCCAGCACGATCTGATTGGCCAGCGTCGCCGGACGCCCGCCGATCGAGGGCGAGTCGAGGGTGTCCATGGGCCCGGGCAGCCCGCTCGAGCTCGAGATGAACAGCGCCTTCCCGCGCAGGGCGCCGGCATTGAGTACCGCGTCGTGCTGCTGCCAGTCCGGGTCGCCGGGGTCGCCCCACATATTGCGGGAATCGGCATCACCGCGATCGAGGACCAACTGGATGTACCGGCGGCTGTTCTGGTCGGAGGTGGAGGCGCAGCCACTGTAGGAGGCGACCGCCCGGTACCGATCGGGGGCCGCGATGGCCAGATTCAGCGCGGAGGTCGCCGACATCGACACGCCCGCAACCGCGTTCGCGCCCGACGCGTGCAGGGCCGAATCCAGGATCGGCGGCAGTTCCGCGGTCAGGAATGTCTCCCATTTCTGACGGCCCAGACTCGGGTCGTCTTTCTGCCAGTCGGTGTAATAGGAGAATTTGCCACCGATCGGGGAAACAACATTCACGTTCTTGTCCGCGAAGAATTGCACGACATCGGTTTGGCGATACCAGGTGGCGGCATCCTCGCCACCGCCCGCGCCATTCAGCAGATATAGCGTGGGCCGCGGCACACTGTTGTCCAGCGGGGTAATCACCTGAAGCGTGATCACCCTGTCCATCGCGGCCGAATAGACCGAGATCTCCTCTTGCCGCTGGCCGGGCCGATCGATCGAAACCAGATGTGATCCGGTGGAATCATCCGCCGTGGCCGTACCGGTGCTCCCGGGCGCGGACGACAATGCGAGGGAGAGCGCAATTGCCGAGATCGCGGCGAGCGCCGAGTGCTTACCGGTGAACATCGGTACGGTTTTCCTATCGATCGAATCGGCCCGGAGGGGAATCAGCTGCCGATGTACTTGCGGATCGCGTCCGACAGGATGGTGCTGAGCGAACCGGTCGAGCTGAGCTGACCGCCGGCCGAGCCGAGGCCGTTGTTGTTCAGGCTGCCCAGCGCGTCCTCGCCGACGGTGTTGGCCCGGGCGGTGAAGCAGGAGGTCAGGTTGGGCAGCTCGTTGCTGACGCCGACCGTGCCCGCGACCCCGATGCCACCGCTGGTGACCTGCTGACCGGCCGAGAGGTTGGTGGGCACCGGGTAGGTGATGGTGTAGGTCACCGGGTTACCGGAGTTCACGAACCAGCCCGTGTTGGTCACCTTCCAGCCACCGGCGTTCGGCTCCGGGGTGACGCTCTCGGTGCGCTCACCGAGCGCGGCGTGATACGCGGTGATGGTGGCGCTGGTCGGCGCACCGAATCCGGCCGGCGGGTAATCGGTGATGGTGTTGACGTACGGGTTTCCGATGCCCGTGGTGCCGATGACGATCGTGTAGGTCACCGTGGTGCCGACGCCGATGGAGTCGAGGTTGGCGCCCTTGTCGTACGTCATGGTGATACCGAGGGTGCTGATGTCATTCTTGGTGGCATGCGAGCTCAGGGCACAGGTCGTATCCGCTGACGCGGCGCCCGTCTCCAGCGTGGTCATGCTCAGGCCCGCGAAAACCATTGCGGCAGAGGTCGCGATCGCGGCCGCACGGCGATTACGGAACATATTTTCCTCCAAGTGTCCCGAGATCCTCCGGGACCGATCCATACTTACCGAGCGCTGCGGACGACTCGGAGGGTGGACTCCACACGGGGAGTAAGTAAACAGGTGTAACTGGTCCCCTGTCCAGGGTTTGAGAAAACTGCTCCCAGTTACTGACTAGTACACATTTCAGATCGTTTCCCTGCATAACAAAAGGCGCTCCCGGACCGAAGTCCGGGAGCGCCCTTCAGGGTTTCAGCTCAGCGCTGGGCGACCATGGTCGGGGTGATCGGGGACGGCAGCGCCGTCTCACCCTCCAGGTACTTGTCCACCGCGGACGCGCACGCGCGGCCCTCGGCGATGGCCCACACGATCAGCGACTGACCGCGGCCCATGTCACCGGCGACGAACACGCCGGGCACGGTGGTGGCCCACTCCTTGTCGCGCATGACATTTCCGCGCTGGTCGTAGCCCACGCCCAGGCCCTCGAGCAGACCGTTCTTCTGCGGTCCGACGAAGCCCATGGCCAGCAGCACCAGGTCGGCCTCGAGGGTGAAGTCGGTGCCCTCGACCTTCTCGAAGCGGCCGTTGACCATCGACACCTCGTGCGCCTGCAGCCCGGTGACCTTGCCGTCGGCGCCGACGAAACGCTCGGTGTTGACGGAGAACACGCGCTCGCCGCCCTCCTCGTGAGCCGAGGAAACGCGGTACATCAGCGGGTAGGTCGGCCACGGGGTCGAGGCGGCCCGCTGCTCCGGCGGACGCGGCATGATCTCGAACTGGTGGATCGACTCCGCGCCCTGACGGTGCGAGGTGCCCAGGCAGTCCGCGCCGGTGTCACCGCCACCGATGATGACAACCTTCTTGCCACGCGCGTTGATGCGCGGCAGGCCGTCCTCGTCGGTGATCTGGTCGCCCAGCTGCACCCGGTTGGCCAGCGGCAGGAACTCCATGGCCTGGTGGATGCCGTCCAGGTCGCGGCCCGGGATCGGCAGGTCACGCGCGATGGTGGCGCCACCGGCGAGCACGACCGCGTCGAACTGCTCGCGCAGCTGCGCGGCGGTGATGTCCACGCCCACGTTCACGCCGGTCTTGAAGATGGTGCCCTCGGCCTCCATCTGCGCGATGCGGCGGTCGATGAAGCGCTTCTCCATCTTGAATTCCGGGATGCCGTAACGCAGCAGGCCGCCGATGCGGTCGTCGCGCTCGAACACGGTCACGGTGTGGCCGGCCCGGGTCAGCTGCTGGGCGGCGGCCAGGCCCGCGGGCCCGGAGCCGACGACCGCGATGCGCTTGCCGGTCAGGCGGGTCGGGTAGACCGGGGTCACCCAGCCCTCGTCGAAACCGTTCTCGATGATCTCGACCTCGACCTGCTTGATGGTCACCGGATCCTGGTTGATGCCCAGGACGCAGGACGCCTCGCACGGAGCCGGGCACAGGCGGCCGGTGAACTCCGGGAAGTTGTTGGTCGCGTGCAGCCGATCGAACGACTCCTTCCACGCGCCCTTGTACACCAGGTCGTTCCACTCGGGAATCAGGTTCCCGAGCGGACAGCCGTTGTGGCAGAACGGGATACCGCAGTCCATGCAGCGGCTGGCCTGCTTCTGCAGGGTCTCGTGGGAGAACTTCTCCTCGTAGACCTCTTTCCAGTCCAGCAGTCGCAGCGGAACCGGACGGCGCTTGGGCAGTTCCCGGGATGTGTGCTTCAGGAAGCCTTGTGCGTCACCCATTTACGAACTCCTGACTAATGCGCAGCGCGCACGGAACAACGACAGTGGTGCTGCGTTGCACCGCCAGAATGAGGTCAGCCACGGGCCGCCTCCATGATCGCCTCGTCGACATTCCGGCCGGCCTTCTCGGCCTCGGAGATGGCGAGCAGGACCTTCTTGTAGTCGCGCGGCATGACCTTCGCGAACTTGATCACCTGCTGCGACCAGTCGCCCAGGATCTTGTCGGCGACAGCGGATCCGGTCTCGTCGCGATGCTGGACCACGATGTCGTGCACGATCTGCGCGTCCTCGGCCGACAGCTGCTCGAGGTCGACCAGCTCGGTGTTGAGGTTGGCCTCGAAGGTGCCGTTCGGGTTGTAGACGTAGGCGATACCACCCGACATGCCGGCGCCGAAGTTGCGGCCGGTCTCGCCGAGGATGACCACACGGCCACCGGTCATGTACTCGCAGGCGTGGTCGCCCACACCCTCGACGACCGCGGTGGCACCCGAGTTGCGGACCGCGAAGCGCTCGCCGGCCACACCGCGCAGGAACGCCTGGCCGCTGGTGGCGCCGAACAGGATCACGTTGCCCGCGATGATGTTCTGCTCCGCGACGAACGCCTCCGGCGCGTCATCGGACGGGCGCACCGTGATGCGACCACCCGAAAGGCCCTTGCCGACATAGTCGTTGGCGTCGCCGACCACCCGCAGGGTGATGCCGGCCGGGACGAACGCACCGAACGAGTTACCGGCGGAACCGGTGAACGTGATGTCGATGGTGTTGTCCGGCAGGCCGACTCCGCCGTAGAGCTTGGTGACCTCGTGGCCGAGCATGGTGCCGACGGTCCGGTTCACGTTCGTGATCTTGGATTCGAACTTGACCGGCTTGCCGCGCTCCAGCGCGTCCGCGGACTGCGCGATGAGCTCGTTGTCCAGCGCCTTGTCCAGGCCGTGGTCCTGGTCCTTGGTGCGGCGGCGGTCCTGGAACATGAACGCGGTCTCGACGTCGTCCAGGATCGGCGACAGGTCGAGCTTGGCGGCCTTCCAGTGCGCCTTGGCGGCGGTGGTGTCGAGCAGGTCGACCCGGCCGATGGCCTCGTCCAGGGTCCGCAGACCCAGCGACGCCAGCAGCTCCCGCACCTCTTCGGCGATGTAGAGCATGAAGTTCTCGACGAACTCCGGCTTGCCGGTGAAACGCTCACGGAGAACAGGGTTCTGGGTGGCGACGCCGACCGGGCAGGTGTCGAGGTGGCAGACGCGCATCATGATGCAGCCCGAGACCACCAGCGGAGCGGTCGCGAAACCGTACTCCTCGGCGCCCAGCAGGGCGGCGATCATGACGTCGCGGCCGGTCTTCATCTGACCGTCCACCTGCACCACGATGCGGTCGCGCAGACCGTTGAGCAGCAGCGTCTGCTGGGTCTCGGCCAGGCCGAGCTCCCAGGGTCCACCCGCGTGCTTCAGCGAGGTCAGCGGCGAGGCGCCGGTGCCACCGTCGTGGCCCGAGATGAGCACCACGTCCGCGTGTGCCTTGGAGACACCCGCGGCGACGGTGCCGACGCCCGGCTCCGCGACCAGTTTCACGTGAATCCGAGCCTGCGGGTTCGCGTTCTTCAGGTCATGGATCAGCTGCGCCAGATCCTCGATCGAGTAGATGTCGTGGTGCGGCGGCGGCGAGATCAGGCCGACGCCCGGCGTCGAGTGCCGGACCTCGGCGACCCACGGGTACACCTTGTGGGCCGGCAGCTGGCCGCCCTCACCGGGCTTCGCGCCCTGCGCCATCTTGATCTGGATGTCGGTGCAGTTGGTCAGGTAGTGCGCGGTCACACCGAAGCGGCCCGAGGCCACCTGCTTGATCGCGGACCGGCGCCAGTCGCCGCTCTCCTCCGGCTCGAAGCGCGCCGGGTGCTCGCCGCCCTCACCGGAGTTGGAGCGGCCGCCGAGGCGGTTCATGGCGATGGCCAGGGTCTCGTGGGCCTCGGCGGAGATGGAGCCGTAGCTCATCGCACCCGTCGAGAAGCGCTTCACGATCTCCGACGCCGGCTCGACCTCGTCGATCGAGATCGGGTGGCGGTGCTCGGACTTGAACTTGAACAGACCACGCAGCGAGGCGAGACGCTCGGACTGGTCGTCGACCAGCTTCGTGTACTCCTTGAAGACCTTGTACTGGCCCGAGCGGGTGGCGTGCTGCAGCTTGAACACCGTGTCCGGGTTGAACAGGTGGTACTCGCCCTCGCGCCGCCACTGGTACTCGCCGCCGACCTCGAGCTCGCGGTGCGCGCGCTCGTTGCGGTTCTCCAGGAAGGCGATCCGGTGCCGCTGCGCGACCTCGTCCGCGATGTCGTCCAGGCCGATGCCGTCCAGCGGCGACTTCAGACCGGTGAAGTACTCGTCCACCAGCTCCTGCCCCAGGCCGACGACCTGGAACAGCTGCGCGCCACGGTAGGAGGCGATGGTGGAGATGCCCATCTTGGACATCACCTTCAGTACGCCCTTGCCGGCCGCCTTGTTGTAGTTGTAGACGGCCTTCTTGTAGTCGGCCGCGAGATCGCCGGTGCTGCCCGGCATCCGCAGCGCGCCGCGCTCGAGCATGTCCTCGATGGACTCGAAGGCCATGTACGGGTTGATGGCCGCCGCGCCGAAGCCGACCAGCATGGCCATGTGGTGCACCTCGCGGGCGTCACCGGCCTCGATGACCAGGCCGACCTTGGTGCGGGTGCGTTCCCGGACCAGGTGGTGGTGCACCGCGGCGGTCAGCAGCAGCGACGGGATCGGGGCCAGCTTCTCGTTGGACTCGCGGTCGGACAGCACGATGATGCGCGCCCCGCCGTCGATGGCCGCCGAGACCTGACGCTGCACGGCCTCGATGGACTTGCGCAGCCCCTTGCCGCCCTTCTTGACCGGGTACAGGCCGTGGACCACCACGGACCGCAGGTCGGGACGGGAGCCGTCGTCATTGATGTGGATGAGCTTGTTGAGCTCGTCGTTGTCCAGGATCGGCTGGGTCAGGGTGATCTGGCGACAGGACTCCGGTCCCGGGTTCAGCAGGTCGGCCTCCGGGCCGACCATGCTGCGCAGCGAGGTGACGACCTCTTCGCGGATGGCGTCCAGCGGCGGGTTGGTGACCTGCGCGAACAGCTGCGAGAAGTAGTCGAACAGCAGGCGCGGCCGCGCCGACAGCACCGCGATCGGGGTGTCGGTGCCCATCGAGCCGAGCGCCTCGCCACCGGTCTGCGCCATCGGCGAGACCAGCAGGTTCAGTTCCTCGGTGGTGTAGCCGAAGATCTGCTGACGGATCAGCACGCGGTCGTGCGACATGTGCACGTGCGGGCGGTCGGGCAGGTCGCTCAGCTTGGCCGGGCCCTCGTCCAGCCACTGCTGGTACGGGAACTCGGCGGCCAGCGAGGACTTGACCTCGTCGTCGCTGATGATGCGGCCCTGCGAGGTGTCGACCAGGAACATGTGGCCGGGCTGCAGGCGCTTCTTGTAGATGACCTTGGCCGGGTCGATGTCGAGCACGCCGACCTCGGAGGCCAGCACGACCAGACCGTCCTCGGTGACCCAGATGCGGCCGGGGCGTAGACCGTTGCGGTCCAGCACCGCGCCGACGACCGTGCCGTCGGTGAAGCACACCGAGGCCGGGCCGTCCCAGGGCTCCATGAGGAAGGAGTGGTAGCGGTAGAAGGCGCGCTGCTCCGGGGTCATGGACTCGTGGCGCTCCCACGCCTCCGGAATCATCATGAGCACGGCGTGCGGCAGGCTGCGGCCGCCCAGGTGCAGCAGTTCGAGCACCTCGTCGAAGCGCGCGGTGTCCGAGGCGCCGGGGGTGCAGACCGGGAAGATCTTCTCCAGGCGGTTGTTGCCCTCGTGATCGGTGCCGAACACGTTGGAGTTCAGCAGCGCCTCACGGGCCCGCATCCAGTTCTCGTTGCCGGAGACGGTGTTGATCTCACCGTTGTGGGCGACGCGCCGGAACGGGTGCGCCAGCGGCCACGACGGGAAGGTGTTGGTGGAGAAGCGCGAGTGCACGATGCCCAGCGCCGACTCGACCCGGTCGTCCTGCAGGTCCAGGTAGAACGCCCGCAGCTGCGGGGTGGTGAACATGCCCTTGTAGACGAAGGTCTCGCCGGACAGGCTCGGGAAGTAGACCGACTCCTTGCCGGTCGCGCCCTCGCCGGCGCCCGACTTGCCGAGCTCGTGCTCGATGCGCTTGCGGATGACGTAGGCGCGACGCTCCAGGTCCATGCCGGACAGCTGCTCGGCGCCACTCTTGGGCGAGGCGATGAAGATCTGCCGGAAGGTCGGCATGGCGTCGCGCGACAGCGCGCCCAGCGACGACTCGTCGATCGGGACCTCGCGCCAGCCGAGGACCTCGAGGCCCTCCTCGCGCACGATCTTCTCGACGCCGTACCCGGCGCGGGCGGCCTCGCGGCGGGCCTGCGGCAGGAAAGCGATACCGGTGGCGTACGAACCTTCGGCGGGGAGCTCGAAGTCGACGACAGCGCGGAAGAACTTGTCCGGGAGCTGGATCAGGATGCCCGCGCCGTCACCCGAGTTGGGTTCGGCACCGGCGGCACCACGGTGCTCCAGGTTCAGCAATGCCGTAATAGCCTTGTCGACGATGTCGCGGCTGCGGCGGCCGTGCATGTCGACGACGAATGCGACACCACAGGCGTCGTGTTCATTCGCCGGGTCATAGAGCCCGATGGGTCCAGGGGACCTGTGGCCAGGAAGTTGCGTCATGCCTCTGCCTTCACAAAAAACAGGCCTTCGAAGAATGCGGCCTTCGTCGAACGCCTCCGGTCTGGACTGCGTCCGGACGTTTCGGAGACCAGCGGCGCTGATGGTCATTCCGTGCAGTCAACTTTGCAGTTGTCCACCCGCTTCGATTACCTAGTCGGGTGCTCGGTGGTAACGGAACCCTTACGTCTTCGCTACACACCGCGCAGTTCTCGCCCGCTAGGCTGAGCACCGATCGGGCCTCTGACCGTATGGGGAGATATGCCGAATTGTGTAGTTCGGCGTAAGAGCAAACGATAAGTCAGGACTTGAGCCCAACCAACTTAGGTTGCACTAATTCCAGCTTCTAGCTGGGCTTCTTCATCGGTCCTCCAACACACGCGCGTTCTCCAGTGTAAAGCAGGGGTGCACGTGCGTTTCAGTTGAGTTCACCACTGCATCGCACGCACGCGAGGGCTCCGGCCGAGCGGTCCAGCGCAGCTCCAGACTGCCTCTCACCTGCAATGAATCAGATTTCCCCACAGAGGGATCCGGCAAACCGGGCACGAGCCGGCTAACTTTCCGGACAAGTTCCGTCGTCGCGGCGGCCGTCCGGGAGACATGGGCAGGTAACCTGCGGACCGTACGGAATTTTTCCTGAATGTGGGATTCAGCACACATTCAGCAAACCGTAAATCCGTCTCCTGTCCAGGTTTTCTGTGCTATCAGAGCCGGTCGGCGCGTGATCAACACCACGTCACATGCCCGAAACGTGCCACTGTGAGCCTGGCCACATCCCAGCCGCCGCGGTCGATGGAACAGCCGTACGCCTGTCACGCTGTGACAACGAATCAGCGACGGTTTCGAGAAGCCGAATCACCCGGGACTCAGAGGATGTGAACTCCCATGACCGTTCACCATGTCCCCAGGTCCGCCGGGCTCGGCGCCTTGCTGGTCTGGCTGGGCGGCGCGCAACCGCAGCTCACCGACGAGCCCGAGCGCGGCGGCTACACCGTCACCGGCGCCGTGGTGGCGCTGTTCGCGGCCACCGCGGGCGCCGTCACGGCCGCCGCCACAGGAGCGGCGCGCTGGCCGGTCATCGCCATCGTGGCGGTCGCGCTCATCGCAACCGTGCTGATGGGGGCCGTCGCCCGGGCACTGGCCACCGCCGCCACGCCCGATCGCCGGGAGAATCGCCGGGCGATAGCCGAATTCGGTGGCCGCATCGCGGTGGCAGTGCTCGCCGGGGTGATGATCGCCGAATTGGCCTGCACCATCCTGTTCTCCGGCACCGTGAACCGGCTGCTCGACGAATCCGCCCAGCACGCAGTGGAATCCGCGCCCGCCGTGGTCACCGCGCGCACCGAGCTGGAGCAGGCCAGGGCCGATCGCACCGCGCTGGACCAGCAGATCACCAAGGCGCAGAACGACGTCACCAATGCGCTGATCATCGCGCGCTGCGAATTCAACCCGGCGGCGGACTGCCCGCAGAACATGATCACCCGCGTGCCCGGGCGCGGCCCCGAGGAGCGCACCGCCAACCAGATGCTCGACGACGCTCGCACCCAGCTCAGCACGGCGCAGGGCAAGGTCGACGGGCTCGACGCCAAGGTCACCGAGAAGGACAAGGCCCTCGCGACGGCCCGCAAGGCCGCCTATACCGACGGCGACCGCGGGCTCGGGGCGCGCTGGGTGGCCATGAACGACTACACCACCGGACATTTCGGGCCGTTCGTGTTGCGGCTCGCGGTGTCCGTGGTCATGATCGTGCTGGCCCTGCTGCCACTGCTGCTGCGGTTGTGGCGGGGTGAGACGGCGTTCGACCGCACCGTCGCGGTCCGTACCGCCACCGACCGCATCGACCAGGCTGCCGCCACCGCCATCGCCGTCAAACAGGCCGAGGTGCGCGTGGAGACCGAGAGCCTGCGCGCCGAACAACAACTCACCGCCGCGCGGCTGGCCGTACATGCCGACACCGCCATCGACCGGGAACGGCAGCGCACCCGCATCATCGCCGCCATCGGCGGTTTCGAGATCGGCATCACCGAGCCCGCCCAGCGCGCGGTCGCCGAATTCGACAATGCCACCAGACATGAACTCCCCGCCGGCCCGGCCGGGGATCGAAAGGACAGCACCGTGTCCCAGGAGGGGATCGTGACACAGTCGCCGAACCTGCCCGCCCAGCTCACCTCCGGGGCTCTGGCCCCCGCACCGCAGGGTGGGGCGCTCGTCCCCGCCGTGCCGGTCGCGCAGCCCGCCAACAAGGGTGGGGGGCTGGAACTTCCGATCATCGGGACGGTGCCGTTCACCGACACCGCCGCCCGCTGGATCCGTCCGCTGGTGCCGTCCTTCGTGGCCAATGCCATCGACACCGCCACCCACCCGCTGCGCACCGTACGCCAGGCGTTCGAGGAGGCGGAGGAGATCACCTTCACGCTGCGCCGCACGCGCAAGGTGACCGTGGATTCCCAGGATTCGGCGGAGCCGCAGCACCAGCAGGCCTACGCCCAGCCGCAGTACGGCTACCTCCCGCAGGGCGCCCCGCAGCAGGTGCACGCCCAGCGCGTGGCCTCGAGCGTGGTGGATCAGCCCTACGCCCAGTACCCCTCCTACTCCGCCCTACCCCAGGGCCAGGTGGTGGACCCCGGCTATCCCCTGCCCGCGGGTCCGCAGCACGATGCGCTGGCAGCACGCCGCAACCCCGAACTCGACTACCGCAGCCCGCGCGAACTGCCCCCGGGCAGGGGCCGGGAGTAGCCTTCCGAAACCCACTGTGGCCCGGAATGTTTCACGTTGAACACGGAAACATCCGGGCCACAGCCATTTCGATCACGCCGCCGACGACTTCCGTGTCGCCGAGCGGTAGGCGACGAAGGCGGTCAGGACCAGGATGGCCGCCGTGGAGGTGGCCGCCAGGTGAATGCCGCTGACGAAGGCGGAGTGCGCCGAGTTCAGCAGTTCCCCGGCCGCGGGTTGCGGTAGGGCGCGGGCGGTTTCGATTGCGCCGCCCAGCGACTCGCGGGCCGCGTCCGCCTGGCCGGACGGGACGTGCGTCAGGTCCAGACCGTGGCGGAAGGCTGCCATGACGGCGCTGCCCAGCACGGCGACGCCGAGGGCGATGCCCATTTCCATGGCCGTTTCCGAGATGGCGGCGGCATTGCCGGCGCGCGCCTCGGGAGCGGTGCTGACGATCATGTCGGCCGAGACGGTCAGGGCCACGCCCTCACCCAGGCCGATCAGCAGGAAGCCGACGATGAACGGGGTCACCGAGCCCGAGGGATCGGTGGGCAGCAACCAGTAGAGGCCCGCACCGATCGCGACGGTCACCAGCGAGCCCGCGAGCACCGTCGCCGGACGCCAGTAGCGGACCAGCCAGGCCGCGGCCAGCGCACCCAGCATGGAGCCGATGGTGCCCGGGATGAGCAGCAGGCCGGCCTCCAGCGGCGACTTGCCCAGCACCAGCTGCAGGTACTGCGAACCGAAGAACAGCACGCCGGCCAGCGCGAACACCGACAGCAGGTTGGTGAAGACCGCGGCCCGGAAGGCGGGCAGCCGGAACAGGTCCAGGTCGATGAGCGGGGCGGACAGGCCGCGCTGCCGGCGCACGAACACCACGCCCGCGACCACGCCGACACCGGCGCTGATCAGCAGGTTCAGGTTGGGGCCGCGGGCCGCGAACTCCTTGACCGCGTACACGATCGGGATCAGGGCCAGCATGGACAGGCCGGCGCTGATCAGGTCGAAGCGGCCTGGGTCGGGGTCGCGCGACTCCGGTACCAGGACCGGGGCCAGGACCAGCAGCAGCGCCATGACCGGCAGGTTCACCAGGAAGACCGAGCCCCACCAGAAGTGCTCGAGCATCCAGCCGCCCAGCAGCGGCCCGAAGGCCGCGCCGGAGGCGGCCATGGCGCCCCAGACCGAGATGGCGAGGGTGCGCTGGCGGGCGTCTTCGAACATGGACCGGATCAGGCCCAGCGTGGCGGGCATCAGGGTCGCACCGGCGACACCCTGCAGAACGCGTGCGGCAATGAGCATCTCGGGGTTGACCGCCCAGGCCGCGATGGCCGAGGCGAGGGCGAATCCGGCCGCGCCGATGAGCAGCAGGCGGCGGCGGCCGATGCGGTCGCCGAGGGTGCCCATGGTGACCAGCAGGCCGGCGAGCACGAACGAGTAGACGTCGATGATCCACAGCAGCTGCGGCGTGGTGGGCGCGAGGTGCGCGCTGATGGACGGGACCGCGAGGTCGAGCACGGTGGCGTCGACGGAGATCAGCAGCAGTGCGAGCGCGAGGACGCCGAGCCCGGCCCAATCCCTGGGCCGGGCCTTCGGCGGTGCCGTGGTGGGGTGCCGGTCGATGGTCACGGGAGTTCCGGAACGTGCGGTCGCGTGGGTGCTCATGAGCTTTCTCTCTCGGTGGTGAACCGTCCAGACGGTACAGTAGCATTCTGAACCGTCCAGACGGTACAGTCAACCGTCGTGACCACACGCGATCCCGCCGGCACCCGCGACCGGATCCTCGACGCGCTCGAAACCCTGCTGCTCGACAAGGGCCTGTCCCAGGTGACCCTGGACAACGTGGCCGCCACCGCGGGTGTCTCCAAGGGCGGGCTGCTCTATCACTTCAAGAGCAAGGACGCACTGCTCGCCGGACTGCTCCGCCGCGTCACCGACCGGGCCGACCAGCAGGTGCGAGCCGCGGTGGCGCAGGGGCGTTCGGTGGCCGAGTGGTACCTGCAGGCCCCGCATCCCGAGGACGACGCCGACGCCGTCGAGCTCGCCCTGTACCGATCGATGCTGGCCGCCATGCGCAGCGTCGACGCGCCGCAGGACGCCGCGCGGGCGGAGACCGACCGGGCCCTCACCGAGGTGATGGGGTCCTGGAAGACGGCTCTGGACAACGAGATCGAGGATCCGGTGCGGGCCGAGATCGTGCGGCTGGTCGGCGACGGCGTCTACCTGCGCGCGCTGCTGGGCCTGCCACCGATCGAACCCGAGCTCTATCGCCGCGTCGTGGCCCGGCTGCTGGAGACCGGCACACCCCCCGCCTGACCCCGGGGTGCGAAGTTCCCCGCCCGGACGCGCATCGGGCGACCGAAGACGCTGGTCCGGATAGACTCGGCCGCGTGTTGCCGACCGCCGCCGACTCCGTCGGTTCGCCGACCGGCTCGGTGGGGGAACCGACTTCTACCGAACCGGTGGTTGTGCCGATTCGCCCGATGCAGTTCCGCGAACTGCTGGACCTCCCGTTCGCGCTGATCCAGGCGCGGATCAAGATCCTGGCGGGCCTGCTCGGCGTCGCCGTGCTGGTCGCCTCGGTGGTGGCCGTCGCGGGCACGGTGCTGGCGGCCGTCGCCACCGGGAATTCCGACCGCGGCACCCTCTGGGGCGCGGTGCTGGTCACCCTGCTGTGCGCCTGGTCGGTCCGCTTGTTCGTCCGCGGGGTGACCGTGCCGATCGGATTGTCGGTCGTGTACCGCAGGCCGGCGACCTGGCGCGGGGCACTGCGGCGGCTGGCCGCGGAAGCCGGTCCGCTGCTGGGCTATCAGGTGATGTACACGCTCATCGGTATCGGCGTACTGGCCGTCGGCACTCCCCTGCTGTTCACCGTGCCGCCCGCGGTGATCTGGCTGGCCTGGCTGCGCGGGCGGCGATTCACGCTGGTGCCCACCATCTTCGATCAGTCGGCCACCTACAGTGTGGCGGCCCGGCGCGCGAAACTGCTTGCGGGCGGGACGGAATGGCAGCTGGTCGGGCTGTGGCTGTACCTGCGCGGGCTGCTGCTCGTGCTGGTGGTGCCGCTGCTGGCGCTGCCGCAGTTCACCGCCGAATTCTCCGGCACCCGGCGCTGGACGGTGACGGTGCTGATCATCACCGTCACCCTGCTCATAGTGGCGGTCGCGGAGCTGGTCGAGTCCTCGACGCAGGTCGTCACCTACGTCGACCGGCGCTGCCGCCGCGAAGCGTGGGACATCCGGGTGCCCGGCGGGAGCGGCCGATGACCGGAACCGACCGCGGGCCCGGGCCGGAGATAACCGGTGCCGCACCGAATCTCGTCGGCGTGGCTCCACCCGAACCCACGCTGGGTCCGGCCGCCACGCACCTGGCCGCTGCCGAGGACGCCGCGCGGCGGGGCGATTTCGGTTCCGCGCTGCGCGAGCGGTACCGCGCCGTCACCCGCGGGCTGGAGCAGCGCGGCATCCTCGACGAGGAGCGGGCGCGCACGGCGCGGGAAACCGCGCGGGCCGCCACCGCGGTGGTCCCGGACGCCGGTGAACTGCCATCGGCGGCACACAGTTTCGACGAGGTCGTCTACGGCGGTCGATACGCCACAGAGGCGGAGTACCGGCAGCTCGAACAGGCCGACCGGTACTCGATCGCGCCGCCGCCCAAGGCCGGCCCGGCCGAGATCACCGAGCGGCGCCGGACCCGCAAGGCCAAGGCCCCCAAGGAGAAGAAGGACCGCGAACGCGCGGAACTGCCGCAGCTGCTGAAGGATTGGCGCTTCTGGGCCACGGTCGTGGCCGTGCTGGCGGTCGCGGTGCTGGTGTACGTGCTCACCCATGCCGGGTCCGGGCCGTCGACCCCGCCGCCGACCCACGCGCCGTCGCCACCGTCGAATGCGCCGAGCCCGCCGCCCAACCGGCCGGACGTGCCGCCGCCGAACTTCGGCGCGGGCAGCGACTCCATCTTCCAGCAGCTGCCGGGCCGGCTGGCCTTCGGCGGCCTGCAGTTCCTCATCGCCTGGGTCGCCGTGCTGTGGTGGCGTGGCCGCCGCCGCGGCGCCATCGTGCGCGAACCGCTACCGGTGGAGGCCCCGGCCCACGAGCTGCTCGCCGGACAGGCCGGGCTGTACCGGAAATCCCGCGATCACGAGCACGTGGCCGCCAAACTGCGGGCGGCGTCGCTGCGCCGGCTGCGGCCCGCACTCGGCGTCACCGCCGACACCCCGGCGGAGCTGGTGGTCGGGTCCATCGGCGCCCGCACCGGCGCGGACCCGGCCGTCATCCGTGCCGCCCTGTACGACCCGGTCGCCGATCGGGTCGCCCTGGAACTCGTGGCCGCACAACTCGAATGGATCGAAGCGGAGGTCTTGTGACCGAACTCTCCCAGGATGTCGTGGACACCAACCACACGCCCACCGCCCAGGACGCCCAGCAGGCGCTGCTGGCGCTGCGCGCCGAGATCGGCAAGGCGGTGGTCGGCAACGACCACGCCGTCATGTTCCTGGTGCTGGCGCTGCTGTGCCGCGGCCACGTGCTGCTGGAAGGCGTTCCGGGCGTGGCCAAGACGCTGCTGGTGCGTGCCCTGGCCACGGCGCTGGATCTGGAGCACGCCCGCATCCAGTTCACCCCCGACCTGATGCCGGGCGATGTAACCGGCTCGCAGATCTACGATCCGCACTCGGCCGAGTTCACCTTCCGCCGCGGCCCGGTGTTCACCAACCTG
Source organism: Nocardia sp. NPDC046763 (assembly GCF_040645495.1). NCBI lineage: Bacteria > Bacillati > Actinomycetota > Actinomycetes > Mycobacteriales > Nocardiaceae > Nocardia > Nocardia sp. NPDC046763. The sequence goes on along the minus strand of NZ_JBEYYI010000002.1, from coordinate 311,302 downwards.
CTGCTGGCCGACGAGATCAACCGCACCCCGCCGAAGACGCAGTCGGCGCTGCTGGAGTCCATGGAGGAGCGCCAGGTTTCGGTGGACGGCGTGCCGCAGCCGCTGCCGGATCCGTTCGTGGTGGTCGCCACCCAGAATCCGATCGAGCAGGAGGGCACCTATCCGCTGCCGGAGGCGCAGCTGGACCGGTTCCTGTTCAAGGTGGATGTCCAATTGCCCGGGCGCGATGACGAATTCCGCATCCTGCAGCGGCACGCGGCGGGTTTCGACCCGCGGGATCTGAACGCCGCGGGACTGCGCCCGGTCGCCGGTCCCGCGCACATCGCGGCCGCCCGCGCCGCCGTCGCGCAGGTGGCCATCAGCCCCGAGGTGCTGGCGTACACCGTGGACCTGTGCCGGGCCACCCGCACCTCCCCGGCCGTGGCGCACGGCGCGTCCACCCGCGGCGCGACCGCGCTGATGGCGGCCGCGCGGGCCTTCGCCTGGCTGAACGCGCGCGCCTACGTGACGCCCGACGATGTGAAAGCCGTTGCGACGACGGTGCTCCGGCACCGGCTGCACCTGCGGCCCGAACACGAGGTGGAGGGCGTCACCGCCGAGGGCGTGCTGGCCTCGCTGCTGATGTCCGTCCCCGTCCCGGTGTAGGCCGTGGTCGTCACCGGCCGGCTGGCCGCCGCGGCGGTGCTCGCGGCCCTGTTCGTCACGCTGGCGCTGCCCTCGTGGCTCGGTGTGCTGCTCGCCACGCTGGCGCTGGTCGCGCTGATCGCGGCCGACCTGCTGTTGCTGGGATCGCCGGGCGCGCTGGAGCTTTCGCGGGCCCCCATCACGACGGTGCGCACCGGCCGCAGCGTCGACGTGGAGCTGGCGGTGCTCAACGGCGGGGCCCGGCCGGTGCGCGGCATCCTGTGGGACGACTGGCCGCCCAGCGCGCATGCCCGCCATCGCACCCACGCCCTGAACCTGCCCCCCAACACCAGGATTCGGCTACGCACCGAGCTGACGCCGGACTATCACGGCGACCGGGTGGCCGGTCCGGTGACGCTGCGCCTGCTGGGCCCGCTCGGCATGGCCGGCCGCCAGGTACGGCGCGAGGTCCCGGCCCGGCTGCGCGCGCTGCCGCCGTTCCGCAGTGAGCGGCTGCTGGCCTCCAAGGTCCGGCAGCTGCAGCATCTGGAGGGCCGCAACACCAGCACGATTCGCGGGCAGGGCACCGAATTCGATTCGTTCCGTGAGTATGTCGCGGGCGACGATGTGCGCACCATCGACTGGCGCGCCACCGCCCGCGCCAATGACGTGCTGGTCCGCACCTGGCGGCCGGAACGCAACCGGCACGTGGTCATGCTGCTGGACACCGGGCGGGTGAGCGCCGGCCGGGTTGGCGACGGCACCCGCCTGGACGCCACCATCGAGGCGGCCCTGCTGCTGGGCGGACTGGCCGCCTCGGGCGGCGACTCGGTGGATCTGCTGGCCTACGACCGCCGACTGCGCACCGAGGTGCGTGGCATCGGCGGAAAGCGCTTGCAGATCAAGCTGATGCACGCGCTCGCCGGGCTCACCCCCGAACTGGTCGACACCGACTATCAGGGCGTGCTGCGCGCGACGCTGCGGCGTGCCCGCCGCCGCAGCCTGGTGGTGTGGTTCACCCATCTCGACGCCGCCACCGTGCAGGAGGGTCTGCTACCGGTGTTGCCGGTGCTGACCGAGCGGCATCGAGTGCTGGTGGTCGCGGTGACCGATCCGGAGGTGGCAGCCGCCGCTACCCGCCGCTCGGGCCTGGACGACCTCTATGCCACGGCCGCCGCCGAGAATGTCATCGCCGAGCACGCGGTGGCCCGGGAGACGCTGCGCCGCATGGGCGTCCGTGTCATCGCCGATGCGCCCGACCGGCTGCCAGAGGCGCTGGCCGACGAATACCTGGAACTCAAGCGGACCGGAGCGCTGTAACCGGCACGGCCGTCGGGTGTTGCCGCACGAAGGGCGGCGGCGGGATGGCTCGCCGCTGCCGCTCGGCCAGCACCGCGCCCAGGATCTGTAGCGGCGGATAGCCGTTCGGCGGCGGTGTGCGCAGGCTCATGCACACCGCGATGACCAGCATGCGGCCCAACCGATCCTGGACCTCCGGGGTCAGGGTGCGGAACCGCAACAGGTACTGACGCGTCGACAGCGCCAATTCATCGGAGAGACCGGACAAATCGAGCTGCCGCGCCCAACCCGCCAGCCAGGGCGGCGGCGCGGCCAGCGCGGCGAAGGGCAGCCGGCTGCGGTCGTGCACCACGACGGTGCCCGCCAGCACGTCCCCGACCCGCCGGGCCCGGGGTGAGCACAGCGACACCACGACGGCGATCAGCCCGGTGCCCAGAATCCAGAAGTCGACGATCCCCGCCAGTCCGCGGGTGACCGCGTGCCGGAAGTCGATGGGCCCGCCGTCGGCGCGCACCACCCGCAGCCCGACCGCCATCTTGCCCACCGAGCGCCCCCGCGAGAACGTCTCGAACAGCACCGGATACCCGATCAGCGCGCTCACCATGGCCACCAGCACGGCGGCGTCCCGCCAGGCGGGGTCGGCGCCGATCCACACCAGCAGCGCCTCGAACAGCAGCACCAGCACTGTTCCGATCACCGTCTGCAGCAGCAGGTCGAGCAGGAAGGCCGCCGCCCGCGTGGGGATCCGCGCGATCGGCAACTCGACGGCCACGGCTTCGCCGGTGGTGAACAGTGCTGTGTCCAATGGCCCTCCGCTTCGCTCCCCCGCTCCGCTCGGTCCAGAACGAGACGGGCCGCGAACCTCCTCGGCTTGCTCAGCCAGGCGGAAACACGATGGATAACATTCTGTCAGCCGTAGCGCAGGAGGGGTACCGATGGATCTGGACGCCTACATTTTCGTTCACAGGCCTTCCTGGGAGCGGCTGGATCAGTTGGCCTCCCGCGGCAAACGGCTCACGGGTTCCGAGTCCGACGAGTTGGTGCGGCTCTACCGGCTGGCGTCGCAACAGCTGGCCCGGCTGCAGTCGCGCGAGGCGGATCCGGAGCTCATTGCCGGGCTCTCGGCGGTGCTGACCCGGGCCCGGGGCCGGATACTGAGCGCCCGCATCGACACGCCGCGGGAGATCGCCTACTTCTTCACGCACCGGTTCCCGGCCGCCGTGTACCGGGCTTGGCCCTGGTGGCTGTCGGTGGCGACGGTGTTCCTGCTCGGGTCGACGGGGCTGGCCGCGTGGGTGGCCCGGTCGGAGGCCGCGCGTCGACATCTCGGCCTGGACACGGATACAGATGCCTTGACGCGGCCCGGTGGCGAATTCGAGACCTACTACTACGAGCACTCGCACGACGCCTTCGCCGCCAAGGTGTGGACCAACAACGCGTGGGTGTCGGCCATGGCGCTCTTCCTCGGAGTGCTCATCCTGCCCGCCGTCTATCTGTTGTTCATGAACGCCTTGAACCTCGGTATCAGTGCCGGGCTGATGGCGGGGGCGGGGCGGCTGGGCCCGTTCTTCGGCTGGATCCTGCCGCACGGAATGCTGGAGCTCACAGCCATTTTCGTAGCCGGCGGGGCTGGTCTGAAGCTGGGCTGGACGCTGATCGATCCGGGCCGGGAGAGCCGCCCGCAGGCGCTGGCGCGGCAGGGCCGGGCGACCGCGGTCATCGCGCTCGGGCTGGTGGGCGTGCTGCTGGTGTCGGGTTTCCTCGAGGGCTTCGTCACACCCAGTGGACTGCCCACGACGGTCCGGGTCGGCATCGGTGCGCTGGCCGAACTCGGTTTCCTGGCTTATATATTCCGGCGCGGCCGCGGTGCGGTGCGGGAGCAGGAGCGCCTGCGGTCGGGGCGGGAAGCGGGTGATCGCCCGGAGCACATCACGGGCTATTCGATCGAGAAGGGTCCGGAACCGGTTGTGGGAGTGGCGACTTCGTAGTCGCAGTACCGTTCGGATTGAGTTCCACTGGCCGCAGCGAGTCCGGCTCAGCTGCGGCCAGCGTTGCCGACGACTCTACACAATCGTTATGGCTACGCAACCTCCGACTTGCCCGCCGGACGTATAACGCGACCAGGTGAAATACCCTTTCCCAGTAGGGAACCCGACAAGATCGCTAATTCCCGGCATACGCTTTGCGGGCGGTCTGCGGAGGGGTCCGAAACTATCCCCGCGGTCGCGTTTCCAGACCCCTTTCGAACCCTTGCGAGTGATGCGTTCCGAACCCCGTCGGTTGGTTTGCCAAAAACTCGCAAATTTTCCGCTCACCATCGGTTCAAACCCCGTTAAGCTGGCATTTCATCCCAGCTCAGGTCGATTGCCCACCGATCACCCAAGGTCAAACAAACCTCAAGTTTGTTTAGAATGCCTTTCACTAAATGATCATCAGGCATTGCTGGACAGTAATCGGGCGCATACCCAAGTCGGCATCTTCCGGCAAACGATTTTCGCCCCCGAGAAGGCCCTGAAACGCCCCCTGGCAACGCCTCCGGCAGGCAACCCCGAAGAGGGTGTGCGATCTTCGTCACATCCGTTGTGACCAGCGACTTTTCGAGTCTCGCTGAGCGGAACCGATACCGTGCGGACTCGCGCTGCGGGCCCGCCCGCGCGGGCCGGCCCGGGCGCCACACTCATGCCGATCCGACATCGCACTCCGGGCCCGGACACCGAACCCGGACAGCAGGGCACCGATCCCGGACACAGCCGAACCCTGGATACAGAAGAACCCCGGACATGGAAGAACCCCGGACATAGAGAAAGGCCCCCGATCCGATTGGGATCGAGGGCCTTCCTCATGGTGGGCGAAGGGGGACTTGAACCCCCACGTCCTTACGGACACTGGCACCTGAAGCCAGCGCGTCTGCCATTCCGCCACTCGCCCGGAGCGACGTGAAGAAACGTATCACGGGGTCTGCACCAAAACGAAATCGCCTGGTTATCGGGGGTGTGGACGGGTGATCACGATCCGCGTTCGACCCGGGAACCTCGGCTCGCCGCCAAGAGTTACAGGTGTGGACGATCGTGGATATCATGCAATCACCGTGTCCTTGCGGCGACACGCCATGTCCGCGTGTTGCTATTCAAGGACGCTTCGCGCACGTCACGGCTGGTCGGACACGACACGACGCTCGCTCCCGCACGGGAGCGGCAGGACCCGAGAAGGGAGGGGGCCATGGGAATTGTTTCCCGATTCGAGCGCCGTCTCCAGGGGGCTGTCGGCGATGTCTTCGCCCGCGCCTTCGGCGGGAGTGTCGTGCCCCAGGAGGTCGAGGCCGCACTGCAGCGCGAGGCCGCCGACCATATCCAGGATCTCGGTGGTGGGCATCTGCTGGCTCCGAACAGCTATGCCATCACCGTCAACGAGTCGGATCTACGGCAGCTCGTCCAGGGCGAGGGACAGCCGGATCGCGATCTCGCCACGCAGGATTACGAGCTCACCAAGCGTGCTTTCGCCAAACATCTGCAGGACTACATCCGCGAGCAAGGATGGCAGACCTACGGTGAAGTGCACGTGGAGTTCGAGGCATCCCCTACGCTGCACACCGGACAGTTCAGGACACGCGGCCGGGTGGATCCGGACGCGGGGAGGCGGGCAGGCCCGTCACCGGGACCTGAACGCCCACAACGACCCAACCCGCAACCAGGAGCTGGCCCCATGACGCAGAACTCAGGCTACGACCCAAGCCGTGAGCCCGCGGAGTCCGATCCGCGGAACCGCGGGTACGCGCCCCCGCCTGCGGGCCGTCAAGGTCAGCAGGGTTACGGCGAATACGGCCACGGTGGTCAGCAGGGCTACGAGCAGGGCGGCTACGGCCAGTCCGAGCAGGGCTACGGCGACTACCAGAACGGCTACGACTACAACCAGCAGCAGGGCGGCGGTTACGGCCAGCAGGGCGGCTACGCCGAGCAGGGCTACGGCCAGCAGCAAGGCTACGGCCAGTCCGAGCAGGCCTACGGCCAGCAGCAGGGCTACGCCGACCAGGGGTACGGCCAGCAGCAGCACGGCTACGACCAGGCCTACAGCGAACAGGCCGGCTACGGCCAGCAGCAGGGCTACGCCGACCAGGGGTACGGCCAGCAGCAGGGCTACGGCCAGCAGCAGGGCTACGAGCAGGGCGGCTACGGCCAGCAGGGCTATGCCGACCAGGGGTACGGCCAGCAGCAGGGCTACGGTCAGCAGGGCTACGACCAGTACCAGGAGCAGGCCGGCTACGGCGACGAGCAGGGGTACGGCCAGCAGCAGGGCTACGGCCAGCAGCAGGCCGGCTACGGCGCGGCGCCGGCACGCGGCGGCTCGGGCTACTCGGCCACGCTGCAGCTGGACGACGGCTCCGGCCGCACCTACCAGTTGCGCGAGGGCAGCAACATCATCGGCCGCGGGCAGGACGCGCACTTCCGGTTGCCGGATACGGGAGTTTCCCGGCGGCACATCGAGGTTCGCTGGGACGGCCAGACCGCCATGCTCTCGGACCTCGGTTCGACCAATGGCACGCTGGTCAACGGGTCTCCCGTCCAGGATTGGCAGCTCGCCGACGGGGATGTCATCCGCGCCGGACATTCCGAGATCCTGATCCGGATCGTCTGATCCCGTAAGCTCGCGGTGCAGGTCACGATATGGCTGGGAATTCCTCGGTCGTATCGTGATCGCAACCGGTCGACGGCCCTATGATGCTGCCAATACTCGCGGCGGACTCTGGCCGCGCTGACCAGCAACACACCGGTTGGGGGTCACGGAGCCACACCTCCGTAACTGCCCCGTACTTACGACACGGTCGAACAGGAGGTGGAGCACCGTGCAGGGATTGATCCTGCAATTGACCCGTGCGGGGTTCCTGCTGTTGTTGTGGCTGTTCGTGTGGGCGGTGCTCCGGACCCTGCGCAGCGATATCTACGCGGCTTCCGGCCTCCGGGTCGCGCCTCGGGCCGCAGGCGGTTCCGCGGTGCTCCCATCATTTCGCCGGGGCCAGAAGGGCGCCAAATATCTCGTGGTGACTCAGGGTTCTCTCGCCGGCACTCGCATCTCGCTCGGCACACAGCCGGTCCTGATCGGGCGGGCCGACGACTCCACACTGGTTCTCACCGACGACTACGCCTCCACCCGCCACGCGCGACTGTCTCCGCGCGGTGAGGATTGGTACGTCGAGGATCTCGGTTCCACCAACGGGACCTACCTCGACCGGTCGAAGGTCACCACTCCGGTCCGAGTTCCACTCGGCACCCCTGTCCGTGTCGGCAAGACAGTGATCGAGCTGCGATCGTGACACTTGTTCTCCGCTACGCAGCGCGCAGCGACCGTGGTCTCGTCCGAGCCAACAACGAGGATTCCGTCTACGCAGGTGCGCGGCTGCTCGCGCTGGCGGACGGCATGGGCGGCCACGCCGCCGGTGAGGTCGCCTCGCAGCTGATGATCGCCGCCCTGGCGCATCTGGATGACGACGAGCCCGGCGACGACCTGCTCGGCAAGCTGAATCGTGCTGTGCACGAAGGCAATGCGGCCATCGCCGATCAGGTCGAGGAGGAGCCGGAACTCGACGGCATGGGCACCACGCTCACCGCCATCCTGTTCGCCGGCCGCAAACTCGGCCTCGCGCACATCGGCGACTCCCGCGCCTACATGCTCAGAGGCGGTGAGCTGGCCCAGATCACCCGCGACGACACCTTCGTGCAGTCGCTGGTGGACGAGGGCCGGATCACCCCGGAGCAGGCCCACACTCATCCCCAGCGCTCGCTGATCATGCGGGCGCTCACCGGCAACGAGATCGATCCCACCCTGGTGGTCCGGGAAGCGCGTGCCGGGGACCGCTATCTGCTCTGCTCCGACGGCCTCTCGGACGTGGTGAGCGACGAGACCATCGCCAATACGCTGCGCGAGGGCACCACAGACGAGTCGGCGGACCGGCTCATCGAATTGGCATTGCGCAGTGGCGGTCCCGACAACGTGACCGTGGTGGTCGCCGACGTCATCGATCTGGACTACGGCCAGAGCCACCCGATCGTGGCGGGCGCGGCCTCCGGCGAGGACGAGGACACTCCCCCGCCGAACACCGCCGCCGGCCGGGCCGCCGCCATGCGCCCGCCGCGCGCCACGCCACGCCGCGCGGTGCCGCAGCCCGAACCCGAACCGCCCAAGAAGAGCCACAAACTGCGCTGGCTGGCGCTGTCGCTGGCCCTGCTGGTGGCCGTGGGCGCGGGGCTCACCGTGGGCTACAACATGATCCGCAGCAACTACTACGTCGGTGTGGACGGCGAGAAGGTGGTCGTGCTGCGCGGCCTGCCCGGTTCGGTGCTGGGCTACTCCATCCGCGATGTGGATCAGGTCGGATGCGTCACACGCGGCGGCGAATTGACGCTGACCGCGCCCGGCGACAAGTTTCCCTCCGGCTGCGCCCAGCTGACCCGCAACGATCTCCGCCCCAGCGGCCGCGATTCGGTCGACAAGGGCCTGCCGCCCGGTTCCCGCGACGACGCCGTCAAGCAGATCCGGAACCTGGTGCAGGGCGAACTGCTGCCTCCGTGCGAGAAGCAGCAGCCTGTCACCCCGGCGACCACGCCGGTCCCGCCGCCCGCCGACCCCAACCAGCCCGGCACACCCGTCACCACCACCCCGGTCGTTCCGGCCGCGCCCGGCAGCCTCACCGGCGGTGAACGCACCGGCGAGAATCACCCGCTGGAACCCCGCAAGACGGACCAGCCGACCGCTCCTGTCACCACCACCACGGCACCGCAGACTCCGGGGCAGAACTGCAGGACGGCGGACTGATGTCCGCACCGGCACCGCCGTCCACTGGGGCTTTTCCCAGTCCACCGGGCGGATTCGCTCCTGCGCCGCCGCCCGCCACCCGGCGCAATGTCGAGTTGCTGCTGCTCGGGCTGGCGGCCGTCATCACGACGGTGTCGCTGGTGCTGGTGGAGGCCAGTCAGGAGCAGGCGATCACCTGGGAGATCGCCAAACTCGGTGCCGCGTACATCGCATTGTTCGGCGTCGCGCATCTGGCGGTGCGGCGGTTCGCGGCCTTCGCGGATCCGCTCCTACTTCCGATCGCGGCGCTGCTGAACGGGTTGGGCCTGGTGGTGATCCACCGCATCGATCTGGCGCAGGCCCAGGACGCCGCGTTCGCCTCCCTGCCCATCCCCTCCCCCGATGCCAACCAGCAGGTGCTGTGGACGGGGCTGGGGATGGTGGTGTTCACGGGGTTGTTGATCGCGCTGCGTGACTACCGCAGCCTGGCCCGCTACGTCTATATCCTCGGCCTGATCGGGGTCATCGCCCTGGCGCTGCCCGCGGTGCTGCCGGACCGGTACTCACAGGTGAACGGCGCGAAGATCTGGATTCGCCTGCCGGGCTTCAGTGTTCAGCCCGGTGAGTTCGCCAAGATCGCGCTCATCGTGTTCTTCGCCGGCGTGCTGGTGTCCAAGCGCGACCTGTTCACCGGCGCGGGCAAGCACGTGTTCGGCATGGAGCTGCCGCGCATGCGCGACATGGGACCGATCCTGCTGGTCTGGGTGCTGTCGGTGGGCGTGCTGGTGGTGGAGAAGGATCTGGGCACCTCGCTGCTCATCTTCGCCACCGTGCTGTGCATGCTCTACATCGCGACCGAGCGCGTCGGCTGGGTGGCGGTCGGGCTGGTGCTGCTGACCATCGGGGTCGTGTTCGCCTACAACGCCTTCGGGCATGTGCGGGTGCGGTTCTCGACCTGGCTGCACCCCTTCGCCGACTATTCCAACACCGGCTACCAGATCTCGCAGTCGCTGTTCGGGCTGGCCACCGGCGGACTGGCCGGGACCGGGCTGGGCAGCGGGCGGCCCTCGCAGGTGCCGTTCGCCAAGACCGACTTCATCATCTCCGCCATCGGGGAGGAGCTCGGCCTGATCGGGCTGACCGCCATCCTGATGCTGTTCTGCGTGTTCACCATTCGCGGGATCCGCACCGCGCTGGCCATTCGCGACAGCTTCGGCAAGCTGCTGGCCGCGGGCCTGTCCTTCACGATCGCCATCCAGGTGTTCGTCGTGGTCGGCGGTGTCACCAAGCTGATTCCGCTGACCGGTCTCACCACGCCGTACATGTCCTACGGCGGTTCGTCCCTGCTGGCCAACTATGTACTGCTGGGCCTGCTGATCAAGGTGTCCGACGCCGCCCGCCGGCCGGCCCCCACCCGCAAGCGGGCGGAGCCGATCGCGGACGCGCCGACTCAACTGCTGCGCAAGGTCGAGGGGGGTGCCGCGTGAACACGCCTCTGCGCCGGGTGGCGCTGGCGGTCATGGTGATGATCGTCGCGCTGCTCGCCAATGCCACCTATGTGCAGGTGTTCAAGGCCGACAGCCTGCGCAACGATCCGCGCAATGTGCGAGTCCTGCTGGACGAGTACGCGCGCCAGCGCGGCCAGATCTCCGCGTCGGGCACGGTGCTGGCCTCGTCGGTCGCCACCGACGACCGCTACAAGTACCTGCGCACCTACCCGACCGATCCGCTGGCCTACGCGCCCGCCACCGGTTACTACTCGATGCAGTACGGCAGCAATGGGCTCGAGCACGCCGAGGACTCGGTGCTCAACGGCTCCGACAACAGCCTGTTCGGGCGCCGGCTCATCGACATGATCTCCGGCCGGGATCCGCGCGGCGGCAATGTGGTGACCACGCTCAACCCGGTCATGCAGAAGGTCGCCTACGACCAGCTCACCGCCAAGAACCTGACCGGCTCGGTGGTGGCCATCGAGCCCAGCACCGGCCGCATCCTGACCATGGTGTCCACGCCGTCCTACGACCCGAACCTGCTGGCCGGGCACGACGGCGCCGCCACCCAGAAGACCTGGGAACAGCTACAACAGGATCCGCGCCAGCCGATGCTGAATCGCGCTGTCTCGCAGACCTATCCGCCGGGCTCCACCTTCAAGGTGATCGTGACCGCGGCCGCGCTGTCCAATGGCATCGCCAAGCCCGACGACCAGTTCACCGCGGCGCCGCGGATCACGCTGCCCGACACCACCACTACGCTGGAGAACTACAACGGCAGCCACTGCGGTCCCGGCGACGCCCAAACCGCTTCTCTCACCGACGCTTTCAAGTACTCCTGTAACACCGCCTTCGCCGAGCTCGGTATGAAGGTCGGAGCCGCGAAACTCAAGGACGAGGCCAGCGCGTTCGGAATCGGAACCCAGCACCCCAATATTCCGATTCCGTGGGCGGACAGCACCGTCGGAACGATTCCCGACAATGCGGCCATGGCCCAGTCCAGCATCGGCCAGCGCGATGTCGCGATGACCCCGCTGGACAACGCGGTCGTCGCGGCCACCATCGCCAATGGCGGCGTGCGGATGAAGCCGTACCTGGTGGACCAGCTGCAGGCGCCCGATCTGAGCACGCTGGAGACCACCAAACCGACCTCGGTGGGCCAGGCGGTGACACCGCAGGTGGCCACCCAGATCACCAATCTGATGCTGGAGTCGGAGAAGAACACGCAGGGAGGGACGCAGCCGCGCTCGTATCAGATCGCGTCGAAGACCGGCACGGCCGAGCACGGCAACGATCCGCGCAACACGCCGCCGCACGCCTGGTACATCGCCTTCGCACCGGCGCAGAACCCGAAGATCGCGATCGCGGTGATCGTCGAGAACGGCGGCGACCGGGCGCTGGCGGCCACCGGCGGCTCCGTGGCCGCCCCGATCGCGCGAGCGGTGCTGGATGCCGGACTGGGGGGCTGAACGACATGAAGGTGCAAGGTAGACAGGGTCACGAATGCTGAACAACGGTGCGATGATCGCGGACCGGTACCGGCTGCAGCGGCTGATCGCCACCGGCGGCATGGGTCAGGTCTGGGAGGCGCTGGACACCCGGCTGGACCGCCGGGTCGCCGTGAAGGTGCTCAAGGCGGAGTTCTCCGCCGATCCGACCTTCCGGCAGCGCTTCCGTACCGAGGCGCGGACCACCGCGCAGCTGAACCACCCCGGCATCGCGAGCATCTATGACTACGGCGAGACCCAGGACGGGTCGGGCGGCGAAATCGCCTACCTGGTCATGGAATACGTGCAGGGTGAACCGCTCAACGCGGTGCTGTCGCGGTTGAACCGACTCTCGGTGGCGCAGGGTCTGGACATGCTCGAGCAGACCGGGCGCGCGCTCCAGGTCGCGCACCTGGCGGGCGTGGTGCACCGGGATGTGAAGCCGGGCAATATCCTCGTGACCCCGACCGGTCAGGTGAAGATCACCGACTTCGGCATCGCCAAGGCGGTGGACGCCTCCCCGGTCACCAAGACCGGCATGGTGATGGGCACCGCCCAGTACATCGCGCCGGAGCAGGCCACCGGCGAGGACGCCACCGCCGCCTCCGACGTGTACTCCCTGGGCGTGGTCGGCTACGAGGCGCTCTCGGGCGCCCGGCCGTTCACCGGTGACGGCGCGCTGACCGTCGCCATGAAGCACGTGCGGGAGGCCCCGCCGCCGCTGCCCGCCGATCTGCCGCCGAATGTGCGGGAGCTCATCGAGATCACCATGGCCAAGGATCCGGGCCAGCGCTACACCAATGGCGGCGAGTTCGCCGACGCGGTGGCTGCGGTGCGCTCGGGTCGCCGGCCCACGCCGCCCGGCGGTATTCCGGCCGTGCCGCCGATGACCGGCGCCACCCGGGTGCTGCCGCCCGGACCGACCATGATCATTCCGGGTGCCCGGGCCGACCAGGCCACCACCCGCTACGCGCCGCCACCGCAGCCCATGCGCGGCGTCGCCGAGCCGCTCGCCGCCGCGACCACCGTGATGCCCGGACCGCGCACCCCGATGGGCCCGATGACCATCACCGGCGCCGGAGACCCCGGAACCGGGCGATTCACCGCCGGCCAGAAGGCCATCGCCGGGCTCGGCGTGGGCGTGCTCATTCTGGGCGCGGCCGCCGCCATCGTGCTGATGAGCAGCTCCTCCTCGCACGACTCCACGCCGCCCGCCCGCACCAGCGCGGTGGTGGCGCCCCCGGTGATCGTGCCGAGCACCACCACGCCACCGCCGACCACGACCACGCGGGAACGGCCGGTGCCGCCGCCCCCGGTGACCACCTACGAGCCGCCCCCGACCACCACACCTGAGCCGACGACCACGCCACCGCCCACCACGACCGCGCCACCCACCACGACCGCGCCGAAGACCACCACCTCGGCACGGCCGACCACGACCGGTCGCTGGCCCTGGCCGAACAACGACATACCATCATTCCCGGCGAATCCAGGCGGAGCGAGTCCCGGCGGGGTGAGCCCGGGCGCGGTGAGCCCCGGCAGTAATCGCGGTCCTGTCTACGAGCCCGACCCCTATTCATCCACAGTCCCGCAGCAAGGATTGCCATGACGACCCCGAAGAACCTCTCCTCTCGCTACGAGCTGGGCGAGATCATCGGGTTCGGTGGCATGTCCGAGGTCCACAAGGCCCGGGATCTGCGGCTCGGCCGGGATGTGGCGATCAAGGTGCTGCGCGCCGACCTCGCCCGCGACCCCACGTTCTATCTGCGATTCAAGCGTGAGGCACAGAATGCGGCGGCGCTCAACCATCCGGCCATCGTGGCGGTGTACGACACCGGCGAGGCCGAGGTGGACGGCGGCCCGCTGCCCTACATCGTCATGGAGTACGTCGACGGCGACACCCTGCGCGACCTGGTGCGCGGCAAGGGCCCGCTGCCGCCCCGGCGCGCCATGGAGGTCATCGCGGATGTGTGCGCGGCGCTGGACTTCTCGCACCGCAACGGCATCGTGCACCGGGACATGAAGCCCGCCAACATCATGATCAACCGCGCCGGCGCGGTGAAAGTGATGGACTTCGGCATCGCCCGGGCCCTCGCCGACAGCTCCAACCCCATGACCCAGACGGCCGCCGTCATCGGCACCGCCCAATACCTCTCGCCCGAGCAGGCCCGCGGCGAACAGGTGGACGCGCGCTCGGACGTGTACTCGGTGGGCTGCGTGCTCTACGAGATCCTCACCGGCGAACCGCCTTTCACCGGCGACTCGCCGGTCGCGGTGGCCTACCAGCACGTCCGGGAGGATCCGCGGCTGCCGTCGCAGGTGCATCCGGGCGTACCGCGCGAACTCGACTCGGTCGTGCTCAAGGCCATGAGCAAGAATCCGGCCAACCGGTACCAGACCGCCGCGGAGATGCGCGCCGACCTGATCCGGGTGCTGGGCGGGCAGAAGCCCACCGCGCCCATGGTCATGACCGACGAGGACCGCAGCTTCGACGACGAACTGCCGCCGCCGCGCAGCTACCGCACCGTCGAGCGCCGCGACGACACCACCGAGCAGGAGATCGTCGAGGCGAGCCCGCGCCGACGCACGGCGCTGATCGCCGTGCTCGCGGTGGCGGCGATCGCCGCGGTCGGCGGTCTGCTGTGGATGTTGATCGGACCGGGCTCGCATCCGGATCAGGTCGCGGTGCCGGATGTGGCCAATCAGAACTACCAATTGGCGCAACGGGATCTGGAGCGAGCCGGTTTCACGGTCGCCATCCAGCAGAAGAACGATCCCAAGGTGGCGCAGGGCAATGTGATCGCCACCCAGCCGCTGGGCGGGTCGCGGGTCGACAAGGGCAGCACCGTCACCCTGCAGGTGTCGGCCGGTCCGCAGCAGGTGCCGGTACCGAAACTGGCCGGGCTCACCCAGCAGCAGGCCGAACAGCAGCTGAATTCCCAGGGGCTGCGGCTGAATCCGGATGTGAAGCGGGAAGCGTCCAGCACCGAGGACAAGGACAAGATCGTCGGGCAGACCCCCGACGCGGGGCAGAAGATCGACTCCGACGGGCAGGTCACCATCACCCTGGGTTCCGGCCCGGACAAGGTGCGGGTGCCCGATGTGGTCGGCCAGTCCATCGACGTCGCGCAGTCGACGCTGTCGGACACCGCCGGTTTCAAGGTGACCGTGCAGGAGGTGCCGAACAACCAGCCCAAGGGCACGGTCATCGCCACCAATCCGCCCGCGGGCACCCAGGCCGACAAGGGTTCCAGCATCACCGTGCAGGTCTCCAGCGGCGACCAGCTGACCATGCCCGACCTGCGCGGCATGACCCCGGCCCAGGCCGTGGACATGCTGCGGCAGAAGGGCTGGAACGGGCAGGTCAGCCAGAACAACATGAGCACCCTGAACGCGGGTGAGGTCGGGCGCATCCTGGCTCAGCAGCCGACCGCGGGCTCGCCGCTGAGCAAGAGCCAGACGGTGACCATCACGACCGGCGTGCTCTCGCTCGGCCCGCCGTGATGCCGATTCCACTGTGAGAACAGGGGGTTCGCGGACTGTCCGCGAACCCCCTTTGTTTCATGTGAAACCGTCGACGCGCGAAACCTACAGCCGCAGATGACGGTTCATCGACATGGCCTCCTCGGCCAGATCCGGCAGCTCGATCACCTCGACGCCGTGCTCACGCAGCTTCTCCACCCCGACACAGTTGTCCACGAAGGTGCCGGGCTCCCGCCAGGCGATGACCACGCGCCGAATTCCGGCCCGGAGAATCCGATCCGTGCAGGGCAGCCGATCCTGGCTCGCCCGCTGCGAGCACGGTTCCAGCGTGCTGTAGAGCGTGGACGACCGCAGCCGCGGGTCGTCCGGCTCCAGCTTGTTCAGCGCCGACTCCTCGGCGTGCACCTTGTCGTCGGTCTCCCGCGACCACCCGTGTTCGATCTCCACCCCGTCCGCGCCCACGATCACCGCACCCACCGCGAAGGCGGTGTCGCTGTGCGGGCACAACCGCGCCAGGCCGATGGCGTGCCGCATCCACCCGCGATCCAGCCGTGCCTCATCCGACATCGGAATCCTCCTTCGGCAGATAGCGCAGCAGCGCGATATCGCCGATCCGGCCCACATCGGCCAGCTGCATGCGGTGATTGGGGCCGCCAGGGAAGGCGGCGGGCCCGAGAAAACGCGGGGCGGCCGGATCTCCGACCACGACCGGCGCCACGGCCATCCAGATCTCGTCGGCCAGACCGGCGGACAGGAAGCCGGTGTGGATGGCACCGCCGCCCTCGACCATGAGCCGCTCCAGGCCGCGTTTACCCAGGTCGTCGAGCAGGGCATCGAATTCGATCAACGAGCCGAGGGAGATGACTTCGGCCAGCCCGGCCAAACGGTCACCGATGCGGGTGGCCCCGGAATCGGTGGTGTAGACCAGTCTTTCGCCGCCGCAGTGCCAGAACCGCAGTTCCGGGTCGAGATCGCCACCGGCGGTGACGATCACGCGCACCGGATACTCCGGCTTGCCCGCGGCGACCCGATGCAGGCGCCGATCCGCACTGTTGACCAGCAGCCGGGGATTGTCGCGACGCAGGGTTTCCGCGCCGATCAGGATGGCGTCGGAGTCGGCGCGCAGCGCGTCCACCCGATCGAAATCGGCTGTGTTGGACAGCAACAGCCGGTCGGGACCGGTGTCGTCGATATAGCCGTCGATGCTGACGGCCACCGACAGCATGACGTACGGCCTCATGACGCTGTATCCATGTCGCATGAGCGGGGGCCCTGCGTGGTTACGCAGGCTGCCGTCTCCGGGCCCTGACCGCTCATGCCAGTGCCGCGACCTCAGCCTCCAGGGTCTGCACCAGTCCCTCGGCCGGCCGCTCGCCGCACACGCCCAGCCAGTTCGCGAGCATGCGGTGCCCGCCCTGGGTGAGCACGGATTCGGGATGGAACTGCACACCGTGGATGGGCAGATCGCGATGCCGCAGGGCCATGACGATGCCGGATTCGGTGCGGCCCAGCACCTCCAGCTCCGGCGGCATGGTCTCCTCGAGGACGGTCAGCGAGTGGTAGCGGGTGGCGATGAACGGATCCGGTAGACCGGCCAGCACGCCCGCGCCGATGTGGAAGACCTTGCTGGTCTTGCCGTGCAATAGTTCGGGGGCGCGGGTCACGGTGGCGCCGAACGCTTCTCCGATGGCCTGATGACCCAGGCAGACGCCGAGCAGCGGAGTGGCGTGCCGGGCGGCGGCGTGCACCAGGGCGATGCTGGCGCCGGCGCGATCGGGGGTGCCGGGCCCGGGGCTGATCAGCACCCCGTCGTAGTCCTCCACAACCTTGTCCACATCCGCGAGCCGATCATCGTCGTTGCGCCAGACCTCGGCATCCACACCCAGCTGTCCGAGATACTGAACCAGGTTGAACACGAAGCTGTCGTAGTTGTCGACGACCAGTACACGCATGATTCGAGAGTAGTTGGCGCGGCGCGTGCCGTCGCACGCAATACCGCCGAACCGTGTCGCCACAGTCGCCCCGGCCCTCCCCAACGACGCTTTCCCCAGGGTTGCCGGGATAATGTCTATGCAGACAGAACGCCGAAAACGAGGACGTCATGCCGAAGTCTAAGGTCCGGAAGAAGACCGACTACACGATCAACCCGGCCAGCCGCACGCCTGTACGCGTGAAATCGGCGGGCCCGTCGCCGGTCTGGTACGTCGCCATCATGCTGGGCTTCATGCTGGCCGGCCTGGCCTGGCTGCTCGTCTACTACCTGGCGAACGAGCACATCGGCTGGATGAGCGACCTGGGCGCGTGGAATTTCCTGATCGGGTTCGGCCTGATGGTCGTCGGCCTGATCATGACCATGCGCTGGCGCTGAGCCCAGCACATGTGTGGCTTACACCATTGTTATTCATACACACCTGTGGATGAGCCTGTGGACAACTCGAGGAGGGAGTGGGGACAGTGACATCCACCGATCCCTCCTCCCGTCTCGCCTGGTCCACGCCCCCGGCCGCGCTCGCGGCCTGCGGCGTCGGCGGCATCGCGCTGACCGTGGCCGCCTTCGTCACGAACGACGCTCCCGGCCGCCTGCTCATCGGAGTGGCCGCGCTGGGACTGCTCTTCCTCACCGGCATGGGGTTGCGGCAGCGGCCGCGCCTGGCGATCGAGCCCGGTGACCCTGTGCACATCGTGGTGCGCGGCCTGACCGGGCCGCAGCGCTACACGCCCCAGCAGATCCTGCGCGTCCGCGTGGTTTACTACCGGCGACTCGGCCGGCGGATGCCCATGCTGGAGATGGATGTGGATCACCAGGGTGAGGAGAAGCTGCTGATCCTGGGCCGCTGGGATCTGGGCGCGCACCCCGAGGATGTTCTCGAGGTGCTGCGTATTCACCTGGTGCGTTAGAGACTCGGCGCGGCCACCACCGTCGCCAGCACCGCGATCAGCGCCACCACCGCCACCACCGCCCAGCCGATGTTCAGTGCGGTGCGGGTCTCCCGAATCCCCAGCCAGCGCGGCACATAGAGGATGCCGGTGGTGGCGACCGTGCCCGCCAGCAGTCCGCCCAGGTGCGCCCAGATGGAGATGCCGGGCACCGAGAAGGTGATGATCAGGTTGATCACCAGCAGCACCGCGATCTGGGTGAGGTTCTGCCGGGTACGCAGCATGATCACGGCGACCGCGCCGAAGATGCCGAAGATCGCGCCCGACGCGCCCGCCGAGGCGGTGAGCGGATCCGACAGCGCGGTCACCGCCGCCGAACCACCGAGCAGCGAGGCCAGGTAGACGGCCACGAAACGCCCACGGCCCAGCGCCACTTCGCAGTAGGGGCCGAGCACGTAGAGCGCGAACATATTGGCCAGCAGGTGAATCGGCCCGTAGTGCAGGAAGCCCGAACCCAGTACCCGCACCCAGCCGCCGTCGCCGACGAAGGCGGGCACCAGCACCCAGTCGTAGAACAGCCGCGACCGCTGGTTGTCCATGACGCTGTGGGCCTGGAGCGCGGTGACCGCGTAGACGATCACATTGATCGCGATCAGCGAGTAGGTGACATACGGGTTGGGTATCCGCGACACCGCTGTCCCGGCGGCATTGCGGACCGGCCGGACGTCGTTGCGGCCCTGCTGGACGCAGTCCACGCAGTGCTGGCCGACCGCGGCCGGGGTGAGGCATTCGGGACAGGCCGAGCGCCCGCACCGGGTGCAGGCCAGACCGGTGGCCCGGTCGGGATGGCGGTAGCAGGTCGGTGCGAGCGGCTGGGGTTGCATGTGAATTCTCTTCGGCTCTGGCCAGATTCGGCCGGTGTCAGGAGATGGTGATGCTGTTGATCACGACGTCGCCGTCCTTGGGCCGGTCGTTGCGATCGGTGGGCAGGTCGGCGATGGCGTCGACCACCTTGCGGGATTCGGGGTCGAGGACCTCGCCGAAGATGGTGTGCTTGCGGTTCAGGTGCGGCTGCGGGCCCAAGGTGATGAAGAACTGGGAGCCGTTGGTGCCCGGCCCGGCATTGGCCATGGCCAGCAGATAGCCGCGGGTGAACCGTAGTTCCGGGTGGAATTCGTCCTTGAATTCGTAGCCCGGCCCGCCGCGGCCGGTGCCGGTGGGATCGCCGCCCTGAATCATGAAGCCATCGATCACGCGGTGGAAGATCGCGCCGTCGTAGAACGGTCCCGAGTCGGTGCCGGACGCGTTCTTCGTGGTGTACGGCGCGGAACCGTCGGCCAGGCCGAGGAAGTTGCGGACGGTCGCGGGGGCGTGGTTACCGAAGAGCGAGATCTTGATGTCACCGTGGCTGGTGTGCAGCGTCGCCACGGCGGTCTGATTCGGTGAGGTCACGCCCGCCAGCCTAGGCGCAATGCCGGAACGGACCAGGAATCGGGACACTCCCCCGCCTCCCCGGGACTCGAGCGAACGGCTGAGAGCCGTCGGCGTAGCGCACCCGTGCCGGCGGTTGGGCGCCGAAACAATTCCGCGGATACCCGGCGAGTTCCCCCCCGAAACTTGCGAAATCCGTCGTCACGGTCAAATCTGCCCGTTTTCGGGCACAAAAGTGGCAAAAACAGCGTCGGCATGGCAAGTTCTGTCGGGTGAATGACGGGGTTCCGGTCGATCTGGTGCGCCATGTAGCGGCCTCCACCGGCCTGCCGCCCGCCGTCGCGGCCCGCGTGGTCGCCGACATCGTCGGATACTTCGACGAGACCGCCGAGCAGTTCGTGCGCCGCAGACATGCCGAACTGCAGGGGCGTCAGGTCCGCAATGCCGAGATCTGGCAGCGCCTGGCGGCGGAGCTCGCGCAGCGCCCGGTGGCCGCCCCCGACTTCACCGAGCGACAACTGCGTCGCATCGTCTACGGGTGAGGAGTCCGTCGCGCAATGTGTGGAATCGTCGGTTACATCGGGCACCGTGAGGCCGTCCCGGTCCTGCTGGAGGGCCTGCACCGGCTCGAGTACCGGGGCTACGACTCCGCGGGACTGGCCGTGCCGCACCGCGGCCGGCTGCGGGTCACCAAGACCCAAGGCCGGGTCCAGGACCTGCGCGACCGGGCCGACGCCGAGGGCGCCCGGCTGCGCGGCAATGTGGGCATCGCGCACACCCGCTGGGCCACCCACGGCGAGCCCTCCGACGCGAACGCGCACCCGCACACCGACGACTCCGGGCGGATCGCGGTCGTGCACAACGGCATTGTGGAGAACGCCGAGGAACTGCGTGCCGCGCTGACCGCCGACGGGGTGGAATTCGTCTCCGACACCGACACCGAGGCCATCGCGCACCTGGTGGCCGCCGCCCTGGACGGGGCCGAGACGCTCGAGGACGCGGTCCGCACCGCACTGCACCGGGTCGAGGGCACCTATGGCCTGCTGGTGCTCGACGCCCGCCGCCCCGACGAACTGGTGGTGGCCCGCAACGGCTCCCCCATCGTGCTCGGCGTCGGCGACGGCGAGATGTTCGTGGCCTCCGACGTGGCCGCCCTGGTGCACCACACCCAGCGCGTGGTGTTCCTCGACGACGGCGAGCTGGCCACCGTGCGCGCGGACGAATTCCGCACCAGCACACTGGGTCTCGAGGCGCGTCGCACCGACAAGATCCCCACCACCATCGATATGGCGGCCGAGGACTACGCGCTGGGCGGGTACCCCGACTTCATGCGCAAGGAAATGGCCGAACAGCCCCACGCCGTGCGCCGCGCGCTCCGCGGCCGCCTGGACGAACGATTCGCCACCGCGCACCTGGGTGGCCTCAATATGGACGCGCGCGAGCTGCGCGGCATCAGCAAGGTGGTGTTCCTGGGCTGCGGCTCGGCCTACTACGCGGGCCAGCTGGGCGCGCAGCTGGTCGAGGAGCTGGCCCGGATTCCGGCCACCGCCGAGCCCGCCTCGGAGTTCCGCTATCGCAATCCGGTGGTGGACCCGGACGCCCTGTACGTGGCCATCAGCCAGTCCGGCGAGACCCTGGATACCCTTGCGGCCGTTCAGGAATTGCAGCGCAAGGGCGGCCGGGTCATCGGCGCGGTGAACGTGGTCGGCAGCGCCATCGCCCGGGAGTGCGGTGCGGGCGTGTTCCTGCACGCGGGCCCGGAGGTGTCGGTGGCCTCCACCAAGGCGCTCACCAATATGACGGTGTCGTTCGCCATGCTGGCGCTGCTGCTGGGCCGGGTGCGGGATCTGTCCGCGGCCGGCGGTGAGCGCATCGTCAGCGGACTGCGCGCGCTGCCCGACGCGATCGACACGGTGCTGGCCGCCGACGAGGAGATCGCCGATATCGCGTCCCGATTCGCCAAGGCGCGCAGCATGTTCTTCATCGGCCGGGTGCGCGCCTGGCCGGTGGCGCGCGAGGGCGCGCAGAAGCTCAAGGAGATCTCCTACATTCACGCCGAGGCGTACCAGGGCTCCGAGCTCAAGCACGGCCCGCTGGCGCTGATCGACCCGGAGATGCCGAGCATCGTGCTGGTCCCCGGCGACGAGCTGCTGGCCAAGAACATCACCACCATCGAGCAGATCAAGGCGCGCGGCGGGCCGGTCATCGCGGTCACCAACACCGATCTGCCGGATGGCTTGGCGGACTCGGTCATTCGGGTCCCGGCGGTGTGCCCGGAACTGGACCCGATCATCCTGACCATCCCGCTGCAGCTGCTGGCCTATCACACGGCCATGGCGCTGGGCCGGGACGTGGACAAGCCCCGCAATCTGGCCAAGAGCGTTACCGTCGAGTAACCGCGTTCGCTCCCCCGTTCGTGCACGAATTCCATTGCTGTGCCAGCATGGTCGGATGGAGCTGGGGAGCGTTCGTAACAAGGTCATTGTGGCCGCCCTCGTCGCGATTGCGGGCGGCGTCATCGCGTTCTTCGTGAGCAAGCGCCCGCAGCCGCAGGCGCCGGCCGCGGAGCCGCCGCGCCTGGGCTATTCGCGCAACGGCTCCGCGCCGACTCCGGACCTGTCGCCGATCCACTGACGGGTCGGCGACATCGGCCGACGGGTCAGCGGCTCACCGACCGTTTGTACTGATTCAGCGCCAGTGGCACGAAGACCGCGAGAATCACCACGATCCACATCAGGGTGGTCGCGACCGGGTGCCGCATGGGCCAGACGTCCGCGCTCGGCCCCATCGGGCTGGTATTGCCGAACAGGTCGCGGGTCGCCTGCGTCACCGCCGACACCGGATTCCAGTCCGCCACAATGCGGAGCACCGTGGGCAGGTTGGCGGTGGGCACGAAGGTGTTGGCGATGAAGGTGAGCGGGAAGATCACCATGAAGTTGGCATTGTTGTAGACCTCCGGCGCCCGCACGATCAGGCCGATCAAGGCCAGGATCCACGACACCGCGTAGGCGAACAACAGCAGCAGGACATAGGCGAGCACGGCGTCGAGGAACGAACCGCGGATCCGCCACCCCACCACCAGACCGGTCAGCGACATGACGACCAGGCTCACCACATTCATCACCATGTCCGCCACCGTGCGGCCGATCAGCACCGCGGACGGCGCCATGGGCAGCGAGCGGAAGCGGTCGATAATGCCCTTCTGCATGTCCTCGGCCAGGCTCAGACCGGTATAGGTGGATCCGAACACCACGGTCTGGGCGAAGATGCCGGCGATCAGGAATTCCCGGTAGGACGTGCCCTGCACGGTGATGGCCGAGCCGAAGACGTAGGCGAACAACAGCACGAACATGATCGGCGACAGGGTCGAGAAGACCAGCACGTCGGGTACGCGTCGAATCTTGATGACATTGCGCTTGGTGATGGTCAGGCTGTCGCTGACGACCACGGCGAGTCGCTGTGGGAGCGAAGGCTTCTCGGCGACGGCGAGAAGGGCGCTCATCGGGCACCACCCGCCACATTCTCGTCGGCGGAACGGTTTCCGTTGACCAGCTCCTCCGCCTCGTGCCCGGTCAGCGACAGGAACACGTCATCGAGCGAGGGGCGGCGCAGACCCACATCATGAATGCGCACTTCATGTTTCGTGAGTTGCCCGATGGCGTCCACCAGAGCCTGCGAACCGTCCTCGACCGGCACGATGATGCGCCGCAGGCCGGGTTCGAGGCGAATCTCCCCGTGCGCCAGGCCTTTCAGCGCCTGCTGCGCGATGGTCAGATTGTCGGCATGGTCGACGACGAGCTCGATGCGGTCGCCGCCCACCATGGCCTTGAGCTCGTCGGAGGTGCCCTCGGCGATGACCCGGCCGTGGTCGATGACGGCGATGGAATCGGCGAGCCGGTCGGCCTCCTCCAGGTACTGGGTGGTCAGCAACAGCGTGGTGCCGCCCGCCACCAGCTCCTCGATGACATCCCAGAGATCCAGGCGCGCACGGGGATCCAGGCCCGTGGTGGGTTCGTCCAGGAACAGCACCGGCGGATTCGCCACCAGCGCGCCGGCCAGGTCGAGCCGCCGCCGCATGCCGCCGGAGTAGCCCTTCACCGGCCGGTCGGCCGCATCGGTGAGCCGGAAGCGATCCAGCAGCTCACGGGCGCGCGCCTTACTGCGCTGCACGCCCATGTGGTACAGCCGCCCGACCATCTCCAAATTCTCGAAGCCGGTGAGGTATTCGTCGACGGCGGCGTACTGGCCGGAGGTGCCGATGCGGGAACGCAGCAGTTGCGGATCCTTCAGCACGTCCACGCCGGCGACGGTGGCGCGGCCCGCGTCCGGGATCAGCAGGGTGGTGAGCACCCGCACGGCGGTGGTCTTGCCCGCGCCGTTGGGGCCGAGCAAGGCGGTCACGGTGCCTTCGGGGACGGACAGGTCCAAGCCGTCGAGGGCGACCAACGGGCCGTACCTCTTGACCAGACCCTCGGCGACTATCGCGTCGGGCATGATTCTCCTGGTGTTTCGTGGTTGGTCTGCCGCAACGGCTCTGAACTGCCATTACACCAAAGAGGCCGCATCCCGTTGGGGGTCCGGCGGTGCTCGGGGTTGCCGGTACGGGATGCGGCCGATTCGATGATCCGCCCGCACACCGGCCACGATCGCGAGTAGTGCACTACTCGAATCGATTTCGGCGAAGGGCGTATTTCGGTCACAGTGGCATGGTCTCACCCGGGTACGACATTCTTTTCCGCGAAAAAATCTTGGAACGCGGGCCCCCGATAGCCACACAATCCGAATTCGTCGCGTAGGATCGTTCCCGTCGGCCCCTCCCCCCCGGGCCGACCTTACGCGGGCCTCGGCTAACTCCCCCCCTTCGCCGAGGCCCGCCCCTATTCCCGGACCAGGTTCGCCCGGCGGCGGAATCCTCGTCCGGCAACGGAATCGCTCAGACCAACGGCCGAATCACATTGCGGCGCAGCACATGCCCGTACAACCGGTTGATTCCCTTCACCCGCACCGTGGCCAGATGCCGCAGCATGAATTCCGGGTCGTTCTCGATCGCCTCCGCAGCGCCGTCGTCGACCAGCACCGTGCCCGGCCGGGCCACACCGGTGAGCCGCGCGGCGGTATTCACCACCGAGCCGTAGAGGTCGCCGAAGCGTTGCAGGACCTCGCCGTAGGCCAGACCCACCCGGAGTTCCTGGGTGACGCCGTGCGAGGCGATGGCGGCCTCCTGCACAGCCAGTGCGATGCGCGCGCCCCCGGCGGCGGTATTGGCCGCGAACATGACTTCGTCACCGACGTTCTTGATCACCCAGCCGCCGTTGGCCACGATCGCATTGCTGGTGGCCGTCTCGAAGGCCTCCAGCAGCGCCGACAGCTCATCGGCCTCCAGGTGACGGGTCAGGCGGGTGTAACCCACCATGTCGGCGAAACCGACGGCCAGCTCGCGCACCGTGTCCCCGGCCACCGCTCCCCCGTCCAGCGACCGCGCCAGCGCGGCGTCCAGGTGCCGGCGGAAGGCGTAGCGCTGCAACGTCTCGAACTCGGTGACCACCTCGTCGGTGGCGATGCGGGCGGCCTCGGTCGGATCGGTGTCCGGCCGCTCACGGGTGATGGTGGCGATGCGATCCAGGATCTCCTCGGTCACCAGATCGACCTGCCACTCGGCGAGCCGGGCCATGGACCGGCCCAGCGTGCGCGCCGCGGTGGTCTGCCGGTGCACGTCCGCGGAGGCCAGCACGTGCAGTTTGGCGAACGTCCGGGCGGCCTCGACATCGGAGTCGCCGTACTCCTCGGCCTTGTCGTCCGGGTCGGCCGGGAAACCGAGGGCCACCCACAGCCGGCGGGTGACGCTGTTGGGCAGCCCGGTCAGGTCCGCCACCTGGTTGCGGTTGTACTTGCGTGGTCCGCTCAGCAGATAAGGCTCCACCACGGACTGCACCAGTTCGGAGATCTCAGTGGACGCCATACTTCGACCTTACGGCGTGAATCGACGGGAAAACCCCCGCTTGTTTCGTGTCACAGCCCCGAACTTCCCGATCGGTTCCATCACCGCCACCGCGTGAAACCGCGGTGATACCGCCGCCTGCCGAACGGCGGCGAGGTGGTCGCCGAGGGTACTCCGGAAGAACTCGAGCGGCTGGTGCCGGGCAGTCACGTGAACCTGCGTTTCACCGATCCGCGCACCCTCGACGCCGCGGCGGCTCCCCGCCACCGGCCTGCACGCGGCCGAATTATCCATCCACACACCCGATCTCGACGACGTCTTCCTCGTCGATGACGCTGCCGCTGGTCATCGCTGGCGCCAGATCGCCTGCGCGGGATCGTCTTTCGGCCGCCGCCGCGTGGATCTCCAGCGCTGCCGCGTCCGCACGCGCGGCCCGGTGATCTCCTGTCGCGCAACGAAACACTCGAAAGCAGGGTCAGCCGGACACTCGCGGACTCACCGTAGTGGGCGGTGGGCGGCGCGACGCATCCGGCGAACGGCGCGCCGATTCGGCATCGGGTTCACGAAATCGGCACACCGTCAGCGGTTTTCAGCGGGCGGTGACCTCGTGCCAGAGGTCGGCGTCATTGCGCTGACGCAGCTTGCTGATTCCGAAGACAACGGCGGCGATCACAACGAGGGTGAGGACGAATTTCATGTCTCCCACCCTACTTGGCGGAGTCTTGACGAACAAACATAGGACTCCTATTGTTCTCGGCATGACGATCCCAGCCCCCGCCGGATACACCTACGACAGCTCGAATCTCACGGCCTCCCCGATCTCGCTGGACGAGCTCGCCGAACTCCAGCGATCGCTGCTGTGGAGCGCCGAGGATGCCGCAGCCCTGCGGCGCGCCGGGGAAATCCTGGTGCCGCAGACCGATCGAATCCTCGACGTCTGGTACGGATTCGTCGGCGCGAACAGCCATCTGGTCGCCACCTTCGCCGGCGCCGACGGGCAACCCGATCCGGCCTACCTGGCCGCCGTACGCGCCCGATTCGGGCAGTGGATCGCCGATGTGTGCACCCGCGAGTACGACGCGAACTGGCTGGCCTACCAGGAAGAGATCGCGCGCCGGCACCACACCTCCGGCAAGAACCGCACCGATGGGGTGGACTCGCCCGCCACCCACATTCCCCTGCGGCATCTGCTCGCGCTCATCGTGCCGATCACCGTGACGGTCCACGACTTCCTCGGCGCGACCGGCGCGTCCGCCGCCGACGTCGATGTCATGTATCACGCCTGGTTCAAGGCGATCACCCTGTCGGCGGTGCTGTGGGCCAGGCCGTACAGTCCTGACCTGTGGTGAATGCGGGAGACAACAACGGCGTCGACCGAGTCGGAGCGGAGGTCGCGGACAAGGTGGTCGCGGCATTGGACCGGATAGCCCGCGGCGTCCGCGCTCACCGTCAGGCCATCGCCTCCCGCACCGGCCTGACGCCCCTGCAACTCGAATTACTGCGCACCCTCGCCGAGGGCCCACCACCGGAGCCCCTCACCGGGCTGCTGGCCGCCGAACTCGGGGTCAGCCAGCCCACGGTGTCGGATTCGCTGCTGGCCCTGGAACGCAAGGGTCATGTGGCCCGGCAGCCCGCCCCGGGCGACCGTCGGCGCAGCGCCATCGTCCTCACCCCCGACGGCACCGAACTGGCTGCCGAGATCCGCGCCGCGGACGACGTGCTGCGCGCCTGCGTCGCGGATCTGCCCGGCGCACAACAGGATCAGACCCTGCGTACCCTGCTCGACCTGATAGCCGGGCTGCTCCGGGCCGGGGTGGTGCAGGTGGCCCGCACCTGCACCACCTGCCGCTTCTACCGCCCGGGCGATGCGGGCACGCCCCGCTGCGAGCTGCTCCAGCAGCCGCTCCCCCCGTGTGACCTCCGTGTCAACTGCCCCGAGCACCAACCGGCAGCCGACTGAGCACGGGGTTTGACCTGGGCCAACTCCGACATGTACCTTCGTGCAGGTCTGGGGCCTTAGCTCAATTGGCAGAGCACTGCCTTTGCAAGGCAGGGGTTAGGGGTTCGATTCCCCTAGGCTCCACAAACGAAATCCGCAGGTTGCCTCGCAGCCTGCGGCTTTTTCGTATTCCGTGCGCGTCGTATCCGGATGCGGCAGTGGCCTATTCATGAAATGAAAAAAGCCTCCCGGGATTCCCGGAAGGCGTTTTCGATCCTTTGAGTGGGCCTAGGAGGACTTGAACCTCCGACCTCTTCGTTATCAGCGAAGCGCTCTAACCGCCTGAGCTATAGGCCCTTAGTGGGTGTTCGAAGTGTGCAACTCGAACGAGGCAGAAGATTACCGCACCCAACCGTCGATAACCAAAACGGCCGGTCAGCGGCCTGCGGGGAGCAGTCCGGACCGGCCGTAGCGGCGGATCGAAAACAGCGGTTTCCTAGTCGGGATCGGCCAGGGTGACCTGGATGCCACCGACCAGATCGGTGCACTGGTTGTAGACGAACACGCCCACCGTGGACAGCGCCGTCAGCAAAACCACATTGATGAGGCCGATGACGCCGGCGTAGCCGAAGACCGTACCCGCGTCGATGAGCGCCGAGGAGCTGTCCGAACTGGAGTCGGTGAAGGTGGAGACGGTGGAGTTCAGGCGCTCCCAGACGCCCATGCCCTCGAGCACCAGGTACAGCAGGCCGACGGCCAGCATCCACACGAAGAACATCGCCACGCTGATCACCAGCGAGACCTTCAGCGTGGACCACGGATCGATGTGGCGCAGCTGCACGGTGGCTCGCAACGGTTCACCGGTGGCCGCGGCCTGCGCCATCGCCGCGGGGGCGGACGGCGAGACCGGACCGGCCGGCGCGATCGGCTCCGGCGGCGGCAGCGGGTGCCGCAGCTCGGACAGATCCGGCAGATCCTTGACCAGTTCCGGGCGGGCGATGCTGCGGGTCGGTCCGTCGATGCCGACGGACTTCACCATGGCCGCCTCCTTGCGCGCCGCCTTGGCGGCCAGGTCGGCGGTGGTGCGGGCATTGGAGACGCCGGCGTTGAGGCCGCCGCCCTGCAGACCGCTGCCTTGCAGACCGCCGCCCTTGAGGCTGGCGGTGCTGCCCGGCGTCGGGGCCTGGCCCGGGCGGTACAGGTTGGACTGCGGCTCTCGCTGCGGCAGCTGCGACCAGCCTTCCTGGAAGGGCGAGCCGCCCTGGGCGTCCGCGGCCTCCGGTGCCGCGGCCTCTGCCGAATTGTTACCTTCCGGCCCGAAATCGCCGGACTGGTCCGACAATTCGGGTGATTGCGGCGCACCGCCGTCGTTCCCGCCGGTCCGCGGAATAGGCCGCGGCGGAATCGGGGACGGGGCGATTCTCTCGGTCACGCCATTGGCGTGACCCCGCTGGTCATTCGGCTGATTCGTGGTCAATGGTGAATCCTTCGATCCGTTTGTGCCGCCGCTGCTGTGGAGAAACTACTGCTTCGCCGAACCGCTGGTGTCATCTTCGGCAACCTGGTCGGGCTCATCCGCGTTCCGAGCGATCGCGAGCAAAATATCGCCCTCGCCCAGGTTCATCAACCGCACGCCCTTGGTTTGGCGACCGGCCTTGCGAACCTGCCTCGCCGTGGTGCGAATGACACCGCCACCGGAGGTGATCGCATACAGCTCATCATCATCATTGACGATGAGCGCACCGACCAGATTGCCACGCTTCTGGTCGTACTGGATCGTCAGCACACCCTTGCCGCCGCGACCCTGCGCCGTGTACTCGTCGATGGCCGTGCGCTTGGAGTACCCGCCCGCCGTCGCGACAAGCAGATAGATGCCCTCCGCGTCGCGAACCACGTTGAGCGACAACAGTTCATCGTCGGCATTGAAGCGCATGCCCTGCACGCCGGAGGTAGCCCGGCCCATCGGGCGCAGCACCTCGTCATTGGCATTGAAGCGGATGGACTGCCCGTGCGCCGACACCAGCAGCAGATCGTCG
Source organism: Nocardia sp. NPDC046763 (assembly GCF_040645495.1). Classification (NCBI taxonomy): domain Bacteria; kingdom Bacillati; phylum Actinomycetota; class Actinomycetes; order Mycobacteriales; family Nocardiaceae; genus Nocardia; species Nocardia sp. NPDC046763. The sequence goes on along the minus strand of NZ_JBEYYI010000002.1, from coordinate 281,912 downwards.
TCCGCCGAACACAGTGCCGCACCGACCAATTCGTCCTCATCGCGCAGATTCACCGCCACGATGCCGCCGGTCCGGTTGGAATCGAAGTCCGTCAGCTTGGACTTCTTGACCAGACCCTTGCGGGTGGCCAGCACCAGGTAGGGCGCGTCCTCGTAGGACTTGATCTGAATGACCTGGGCGATCTTCTCGTCCGGCTGGAAGGCGAGCAGGTTCGCCACGTGCTGGCCGCGCGCGGTGCGGTTGGCCTCGGGCAGCTCGTACGCCTTGGCCCGGTACACCCGGCCCTTGTTGGTGAAGAACAGCAGCCAGTCGTGGGTGGAGGTGATGAAGAAGTGCTTGACGATGTCGTCCTGCTTGAGACCCGCGCCCTGCACGCCCTTGCCGCCGCGCTTCTGCGAACGGTAGAGGTCGGTCTTGGTGCGCTTGGCGTAGCCGGTCTCGGTGATCGTCACGACCACGTCCTCGCGGGCGATCAGGTCCTCGTCCTGCACATCGCCGTCGGCCGCGATGATCTTGGTGCGGCGGTCGTCGCCGTACTTGTCGACGATCTCCGCCAATTCGTCACGGACGATGGCGCGCTGTCGCTCCGGCTTGGCCAGGATGTCGTTCAGATCCGCGATCTCGGCCTCGATCCTGGCCAACTCGTCCAGGATCTTCTGGCGTTCCAGAGCCGACAGGCGGCGCAGCTGCATATCGAGGATGGCGGTCGCCTGGATCTCGTCGATCTCCAGCAACTGCATCAGGCCGCTGCGCGCGGTCTCGGTATCGGCCGAACGGCGGATCAACGCGATCACCGCGTCCAGCTGATCCAGCGCCTTCACCAGACCGCGCAGAATGTGGGCCCGCTCCTCCGCCTTGCGCAGCAGGTACCGGGTGCGCCGGATGATCACGTCCAACTGGTGGTTCACATACAGCCGGATCATCTGATCCAGGCGCAGCGTGCGCGGCACCCCGTCGACGATCGAGAGCATGTTGCAGCCGAACGAGGTCTGCAGCTGGGTGTGCTTGTAGAGGTTGTTCAGCACCACCTTGGCGATGGCGTCCCGCTTCACCGTGACCACGATGCGCAGACCCGCGCGATCCGAGGACTCGTCGTGGATGTCGGAGACACCCGCGATCTTGCCGTCCTTCACCTGCTCGGCGATCGCGTTGATGAAGTTGTCCGTATTGACCTGGTACGGCAGCTCGGTGATGACGATCGTGGTGCGACCCCGGTTGTCCTCCTCGATCTCCACCACACCGCGCATGCGGACCGAGCCGCGCCCGGTCGTATAGGCGTCGTGGATGCCCTGGGTACCCACGATCAAGCCCGAGGTCGGGAAGTCCGGACCCTTCACCCGCTCCATGCACGCCGCGAGGGTGGCCTCCTCATCGGCCTCATGGTTGTCCAGCGCCCAGTAGATGGCCTCGGCCAACTCGGTCAGGTTGTGCGGCGGGATATTCGTGGCCATACCGACCGCGATGCCGTTGGAGCCGTTCATCAGCAGCGCCGGCACCCGGCTCGGCAGCACGACCGGTTCCTGGGTCTTGCCGTCGTAGTTCGGGATGAAATCGACCGTCTCGTGGTCGATTTCGCGCAGCATCTCCATCGCCAGCGGCGTCAGGCGGCACTCCGTGTACCGCATGGCGGCCGCGCCGTCATTGCCGCGGGAACCGAAGTTGCCCTGGCCGTCGACCAGCGGATAGCGCATCGCCCACGGCTGCGCCATGCGCACCAGGGTGTCGTAGATGGCCGAGTCACCGTGCGGGTGGTAGTTACCCATGGTGTCGGCAACCGGGCGCGCGGACTTCACATAGCCGCGGTCGGGCCGATACCCGTTGTCGTACATCGCGTACAGGATGCGGCGGTGCACCGGCTTCATGCCGTCGCGCACCTCCGGCAGCGCGCGGCCCACGATCACGCTCATGGCGTAGTCGATGTAGGAGTTCTGCATCTCCTGCTGGATGTCGACCGGCTCGATGCGGTCGCCACCCGAAGGCGGAAGCGAAGTCTCAGTCATGAATTAATCTCCGTAGGAAGTCATTTGGGCGGGTCCGAGTGCAAGCACGCAGGGGCCGGAGGTTCGATTCCTCTGGCCCCACTTCGCTACACGTCCAGGAACCGCACGTCCTTGGCGTTCCGAGTGATGAAGCTGCGGCGAGCCTCCACGTCCTCACCCATGAGGATGGAGAACAGCTCGTCGGCAGCGGCCGCGTCGTCGAGAGTGACCAGACGCAGCACGCGCACGCTCGGATCCATGGTGGTCTCCCACAGCTCCTTCGGGTTCATCTCACCGAGACCCTTGTAGCGCTGGATGCCGTCGTCCTTGTTGATCTTCTTGCCGGCCGCCAGACCGCGCTCCAGCAGACCGTCCCGCTCCCGGTCGGAGTAGGCGAACTCCGGCTCGGACCGCTGCCACTTCAGCTTGTACAGCGGCGGCATGGCCAGGAAGACGTGACCGTGCTCGACCAGCGGGCGCATGAAGCGGAACAGCAGGGTGAGCAGCAGCGTCGAGATGTGCTGGCCGTCCACATCGGCGTCGGCCATCAGCACGATCTTGTGATAGCGCAGTTTGTTGATGTCGAACTCGTCGTGGATACCGGTGCCGAACGCCGTGATGATCGACTGCACCTCGGTGTTCTTCAGCACGCGGTCGATGCGCGCCTTCTCCACATTGATGATCTTGCCGCGCAGCGGCAGGATCGCCTGGTACATCGAATCGCGGCCGGACTTGGCCGAACCACCGGCGGAGTCACCCTCCACGATGTAGATCTCGGACTTGCTCGGATCCTTCGAGCGGCAGTCGGCCAGCTTGCCCGGCAGGCCGCCGATATCGGTGGCGGACTTGCGGCGCACCAACTCGCGCGCCTTGCGGGCCGCCACCCGCGCCTGCGCCGACGAAACCGCCTTCTGCACAATCGTCTTCGCATCGGCCGGGTTCGCCTCGAACCAGTGCGAGATGTGCTCGTTGCAGGTGCGCTGGACGAAGGACTTCACCTCGGTATTGCCGAGCTTGGTCTTGGTCTGGCCCTCGAACTGCGGGTCGGCGATCTTCACGCTCACGATGGCGGCAAGACCCTCACGGATGTCGTCACCGGTGAGGTTGCCTTCCTTCTCCTTGAGAAGCTTCTTGTCCTTCGCGTACTTGTTCACCACCGTGGTGAGCGCCGCGCGGAAGCCCTCCTCGTGGGTGCCGCCCTCGTGGGTGTTGATGGTGTTGGCGAAGGTGTGGACGGACTCGGAGTAGCCCGAGTTCCACTGCATCGCGACCTCGACCTCGTGGCCGGTGCCCTTGCCGGTGAAGCCGACGATCGAGTTGTGAATCGGCGTCTTGGTCCGGTTGATGTGGCGGACGTAGTCCTCGAGACCGCCCGGGTAGTGATAGGTGCGGGTCTTCATCTTCGGCTCGGCGGCGGGCGCGTTCTCGTCCAGATGCTTGGGCGCCTCGGCGGTTTCGCTCACCACCTCGTCGGTGATGTCGCCCTCGTGGATCCGCTGATCGGTCAGCGTGATGGTGAGGCCCTTGTTCAGGAACGCCATCTCCTGCAGGCGGCGGGCGACCGTCTCGAAGCTGAAGGTGGTGGTCTCGAAGATGTCCGGGTCCGGGAAGAACCGGATGGTGGTGCCGGTCTTCTTGGTCGACTCGCCCTGGATCAGCTTGCCCGGCTTGGCGTCCTTGTACTCCTGGGTCCAGTGGTAGCCGCCGTAGTCCACCTCGGCCTCGAGGCGGGTGGACAGCGCGTTCACCACGGAGATGCCGACACCGTGCAGACCACCCGACACCGCATAGGACTCTCCGTCGAACTTGCCGCCGGCGTGCAGCTGGGTCATGACCACCTCGATGGTCGGCACCCCCTGCGCGTGCATATCGGTGGGGATACCACGACCGTCGTCGACGACCTCGACACCGCCGTCGGCCAGCAGGGTGACATCGACACGCGTGGCATACCCGGCCATCGCCTCATCGACCGAGTTGTCGACGACCTCCCAGATCAGGTGGTGCAGGCCGCGCTCACCGGTGGAGCCGATGTACATGCCGGGGCGCTTGCGTACCGCCTCCAGCCCCTCGAGCACCGTGATCGAGGTCGCACTGTACGACTGATTGCCCTGCTTGGTCGAGCCTTCTGCGTTGGAGTCCATGGCAGCCACTGGTGGGTAGCTCTCCTTACTTGCTGATCCCCCCGGCACAATGCGTGGCACGCGTGGAGCCCTCAGACGCTGTCTGCTCGAGTACCCAGACACTGTCTGCTCGAGAATTACGGGGGCTCACGCGCGGGCGCTGCGGAACGCGCCGGGAGGTATCGCCGCTAGTTACTCCCCCATCCTACTGGTACGACCGACAGAGAACCCACCTATGACACCCCTGGGTGGGCCGTAGGGTCATGAAATCGACCAGCGACATGACCCGTTATGGGTGCGGGGGGTTCCGGAAGCCTCAGCGGGCGATGTGAGCACGGGCTCAGAGCGGTTTGCGCGAGGGTTCTCCGTGATCTCCGGACGCTCCGAGTGACGATCTCTTCTCGTTCCACGTGAAACAAACGCGCCGGAGCGAGAATTCGCGACCTACCCGTAGGTGTCGCGCGGGCCCCGGCCCTTGATGTGCCGCTCGCCCTTGCGCCAACTCGGCGCGGTCGGACCGTTGATCCGGAGCTGTTTGACGACGCCGTTGCCGACCGCGGCCGCGATCTTGGCGAGGATCTGGGACTGGAACATGCGCAACTGAGTCGCCCAGGCCGTGGACTCGGCCTGAATACTCAGCACGCCGTTCTCCAGCGAGATGGGCTGGGCGTGGGACGCGATGTCCTCCCCCACCACGCTGGCCCAGCGACCGAAAACCGTGCCCTCGGCGACCTTGGCCGACCAGCCGCGCCCCTTGGCCAGCTGCATGGCCAGCGAGGAGAGGGTCTGCGGATCGCGCTCGTCCGGATGCGCGCCCGACCAGCCGCTGCGCCGCCGCAGGGCACGGACGCCACCTTTGCGCGGCGAGGCCCGGCCCTGACCTACCGACTTACCGGCCGCACGTGCCGCGGCACGTGCTTCTTCGAGAGCGCGCCGAGCCAGGTCGACGCCGCGCAACTCCGGTTCCGGACCGGTCGCGTCGCTGGATTGGCGGGGAGCAACGGGATTCGCCTCGGGCGGGGTGCGGTCGTTGCCTCCGGTCGAGGTGCGGTCGTCGGCGTCGGTCGACTCAACCATCCACAGCTCCTTCCACACCTGGGAATCCCGATGATCATCGGCGGTTCGTCACGTGATTCTGCCGCATCGCACCGACGGAATCACCGGCACAACGCGCCATTCCGCCGCAAGGTCACATGGACGCCGACTCGGCTATCCGGGACGTCCGGTGATCGGCCTCGCCCGTGGTCTCCACCTGCAGCGGCGCGGCATCCAGTTCCGGCGGCACGTCCTCGGGCACCGCGGCGGTGATCAGCACCTGCTCGGCGCCGGCAGCGACCGCGGCCAGGGCGGTACGGCGCCGGCGATCCAGTTCGGCGAACACGTCGTCGAGGATCAGCACCGGATCGGTTCCGGCGGAACGCAGCAGCTCGAAGGCCCCGAGCCGCAGCGCCAGGGCGAAGGACCAGGACTCGCCGTGACTCGCGAAACCCTTCGCGGGCGCGGAACCCAGCATCAGATCCAGATCGTCACGGTGTGGGCCGACCAGGCACACCCCGCGCTCCAGCTCCTTGGGACGCGCGGCGGCCAGCTCCCGCAGCAGGATCGCCTCCAGTGTCTCCTCGTCCTCGGTCTGTGGCGCACGGACGGGATCCAGGAATTCCGGCGGCAGGCTCGCACTGCGGTAACCGATTGCGGCGGGCCGGGATTCGGGCGCGATATCTGAATAAGCCTGTGCAAGATGTGGATAAAGGTCGTGCACCAGCCGCAGCCGCTGCGCCAGCAGCACCGCCCCGTGCGCCGCCAGATGGCCGTCCCACACATCGAGGGTGCTCATCTCCGCGCAACGCGCGCCCGAACGGGCATTGCGCCCAGCCGTTTTCAACAGCGCCGACCGCTGCCGCAGCACCTTGTCGTAATCCGCGCGCACCCCGGCCAGCCGCGGCAGTCGCGCGGTGGCCAGTTCGTCGAGGAAGCGCCGCCGCTCCCCCGGATCCCCGCGCACCAGCGACAGATCCTCGGGCGCGAACAGCACGGTTTGCAGAATCCCCAGGATCTCCCGCGGCCGCCGCACCGGTGAGCGATTGATCTGGCCGCGATTGGCGGTGCCCTGGTTCAGCTCCATATCGACCCGCAGTTCGCGGCCGGTATTGACCACCGTCGCACCGATCCGGGCCTTCTGCGCGCCGATGCGGATGAGCGGAGCGTCGGCCGCCACCCGGTGTGAGCCGAGTGTGGACAGATAGCCGATAGCCTCGATCAGGTTGGTCTTGCCGTTCCCGTTGGAGCCCAGGAAGACCGTTCCACCGGGCGCGAGTTCGAGTTCGACGGCCTCCCAGGAGCGGAAATCGCGTAGTGACAGCGCACGCACGTGCATCCGGCTAGTTCACCATGTCCGAGATCGGGTCCGGGTCCGGCCCCGGCTGGGGATACTCGAACGTGCGCAGCGAATCCGCCACGCACGCCGAGTTTTCACAGGTTTGTCAACACTGTGCACAGGTGTGTCGTCCGCGCCGAGTCGATGGATCGCCAAACGGGCTCAGCCCGGCAACCGCACCGGCATCAGCAGGTAGATGTAGCTGCCGCTGAGGGCCGAGAACGCGCCCGACTCCAGCCGGGCGGGCTCCTCCTCCGGCGCCGGCAGGAACACGGCCGGGCGGCTGGGAGTGGTGAAGCCGAAGGTCACCCGGTCCGAATGCGAGGCGGAGAGACCGTCGAGCAGGTAGCCGGGGTTGAAGGCGATGGTCAGCGGCTCACCGTGGAACTCGGCCTCCAGCCACTCCTCGGCGCGGCCGGCGTCGTCGCCACCGGCGGAGAGCAGCAGGCCCTCCTCGGAGAACTCCAGCCGCACCTGGGCGCCGCGCTCGGCCACCAGGGCCACACGCTTGATGGCCTCGGTCAGCGCGTTCACCGCGAGGGTGGCGATGGAGGTGTGCTCCTTGGGGAGCAATTGCCGGAACTTGGGGAATTCCGCGTCGAGCAGGCGCGTGGTGGTACGGCGGCCGCCGTTCACGATGCCCAGCAGGCCGTCGGTGCCGGTACCGAACGCCAGCTGCACCGGCTGATCGGACGCACCGAGCGTCTTCGCGGACTCGGACAGGGTGCGGGCCGGGACCAGCACCGCGGTCTCCACATCGGCGCGACCCGGCTGCCATTCCAGCTCGCGCACGGCGAGACGGAAGCGGTCGGTCGCGGCCAGGACCACCTTGGGGCCCTCGATCTCGACGCGGATACCGGTGAGCATGGGGAGGGTGTCGTCGCGGCCGGCGGCCACGGCCACCTGGGAGACCGCCTCGGAGAACAGGTCCACCGCGAGCTCACCGGTCTGCGGAGGCAGCTCGGGAAGCTGGGGATAGTCCTCGACGGGCATGGTCGGCAGGGAGAACTTGGCGCTGCCACAGGCGATCAGCACGCGGGTGCCGTCCACCGACACGTCCACCGGCTTGTTGGAGAGCGCCTTGGTGATATCGGCCAGCAGGCGGCCCGACACCAGCACCTGACCCGGACCGGCGACCTCCGCGGCCACCCGCATCTGCGCGGAGACCTCGTAATCGAAACCGGAGACCGTCAGGCCGTCCTCGTCAGCCACGAGAAGCACGCCACCGAGCACAGGCACCGGAGGCCGCGACGGCAGGCTGCGGGCCACCCAGGCTACGGATTCGGCGAAGTCCTCGCGGGCGACCCGAAACTTCATGCTTGCAAGCTCCATCGCCCGGTCTGTCCTCTCCACTGTCGGTCGTTCGGATCTTCGGATCAGTAATCGGCAGTCTCGCACACGGGGCCGACACCAAACCGTACCTGCGCGAGACCGACGTGCCTACGCCGACCCTCCGGCTCACCACCGGAAGTCTCGTGGACTCTCACGGCGTTGCCCCTGACCCCCTTTCGGCGCCGATCCCTTGCTCCGCCTTCTCCTTGCTGCCCGATCGGGTGGGGAGGGACTGCCCATCGGACCGTGCCCTCCCCACCCGAGATTCCACACACCCTGTTTTAGAAGAACCTCTCCTAGAAGAAGAACCGAAGTAGTAGTAGGTCCTGTTAGTTCTGTGGACTTCGGCCATTCACCCAGGTCGGAGCATCCAGCGGCATGTGGATGTCGTCGGGGTGGCTCGAGGATGAACAACGCGTGGCTGTGGAGTTGACCCGCTACTCCACAGTTCTCCTCGAGCCATCCTCGAGTTGATCCCACGTTTCGGGCCATGCTGCGCACATCTGAGCGAAACCGGGGACAACTCGAGGATTCCTCGAGGACCTGACATGGATTCCTCGAGGAATCCACAAGCCGCTGAGCGCATCCGGGCAGGTCAGCCCTCGAGGATGAATCAACCTGTGGGAACTGTGCACGAAAAGTTGTGCACCCCTGTGCATGAGGGCCTGGGGGCAACCCGGTGGACAACAGTGGGATTCCTCGAGGAATCCACACACCTTCCTCGAGGAATCCTCGAGGAATCCACAACCCCGGAAAACAAAGAACCCCACGTCAGACGACGTGGGGTCCTGTGGACTGTGGATCAGCGCGAACGCTGTTTGATTCGGGCTGTGAGTTCTTGAACCTGGTCGTACACGCGGCGCCGCTCGGTCATCTCCTTGCGTACTTTCTTCTCCGCGTACATGACCGTGGTGTGGTCGCGGCCGAAGGCCTGGCCGATCTTGGGCAGGGACAGGTCGGTGAGCTCGCGGCACAGATACATGGCGATCTGCCGGGCCTGGGCCAGCGGCCGCGCCTTGCCGGGACCGGTCAGCTCCTCCAGCGTGGTGTTGAAGTACTCCGCGGTCACGGCCATGATCGTGGCCGCCGTGATCTCCAGCGTCGCGGTGTCCGGCATCAGATCCCGCAGCACCACCTCGGCCAGCGACAGATCCAGTGGCTGGCCGTTCAGCGACGCGAACGCGGTGACGCGGATCAGCGCGCCCTCCAGCTCACGAATATTGCGCTCCACCCGGCTGGCGATCAGTTCGAGCACATCGTGCGGCACGTCCAGGCGGTCCATGCGGGCCTTCTTGCGCAGGATCGCGATGCGGGTTTCGAGCTCCGGCGGCTGCACATCGGTGATGAGCCCCCACTCGAACCGAGTGCGTAGCCGCTCCTCCAGCGTCGCCAGCTGCTTGGGCGGCCGGTCGGAGGACACCACGATCTGCTTGTTGGCGTTGTGCAGGGTGTTGAAGGTGTGGAAGAACTCCTCCTGGATGCCTTCCTTACCCTCGATGAACTGGATGTCGTCGACCAGCAGGATGTCGGTCTCCCGGTAGCGGCGCTTGAACGCCACCTTCCGGTCGTCACGCAGCGAGTTGATGAAGTCGTTGGTGAATTCCTCGGTGGACACGTACTTCACCCGCATGCCCGGGAACAGCCGCTGCGCGTAGTGGCCGGCCGCGTGTAGCAGGTGCGTCTTGCCCAAACCCGAAGCGCCCCAGACGAACAGCGGATTGTAGGCGCGCGCCGGCGCCTCCGCGATGGCCACCGCCGCGGCGTGCGCGAAGCGGTTCGAGGCGCCGATCACGAAGGTATCGAAGGTGTACTTCGCGTTCAGGCTGGCCGAGGACGTGGGCGCGGGCTCGCGTTCGGGCGTCCGGTTGAAGTAGGTCGGCCACGAATTGCGGACATTGACCACAGGCTCGTCGTCGTGCGCCTCGTCCACCGGCCGGCGTGCGGCCGGTTCCTCCGAGTAGCGCGGCGCGGGCTCGTCCGAATAACGCTGGGGCGCGGGCTCGTCCGAGTACCGCTGCGGGGCGGGTTCGTCGGCATAGCGCTGAGGTTCGTCGGAATACCGCTGCGAGGTGGAACGGACGGGTTCGTCGTCGGGGTCCGGCGAGAACAGCGACTCCTGGCCGGGCGACATGGGCACGCTGCGATGGTTGTCGCGGCGCCGGGGCGGCACGGGCGGCTCTCCGACCGGCATCGGACGGTCCGGCGCCGACATCGGCAACTCTTCGGCCATCGGCGGCTGCCCGAATTCCACAGGTGGATAAGCATCGTGCTCGTCGTACTCGGCCGGGTAGTCCTGGGGAGGCAGGTAGCGCGGCGCCGCGTACTCCTGTGGACTCTGATACATGGGCTGTGGACGCTCGCCCATCGACGGCTCGGCCGGATACGCGGGAGGAGCCGGCTCGGGTTCGCGCGGGCGTTCGGGCCGGGTGGTCATGCGCGCGTGCCGCGGAGCACTCCCCGAGCGACCGGCGGGCGGATGCTGCTGCGCGCGAATGCGCACGCCCAGGCCCTCGACCTGGAGACCGCGACGGGCCAGGGATCGCAGAATGAGCTCCCGCAGGTCACGCTCGACCGTCACCTGCGCCATCGTGCCCGGCACCGAGAGCAGGGCGAACCCCTGCGCGAAGGTGATCGGTTCGATAGTGTTGAGCCACGCCTTATGAGCCTTGCTGACCGGCTGGATCTCCCCATCCGCGGAACCACTCGCCAACTCGGCGATCACCTCGGGCCAGACAGCCGTCAGCACATTCTGCTCGTCGTCCACGAACGTAGTCCTCCCCGGATGTAGGTCGATAGGAGCAGACGGTCTGCGCTGCTCGGCTCCCCCAGTCACCGGGCGTCGGCGAGTCACCGTCGGCCCTACGAATATGCCACTCCAGGGGTCTTTCCACACAATTATCCACAGATGTGGACAACCTGGGGATACACGCAGCCGCGTGTCTGATTCCCCGAATCGGGGGCGTACCTGCGGGTTCACAGCAATCGGCTGGCAAAGTCAACCGCAGTCGCAGCGAAGGACTGGAAAGGACCGTACACGATGCCCACGCCGCGACACGAACCCCCAGCAAACGCCACGCGGAACGATCGATCCAGTGCGGAAATCGGGCCTCTACCCCCGAGTTTGACCCTCGTCCGGGGGGTAAGTACCCTTCTACAGTCACCCTATGGTGCGGTGGCGGCTGTCTGCTGCCCGTGCCTACAAGGGTATTGCACCGAGAGACCCAGGTCCCTCGAGAGCACTGTTTCACCGACAAAGCTTCGGGCGTCACCGGATGCCCACCACCTAGAGGAGTGTTGACCGTGGCCAAGGGCAAGCGGACGTTCCAGCCGAACAACCGTCGTCGGGCGCGCGTCCACGGATTCCGTCTTCGGATGCGGACCCGTGCGGGTCGTGCCATCGTCTCGGCGCGCCGTGGCAAGGGCCGCGCCAAGCTCACGGCCTGATTCGGTAACCCCCGGATGCGGCGTCGTATGTGCGACTCGCCGTCCGGTCTCCGGTCCCCCATCCGCCCGCACTCCGCTGGATGCTCAGGTGCTGCCTGAGCCCTACCGGCTGCACCGGCGCATCGACTTTTCCCGGACGGTGCGCCAGGGCCGGCGGATCGGGAGACGGGACCTAGTTGTGCACGTACTGCTACACGACGATCAGTCGAGCGGATCTACCCCGGTCATCCGGGTGGGCGGTCCGCGTTTCGGCTTGATCGTCAGCAAGGCGGTGGGTCCGGCGGTGGTACGCCACCGGGTGGCCCGCCGCCTGCGTCATATCTGCGCAAGCTTGACGGCCGAATTGCCCGGCGGCGCAGACATTGTCATTCGCGCCCTGCCGGGTGCCGCCGGCACGCCCTCCGACGAACTGCTGCGTCAGTTGCACAGCGGTTTGCGCAAGCTCGGCGCTCTCTCATGAACACCCTGCGCGCCGCTGCCCGGATACCGGCCAAAGCTCTGATATTCCTCATCGAGCTGTATCGGACCTATATCTCCCCCACCCGCATGCCGGTGTGCCGATTCACTCCTTCGTGCAGTGAGTACGCGGTGACAGCGCTGCGCACCCGCGGACTGTTCGTCGGGCTCGTACTGACGGCCGTCCGATTGGCGAAATGTGCGCCCTGGCACCCTGGTGGGTGGGACCCCGTACCGGAGCGCAAGCACCGGCACGCGGCATCAGCTTACGAAGGATCATCGCCCGCGGTGACCGGCGATACGAACGACGGGAGTGCATAGCGCCGTGCTCGACTTCATCTATTACCCGGTGTCGGCCATTCTGTGGTTCTGGCACCAGGCATTCGGGTATGTGCTGGGCAAGAACAGCGGATTCGCCTGGGCACTGGCCGTGGTGTTCCTGGTGTTCACTTTGCGGCTCGTGCTCTACAAGCCGTTCGTGAAGCAGGTGCGCACCACCCGGCAGATGCAGGAGTTGCAGCCCCAGATCAAGGAGCTGCAGAAGAAGTACAAGAACGACCGTCAGGAGATGACGGTCCAGATGCAGAAGCTGCAGAAGGAACACGGCTTCAACCCGCTCATGGGCTGTCTGCCGGTGCTGCTGCAGGTTCCGGTGTTCCTGGGTCTGTTCCACGTGCTGCGGTCGTTCAACCGTACCGGTCATGGGATCGGGCAGCTGGGTATGTCGCCCTACGACAATGCGCACACCCCGAACTACATCTTCGGTGTGGGCGACGTCCAGTCCTTCCTGAGCGCCCGGCTCTTCGGCGCTCCCCTGTCGGCCTACATCACCGAGCCCGCCACCGTGCTGCAGTCCTTCGCCGACTACGGCGGCGTGCCGAGCAAGGTGGCCATCGCGGCGGTCTCCATTCCGCTCATGGTGATCGCCGGTATCGCGACCCACATGAACGCCCGCGCCTCGGTGGCCCGCCAGTCGGAGGCGGCGGCGGAGAACCCGCAGGCCGCCATGATGAACAAGCTGGCGCTGTACGTGTTCCCGCTCGGTGTGCTCGTCGGTGGTCCGTTCCTCCCCGTCGCCATCCTGATCTACTGGGTCTCCAACAACATCTGGACCTACGGGCAGCAGCACCTCGTCTTCGGTGGTATCGACAAGGAAGAAAAAGCGAAGAAGCAGGCCGCCCTGGAACGTCGCGCGCAGAACGCCCCGAAGCCGGGCGCCAAGCCGGTCGACGTCCGCAAGAAGCAGGCGGCCGCCAAGGTCGAGGACGCCCCCGCGGGTGCCGTCGAGGACGCTGTCTCCGACGCGCCGCAGGCGTCCCAGAACGGTGCCAAGCCCGCGCCGGGCACGCGGCCGAGCACCGGCAAGAAGCGCTCCGGTAATCGTGGCCGCGCCAACCAGAAGCGGCGTCGCTGAGACTTGCAACTCCAGATGAAGGAAACAACCATGACTGTTGAAACCGACGGAGGGGACCCCACTGTGACGGCTGCGACTGCGGCACCGGACGCCGCGACCGACGCCGAGGAAGCGCTCATCGAAGAGGGTGAGATCGCCGGCGATTACCTCGAGCAGCTGCTGGACGTGCTCGACTTCGACGGCGATATCGACCTCGATGTCGAGGGCGACCGCGCCGTCGTGAGCATCGACGGCGGTAAGGATCTGGCGAAGCTGGTAGGTCGCCGGGGTGAGGTGCTGGATGCGCTCCAGGAGCTGACCCGGCTGGCAGTGCAGCAGGCGACCGGCGTGCGCAGCCGGCTCATGCTGGATGTGGCGGGCTGGCGCGCCAATCGTCGTTCGGAGCTGAGCGCGCTCGGCACCGAGGCCGCCAAGCGCGTGCTGGAAACCGGTGAGCGTGAAGTCCTCGCCCCCATGACCCCGTTCGAGCGAAAGATCGTCCACGATGCCGTGGCCGCTCTCGACGGTGTGGTGAGCGAGAGTGAAGGCGTGGAGCCGAACCGTCGCGTGGTGGTGCTCCCCGCCTGACACGCGGACACGTACGGCAGGGCCCCCGGGTTGCAGAGACCCGGGGGCCCTACGCTTATCTGAAGTCGTCCCCCCGTCGCAATTCGCCACCGTGCGAGGGGGTTCGGGGGCGCGATCCCCGAGAGTCCCGCAGGGTTGGGCAAGTTCGTTCGGAAGGATGTTTCACGTGGAACCTGACACCGAGATGACCGCTCCGGGTCCGGTCGATCCCCCGGCCGCTGCCGCGGTCGTTTTCGGCGATCGTCTCGACAAGGCCCGGCTCTACTACACCGCCCTCGCCACCGCGGGCGTGGAGCGCGGACTGATCGGCCCGCGTGAGGTTCCCCGGCTGTGGGATCGTCACATTCTCAACTGCGCGGTGATCGGTGATCTGATCCCCCACGGCGTGCGGGTGGTCGACATCGGCAGCGGGGCGGGCCTGCCCGGCATCCCGCTCGCCATTGCCCGGCCCGATCTCCGAATCACCTTGGTGGAGCCGCTGCTTCGCCGGACCGTCTTCCTGGCCGAGTTCGTGGCCGAGGCCGGACTCGACAATGTCCTCATTGTGCGCGGCCGGGCCGAGCAGGCCGGCGTGAAGAAGGAGGCGGGCGGCGCGGATATCGTCACCTCCCGCGCGGTCGCTCCCCTGGCGAAGCTTGCGGGGTGGTCCATGCCGTTGGTCCACGAACACGGACGGATGCTGGCGCTCAAGGGAATCAGCGCCGCGGAGGAACTCGAGCGCGATCGCGACGACCTGACCAAGGCGGGCGCGGGGCACGCCGAGGTTCTGGAATGTGGTGCGGGAGTGCTCGAGACGCCGACCTATGTCATCAGTGCCGAGCGCTTGGCGCGTGCCGAGCGCCGCGCGGAGCGCAAGGGCGGAGGTCGCGGGACCGGTCGCCCGAAGCGTCACTGACGAAGCTCGGGCGACTCCGGGGTCGCGATGTTTCATGTGAAACATGAAGCCGGTTGCGATCTTTGAGTGGTTTCACGGGTGAGTTTCCCGGACTCGAGGTGTGTCGCGGTGCGAAGCTGTCCGTTCAACTTCCGTATTGTGTCCACTACTGGCAAGCTAATGAACGTCGAGCGTGAACGACTTCCAGCCGATTCGAGCCAGCCCTCGGTGACAACGCAGCGTCGCGGCCGTTGCTGCCAGGTGCGCGAAATTCTGCTCGGCCATGTGTCTTTGAGTTCTTCGGGTTAGGAGCCTGTATGTCCAACGGTCCGGCGAATGTTTCACGGGAAACAACGTCCCGGGTTCCCGGCATGCTCGATAGCGGTCCCTTCGATACCGACGAGTTCAGCCGTACCCCGTTCGGGAACATCTCCGCTGATACCCCGATTGCCGCCGAGGCGCAACGCGCGAGCCAGGTGCTGTCGGGCACGAATGCCCAGATCCCGCGTCCCAGAGAACAGCGCGTCATCACCATCGCTAACCAGAAGGGCGGCGTGGGCAAGACCACCACGGCCGTGAATCTGGCTGCCGCACTCGCCATTCAGGGCATGCGGGTGCTGGTCATCGACCTCGACCCGCAGGGCAATGCCAGCACCGCTCTCGGCATCGCGCACCACTCGGGTATCCCCTCCAGCTACGAACTCCTCATCGGCGAGTGCTCGATCAGCGATGCCATCCAGCAGAGCCCGCACAATGAACGGCTGCTGTGCATCCCGGCCACCATCGACCTGGCCGGCGCGGAGATCGAGCTCGTCTCCATGGTTGCCCGCGAGGGCCGGCTCAAGGCCGCCATCCAGGAGGCCAACCTCGCCGGGTACGACATCGACTACGTCATGATCGACTGCCCGCCGTCGCTGGGTCTGCTCACCGTCAACGCGATGGTCGCCGCCAAGGAGGTACTGATCCCCATCCAGTGCGAGTACTACGCACTGGAGGGCGTGGGTCAGCTGCTCCGCAATATCGGTCTGGTGCAGGCACACCTGAATCCCGGATTGCACGTCTCCACTGTCGTTCTCACCATGTACGACGGTCGCACCAAGCTCGCCGATCAGGTGGCCGAGGAGGTGCGCTCGCACTTCGGCGACGCGGTGCTGCGCGCGGTCATCCCCCGCAGCGTGAAGGTGTCGGAGGCTCCCGGCTACGGCATGACCGTCCTCGATTACGATCCGGGCTCGCGGGGCGCGATGAGCTACCTCGATGCCGGGCGTGAGATCGCGTCACGCAACTCGGCGCGGCAGACTGCGGCGGCGCCCGTTTCGGACGCACAATCCGGTGTGTAGGTAGATCTCGGTGGTGGTGAACGGTGAACAACGGAAGGGGTCGGTAGGCCGATGAGTCAGGCGAAGAAGGGTGGACTAGGGCGCGGCCTCGCGGCACTGATCCCGACCGGCCCGGCGACCACGCCCGGTGGGCTCGGCAGTGCCGCCGCCAATGTTGTCATCGGTCTCGATCCGGTCGGTCCGCAGCCGGCGTCGGCATACCTGCATCGGGTTCCCGATCCGGTCGAGACTGTCGTCGACGCCACGGACGCGGGTGCGGTCTACCGGGAGATCCCGCCGGAGCAGATCGAGCCGAATCCCAAGCAGCCGCGCACCGTCTTCGAAGATGAGGCGCTGGCCGAACTGGTGCACTCCATCAAGGAATTCGGTCTGATGCAGCCCATCGTGGTGCGTCAGGTCGAGTCCGCACCGGTCCCCCGCTATCAGCTCATCATGGGCGAGCGGCGGTGGCGGGCCAGCCAGGAGGCGGGTCTGCCCGCCATCCCGGCCATCGTGCGTGAGACCGCGGACGACTCCATGCTGCGGGACGCGTTGCTGGAGAACATCCATCGGGTGCAGCTGAACCCGCTCGAAGAGGCGGCCGCCTATCAGCAGCTGCTGGAGGAGTTCGGCGTCACCCACGAGGAACTGGCCTCGCGCATCGGCCGCTCGCGTCCGGTCGTCACCAATATGATTCGCCTGCTGAAGCTTCCGATTCCGGTGCAGCGCCGGGTGGCGGCCGGCGTGCTGTCGGCCGGGCATGCCCGTGCCGTACTGGCCTTGGAGGCGGGGTCCGACGCGCAGGAGGCCCTGGCCGCGCGGATTGTGGCGGAGGGCATGTCGGTCCGGGCCACCGAGGAAGCCGTCACCCTGGCGAACCGGAATCCGGATGCGGCCACTCCCCCGGCGCCCAAACGCAAGCCGCTTCAGATGCCGGGTCTTCAGGACGTGGCGGAGCGGTTGTCGGAGTCCTTCGACACCCGCGTGACGGTCAGTCTGGGCAAGCGCAAGGGCAAGATCACGGTCGAGTTCGGCTCCATCGATGATCTCGAGCGAATTGTCAGTCTCATGGAGCAGTCGAAGCCCTAGAGTGGGTCCACCCCGAGGGTCACAGTGGAAACGTCACTGTGACGTTCGGGTTTATGGCCCTGGAGAGGCGTAAAGCGTTGATCGCTTATTCTTGCTGGCGAGCACTGTGTGATGCGGCGTGAGCGTGGATGAATCAGACAGCTGGAGGCTGAGCAGAGCGGTGTCGACCAGCGTGACCGCACTTACCCTCGGCGGACTCGACAAACTTCCGGCACATGCGCGGCGGTGCGTGTTCTGGGAGATCGATCCGGCCGTGGCAGCGGATTCCCGTAGCTTCAGCGACCCGACCTTCGAGAAGGAGGCCTGGCTCTCCACCGTCATGTTGCAGTGGGGGTCGTGCGGACAGGTCGCAGTGGTGGATGACCGGTCGGCGGGCTGCGCGCTCTATGCGCCGCCCAGCGCGGTGCCGCGCGCTGGCTTATTCCCAACGTCCCCGGTGAGCCCGGA
This sequence comes from Nocardia sp. NPDC046763, assembly GCF_040645495.1. NCBI lineage: Bacteria > Bacillati > Actinomycetota > Actinomycetes > Mycobacteriales > Nocardiaceae > Nocardia > Nocardia sp. NPDC046763. The sequence continues at coordinate 264,497 of NZ_JBEYYI010000002.1, read as the reverse complement.
TGCGGTGCTGCTGACCACGCTGAGCGCCGAAATGCCCTACCGCGACACCGACATAGCCCTTCAGCTGATTCAGGCCGTGGTGGGCGATCTGGTGCGGCGTGGTGTGCGGGCCATCGAGGCGTTCGGCATTCGGAAGGATCCGCCGACGACCGCGATGCCGGCCATCGGTTCCATGACACTGCGCGAGCGGATCGGCACGCCGGTCCGCTCCCCCGCGCCTGCCCCGTCCGGGTGTTCGCCGGAGCAGTGCATGATCGAGGCCGACTTCCTGGAGGACGTCGGTTTCAAGGTGGTCGCTTCGCATCACCGATTCCCGCGTCTGCGCCTGGAATTGGATCACGAGCACCTGTGGAAGGAAGACGTCGAGCATGCGCTCGATCAGCTCCTCGCGGCGGCCGCGCTGACCATGCCCACCCGCATCGCCACGCGGTAGCCCACCCGCATCGCGGCGCGATGGACCGCGCGGGTTTGCCACCCCCCAACGAAAAACCCCTCCAGCCCATTCGGGCTGGAGGGGTTTGTTTCATGTGAAACATCAGAGCCGGTCTGCGGCCGCCAGTTCCTCGGCGAGCAGTTCGGCGAATGTGTATGTCCCCGTGGGCTGGTCGTCCTGGCCCAGCAGGTACAGCCGCTTGACGGAGATCAGGATGGCCTCGGCGATCACATCGCGCATGCGCGGGTTGGTCAGCACCGAGGAGTCGTAATCACTGGTCAGGTAGCCGATGTCGACCTGGACGGTCGGCATCTTGGTGAGCCGCAGCAGATCCCAGGTGCGGGCGTGGGTCCGGCAGTCCTGCAACGAGGTTCGCGCCACGATCTCGCGTTGGATGAACCCGGCCAGCACCTGTCCGATCATGGACGTGGAGCCGTGCGAGTTGCCGAAGTGGAAGCTGGCCACGCCGCTGGCGGCACCGCTGTCATTGCTGGCGCAACGCAGCGAGATCATCAGGTCGGCGTCGAAGGTGTTGGAGGTCTCGGCCCGCTCGGCATCGGAGGGGTTGGCCCCCCACGGCCGGGACAGGAACGTCTCCATACCGGTTGCGGCCATGCGTCCTTCGAGCCGGCTGGCCAGATCCCAGAGGATCTCCGATTCGTAGACATCACCGAATTCGGTCGGCACCGGCGAGCCCTTGTCTGGTCCACCGAGACCCGGATCGATGACGATGCGCTTACCGGTGAGCTGCGGCCCGGCCCGGTGCACCACCTCTTCCTCGGCGATGCGGTGCGGATTGCCGCCGGTGACGCGGGCACCCAGCAGATCCAGCGAGCGCAGCGTGTCCGGACCGCAGATGCCGTCCGAGGACAGCCCGATCTCGCGCTGGAACGAGGTGAGCGCGTCGTGGGTGTGCGGGCCGAAGTAGCCGTCCACCCGGTGCACATAGAAGCCCAGATCCTGCAGTCGCCGCTGGAGGGTGGCGACATCGTCGCCGTACAGCGGTGCGGACAGCTGGTAGATGAGGGTCCGCGCGCCGAGGCGGTAGGACGCCTCTTTCAGCGCGCGGTAGGTCGCCGGACCGACCACGCCGTCGACCAGGAGTCCGCGGTGCTGCTGGAAGGCACGCACCGCGGAGTCCAGATCATGGCCGAAGGTCGCGTCGGCGTCCTTCCAGTACTCCCCGATCGGACCCGAGGGGTCGCTGTTGGGGTGGGAATGCAGGAATCCGAGGCTTGCCAGGGTGCTCCGAACCTCTGCTACGGCTGGTCCTGTATCGCCGTGACGAAGTCGGTGCATGCGTGAGAGCCCTTTCCTTCCGCCAACCCGGGTACCCATTCATGCGGCGGTTCACACCTACGCACGACCGGAGCGTCGAACGATTGTTTCAGACCCGGACCGAATTTCGGCAACTGTCGAGTGCAGGCATCCTAACCCTGGCGCCTGCGTCAGGGGCCGAAGGAGGCAGCTTGCGTAACCACGCACCCGCTGGCGCCGAAATTCTAGCCAGCGTCGTTAAAGAACTTCTTCCAGTTCGCGCAAGAGGGCAGCTTTGCCCTTCGCGCCGACGATCCGCTTGGTTTCCTTGCCCCCTTGGAACAGGACCATGGTAGGCAACGACATGACGCCGTAGTGGGCCGCGGTCTCGGGGTTGTTGTCGGCGTCCACCTTGGCGATGGTGATCTTGTCCGTGTTGGCGGCGGCGATCTCCTCCAGCACGGGAGCAACCATCTTGCACGGGCCGCACCAGGCCGCCCAGAAGTCCACCAGCACGGGCTTCTCGCTGAGCAATACCTCGTCGGCGAAGGTGGCGTCGGTCACCGTCTTGGTGGCACTGGTCTTGGCGTCGGACATGTACTGCTCCTTCAGTTGTTCACTTCCACCGGCTGACCGGCGTGATCGAGGGTGTTGGTGGTGATGTCACCCTGCTCGGCGAGCCAGCGCTCGGCGTCGATGGCCGCGCGGCAGCCGGTACCGGCGGCGGTGATGGCCTGCCGGTAGGTGTGGTCGACCAGGTCGCCGGCGGCGAAGACGCCCGGCAGCGAGGTGTAGGTGCTCTGGCCCTGGACCAGCACGTAGCCCTCGCCGTCCAGATCGACCTGACCGCGCACCAGTTCGCTGCGCGGGTCGTGGCCGATGGCGACGAACATGCCGGTGGCGGCCAGCTCGGAGGTCTCGCCGGTGCGGGTGTCACGCAGGGTCAGGCTGGTGACCGCGGTATCCCCGTGCACCGCAACGACTTCCGAGTTCAGGACGAAGCGGATCTTGTCGTTGTTCTTGGCCCGCTCCAGCATGATGCGGGAGGCGCGGAACTCCTCGCGGCGGTGGATGATGGTCACCGAGCTGGCGAACTTGGTGAGGAAGGTCGCCTCCTCCATGGCCGAGTCGCCGCCGCCGACCACCACGATGTCCTGGCCCTTGAAGAAGAAGCCGTCACAGGTGGCGCAGGCGCTGACGCCGCGGCCGAGCAGCTCCTGCTCGCCCGGGACGTTCAGGTAGCGCGCCGCGGAGCCCATGGCGAGGATCACAGCGTAGGCCTCGTGGACCTCGCCGCCGACGGTCACCTTCTTGATGGGACCGGTCAGGTCGAGGGCGTCGACGTCCTCGGTGCGGATGTCGGTACCGAAGCGCTTGGCCTGCTCCCGCATCTCCTCCATGAGGTCGGGGCCCATGATGCCCTCGCGAAAGCCCGGGAAGTTCTCGACCTCGGTGGTGGTCATGAGCGCGCCGCCGAACTGGGTGCCCTCGAAGAGCAGCGGTTCCAGTTCCGCTCGGGCGGCATACACCGCGGCGGTGTAGCCGGCCGGACCGGAACCGACGATGATCAGGTCGCGAACAGGCGTGCTCAAGGTGGCCCTCCGAAGCTGTTGTGCAGAATCTCGATCGCTCGAGCGTGAGCGTGTCGGTCAACAACAGCCTAAACGCTGTTGTTCCCGTGTCTGATTGCCCTCCACTTCGCTCCGCGCGGTTCGCGGCCCGGCTCGATTCTTCCTTCCTCCGCTCCTCCGCTTCGCTCCCCGCTCCAAGCGCGGGGAGGCGAAGTGCAGTCCAGAATCGAGCCGGGCCGCGAGCCCTGTGTAGATCTCTACGATGGCTCGGCTCTTGCGGATCGTTTGCCTCTAGCCGATGTCGGCTCGTCCGAGGACCTGGGGATTGCCTGGGCCGCAGCCTGTTCCGAGTACGGCGGCGGTGATTTGCGGGGGTTTCGGTCCGGCTAGGAGGACCAGGACTCCGGGTGCGCCGGAGAACACGACACTGCGGGAGCCGAGTACCTGGCGGTCCAGCCCGGCCGCCTGCAGGCACGCGGCGAGCGCGTTGCCGGCCGCCAGCGGGCCGGTGATGTCGTGGCGGCCCATGGCGGTGAGAACGGCTGTCGGCGCCATGCCCGGGTCCAGGTTGGCGTCGGCGGCCGGTTGGGCGGCCGGGGCCACGGTGTGGGTGCTGACGGCGTCCACGGCCACCACGGCGCCCGCGACCACCGCCGCGGCGGCCGCGGCGACGGTGAGCCAGCGCAGGCGGCGGGAGGGGGTCTCGAGCGGGATGGGCTCGCCGGGATCCGTGTCGTCCTCGGGCGCGGCCCGGGGTTCGGGATCCTCGAGCTCCCGGGGATCGAGCCGGCCGGTGTCGAAGATGGAGCCGTCGAGCACCGGCATGGGGGTGGTGGACGGCGGGGTCGAATGGGTGGATCGGGTGACGAGTGGCGGCGCGACGGGCAGCCGGGTCACGGTGGCCGGGGCCGGGTCCTCGTCGCCGGTGGCGAGGTCTTCGATCATGCGTTCCAGACGGGCGGCCACCTCGGCGGGCATGGGGTGGGCGATGTGGTCGTCGCGGCCGAGGTCGTGCAGGCGATCGTCGACGCGGTCGAGTGAGTGCAGATAGCGCATGGCCTCCGGGTCACGCCGGACCGCGGGCCAGAGCCGCTCGGATTCTTCCGGCGGCAGACTGCCGCCGTGTAGATCGGCGAGCAGTTCGGTGGAGAAGGGCGGCGTAGGTACCGCGGTACCCGCCATTGCTCCTCCGGTGTCCTCCATTGCCCCTCCAGGGCCTCGAGTAGGAAACGCAGACCTGTCTTTGTATCCGACGCAGCGGAACCGTTCAAGGTTCCCCCAATATCGTGATGTTCGAGTGGAATTCAGGTGTTCATCGCATGTCCGGTTTCGGCTTCGTGAAAGTGCGCCGCGAGTCGCCGCCGCCCGCGCGCGCACCGGCTCTTGACGGTGCCTTCCGGAATGCCCAGCAGCGCAGCGGCATCCGCGATGGAGTAGCCCTCGAGCTCGACGGCGACGAGGGCGGTGCGCTGATCGGCGGGCAGGGTGAACAGCGCCGCGTCGACCATCAGGGTGGCCTCCAGGGCCGCGAAATCGTCTCGCGGGCAGCGTGGTTCGTCGGCCGTATCCTCGGACAGGGGTTCGGTCCGGCGCAGCTTGTTGCGGCGGATGCGGTCCAGGCAGGCATTGACCACGATGCGATGCAGCCAGCTGCGCACCTCGGAGTCGCCCCGGAAGGCGCCCGCGGCCTTGTGCACGGACAGCAGGGCGTCCTGGAGCGAGTCGGCGGCGTCCTCGGGGCCGTAGGAGGCGCGTAGTGCGGTCTGCCAGAGATGGTCGCGGTGGCGGCGGAGCAGTTCGGCGAAGGCGTAGGGGGCCCCACCGGCGTGGGCGGTGAGCAGGTCGCGATCGCTGACCTGCCGTGCTTCCACGAGTTCGTGCGCTGACGACAATGCTTCCCCTCAGACCGGCGGGCGCGGCCTGTTCACGGGCCGGGCGTCACCGAGATGTGCGGCTGTCATCCGGGACCGTAGAAGCCGGCGCCCGGGAGCTCCCCTTGCCGAGAGTACGCAAGATCATATCCAAGATAACGATTCGGTAGCAGTGGATTGCGCGAAAAAAGCCCTGGTAGGCGGGCTGTTCGGGCGAATCGGACGGATGATGACCGTCGGAATGTGACGAATCGAAGCAGAAGCTCTGCCGGGTGTCGTCACCGGCAGTGGAACGCGAACCCCCGGACTACGGTGTGGCTTCGAACCGGATCTCGGCGATCGAAGACTGGAACTGGCCCCCGTTGTTGGCCAGTTGGGTGATCCACACCAGCACGTAGCGGGCCGGCTGATCGGCCCGCACCGGAATCTCGGTGGTGCCGTCGCCGAGCACCGCCGACCCGATCAGCTGGGTCTGATCCAGGGTCGGCGCGGCGGTCGGCGAGGTGCGGATCTCGACCTGCGTTCCGGGCGAGGGCGATTCGATGACCACCTTGGTCAGCTTGCTGGGGCTGCCCAGGGTGGTCAGCACGCCCACGCCCTTCTTCAGGGCCGGGAACTGCTGGAAGTAGGCGTCGGTGCGCCAGGTGGTGGCCGGGTTGTTGTCCAGCACCGCCGCGACGCTGCCGACATTGTCCGGGGTGCCCTCCGGGGAGAACACCGTGGCGCCCGTGACCGGCACCGGCACCCCGCCGGTGGCGGGCGCACTGGCCGGGGCCTGGGACGCGCCGGGGCCGGGCGGCGTCGTCACCGAGGTGGTGAGGCCGATATTGCGCTGTTCGTTGAGCGGTGCGTTGGAGGAGCCGGGCGCGAAGACGCTCAGCAGCCACCAGATGATGACGCCGACCACCAGCGCGGCCAGCACGCCCAGACCGACCAGGATCCACATCATCCGCTGCGAACGTTCCTTCTCCGCGGCGAGCAGTTCCGGATCGGCGAGGGTCTCGTCGGGTGCGCTGGGCGGCTTCTGGCCCAGGCGCAGCACCGGGATGAAGTCGGTCTTCTGGTCCACCACCGACGCCTGCTCCAGCACGTGCTGGACGGTGGCGGCGGTGCGCACGCCCTTGTTGGACTCCAGCGACCGCACCGCGACCGCGGAGATCTCGAAGGGCACCTCGGGCCGAATGGTCCTGGGCTCCACCGGCGTTCCGTCCGGGCCGAAGTCGGCCAGCGGCAGGCCGCCGACGGTGGCCGCGCTGCCGGAGATGCCGCCGACCCGGATCGGCCAGTGCGCGGTCATGAGCGCGTAGAGCATGGCACCCAGGCCCCGCACGTCGGACTGGGCGTCCGAATCGGACAGCGTGCCGGGGAAGGCCAGCACGGCATCACCGGCGGCGCTGATGCGTACCCGGTCCGGATGGTCGATGGACAGTGAACCGCCACCACGGTGCGCCATTTCGGCCGCGGCCGCCAGCGCCCGGACGGCGCGCGCGGCGCCGATCGGCGACGGCACGGTCTCGGCCATCTCCTTGAGCGAGCGGCCGGGGGTCCACTCGGCTACCACGATGCCGCCGGACGAACCGCGCACCACGTCCAGTACGCGGGCCAGACCGGGCGAGTTGATCCGGCCCAGGCGCAGCGTGCGCGACAGGATGGCCTGCGGCCCATCGTGTCCGGAGTTGTCGGTGGCCTGCTGATCGGCGTCGACGAAGGTGAGCGCGACCTCGCGGTCCAGTTTCACATCGAGGGCCTGCCAGAACTTCAGCCCGCGCGCGCCGCCGTGGCTGGCCAGCAGCCGGTACCGGCCGCCCGCCACGGACGCGCCGGGCGTCAGCTTGGGGCCGCGCTGGATGCGCTTGCTCGGCGATTCCACCCGCATGGGCGGCATCTGCGGCGAGATGGCCTCGTACACACCGGTTTCGGGACCGGCGTGGTCCTCCTTCTCCGGTAGGTGCTCGGGTTCCTCGTGGTCGCCGGGTCCGCCGGAGCGTGCCGCGGATTCGGCTCGGCCACCGGGCTTTCCGCCGGCCGCGCCGGAGGGAGGGGTGTCCGTGGAGAGCCCGCCGCCCGCGGCCGTTGCGGATTCGGCGGCCGGGACACCGCCCGCCGCATCGTCGCTCACCCTCGTTCCTCCTTCGCCCTGGTATGTCGAAGACCGATGTATCGGAGCCGGAACCGCTGCGCCGGCATCCGAAGTCGTGCGGAAGCCGCCGTCCGGTGTCCGTGCACTGTCCGGCGTGCCGCGGGGGCTGTCCGCGGACATGCTGGTCTGGGCAGTTGCGCTTGCCTGCCGAACAGGGTACGGGAACTCGGTCTTTTCGGTGAGTTCAACCGCATCGGGCCGGATGACGGGCAGCACCATGGTCTGCGCGTCGAGGTACGGATCGAAGCGGTAGTAGTACGGTGCGTTACGCAGGTCCGGTTTGGGCAGCAGCGTGGTCTCGTGGATGTCCTCGAGCGGGGTGCCGTCGAGGTCGAGATCCGGTGCGGGCGGGGTGATGCCGAGCCGGCGTGAGACCGCGACGGTGATGGCCACGATCTCGGGAATGCCGAGCAGGCGCATCAGGCCGAATGCCACGCCGAACATGACGATGGCGGTGAGGCCGACCCGCACCAGCGAGCCGAATCCGCCGAAGCTGTCCGAAAGCCGGTGCAGGCCCAACACCTTGTCCACGATGAGCAGGACCGCACCACCAGCCAGCGAAGCCAGCACCACGCGGGTGATGGTCTGGCCGACATTCGCCATGCGCAGATCGCCGAGGCTGCGGTGCAGCAGCCAGCCACCGATGACCGCGCCGGTGACGAAGCCGAGGCCGCGGGCCACGCCGAGGGCGATGACCACATTGTCCGGTGAGACGAGAACCGGTGCGAGCGCGGACAGGGTGATCTGCACGCTGGTGATGCCGAGAATGATCCAGGTGGGTGTCCACGCCTGTTCACGCGCATAGAAGACGCGCAGGTGAATCAGCACCAGCGCGTACGGGATCAGGTTGAACGCCGACCAGGACACCGCCTCGCCGAGTCGCGCGGCGTCGCCGCCGAAGCGACCGTAACCATAGATCGCCTCGCCGATCTGGGGTCCGGCGAAGGTGAGGAAGGTGACGATGGGGACCAGCGCGATCATGGTCAGCCGGGTTGCCGCGCCGAGATCGTCCACCACCGCCGGTGTGTCGTCGGCGGCCGCGTTGCGGCTCAGCCGCGGCATGATCGCGGTCAGTAGGGTCACGCCGAGCACACCCCATGGCAATTGCAGTAGCAGCCAGGCGTTCTGGTAGATGGTCGGACCTGCGACATCGGCGTGCGACGAGATGCGCAGCGTGAAACTGAAACCGATCTGGCTGATCAGGACATAGAGGACGATGGCCGCGGCCATGCCGCCGAACTGCTTGAGGCGCGCATCCATCCCCCACAGCGGCCGTAGATCGATGCCCTGCCTGCGGATCGCGGGCAGCAGCGTCGCCACCTGGACCGCCACGCCGAGCGTGGTGCCGATACCGAGTAGCAGCAGCTTCGGTTCGCCCATTCGAACCGGATCCAGAGTGATCTCACCCGGGGTCAGTGCATACAGGCCCAGAACCACCAGAGCGACGCAGTTGTTGAGGACGGGCGCCCAGGCGCCGGGCTTGAACACCTGATGGGTGTTCAAGATCGCCATGAGCAGTGCGGACATTCCGTACAGCAGCACCGCGGGGACCAGCATGAAGGTCAGCGCGGTGGTGAGCCCGGAATTGACCTTGCTGTCGGAGGCGAGGAAGACGTGCTTGGTCAGGACCGGTGTGAGGATCAGCGCGAGTACCGTGCCGGTGCCGAGGACGGCGAGCGCCGTGGTGAACAGGCGGCGCACGAAGGCCGCTCCGCCATCCGCATCCTCGCGCTCGGCCCGGACCAGGGTGGGAACCACGATCGCGGTCAGCACCGCGCCGAGTAGCAGCTCCGAGATCATGTTCGGGATGGAGCTGGCGATGGTGAAGGCACTGGCGATGGCGGGGCCGAGCACGGTCAGCAGTAGTGCCTGCTTGGCGAAACCGGTGATGCGGCTGATCAGGGTCGCGATGGCCAGGGACCCGGTGTCCCGGACCAGTTTGGCGTTCGAGTTGTCCGGCTTCTCCTCCACCTGTGCGACGGTCCCGGTGCGCGGCATCGCCTGGCGTTGTGGACCGGTCGACGGAGCCTGCCGCTGTGGACCGGTCGACGGACTCGGGCGCGGGTTCGAGATCGGCGGTGTCGGGTATCGCTGTGGGCCGGGGCCCTGCGGGCGGTTGCCTTCGCCGCCGGGGTGTCCCCAGTGGTAGCGCTCTTCGGCCGGGACGCGCCCGCCCGCCATGGGATCGGGTCGTCCCTGCTGGGGGCGGGGGCGGTGCATGATGGGCCCGGATTCGCCGGGCCGCGGCACCTGCCGCTGTGGACCGGACGGCTGTCCCGGATACGGCTGGCCAGGATATCCCTGCGGATTACCGGGAACCGCCCGCTGCTGTCCGGAGGCTGGGCCCTGCGGCCCGCGCGGGCCGGGGCGGGGAGCGCCGCGTTCCCACGGCGCCGATGGTGTGCGCCGCGGCGGCGGCCCGTCGGGTCCCTCTGGTCGGCCGGATGAGCGCGGCCCGCCGTACTCGCTCACCGTGCCTCCTGTCGTTTCTTGTCCCGCTTACCCACGTGCCCCGCACTGTTGTCCCCGCCTCTGGGTTCGGGTTCGAACCCTTCGTCGGCCGGGTCGGACTGTCCGCGGAAGCGGTGCCAGAGCCGGCGGCCGACCAGCAGGAGCAGCAGCGCACAGGCGCACGCTGTAATTATTGCCAACACCTGACCGTAGGCGTTGGACCGCACCGATACCGATACGGCATTGCCGAGCGGCACCCCGTCGGATGTGGTAAGCGCGATGGGAATGACCAGGTTTCGGCTGTCGGACACCTCGGTGGGGATCTGGAAGGATCGATTCCCCTTGGCGGGCAGCTGCTGTTCGCCGATATCAGTGATGTTCGTCTCGGCCGGCGCGTCGATCTTGAAGCGCACCCGGATGGCCACCGGCAGGTCATTGCGGGCCACCAGCAGCAGCGGACTCTGCTCGGAGGCCAGGGTGTAGACACCGCCGGGCGGCAGCACCGTCACCGAACCGTAGAGATTGTCCATGGTTTTGGTGGTCTGGTCGAGCCGGCGCTGGGCGTTGGTGTCCGCCGCGGCGGCCCCGGCCCGCCGGTCGGACAGCGAGAGCACCCGGATCAGGTCGTCGCGCAGCGGGGTGAGGAAGGCGCGCGGGCTGAGCTCCTGCTGCGGCACGTCCACCAGCGCGCTCATCAGCTCGGTGATGCGCTGGGCCTGCTGGTGCACCGGTTCGGCGAAGTGTGCGGGTACCGCGTCGTCGGTGGCCCCGCTCGGGTAGTCGAGCTCGTAACCCTGCGGATCCGGCTGCTGCGCAACCAGATCGGTGAACGGCCGCGGTGTGGCCAGGCCGTTCTTGACCAGCAGGTCCAGTTGCCCCAGCACGGTGGAGGCCTCGTCCCGGTTGGCGCCCCACTGCTGCGGCGGCATCAGCAGCGCCGAGCGCGGGCGGCCGGGTTCCGGGTTGAGCGCGGTCCAGGTCATGGCCCCGAGCGCGTCCTGCAGTCGGGCGGCGCGGGAGTCGTTGGTGACGTCGTAGCGGACCTTGTCGGGGGTGAAAGGCGGTGTGGGTGGATTGGATCCGATGGCGGCGAGGGCGGTCGCGGCCCAGATGTCGAAGGTGGCGGCGTGCAGTGTGGCGGGCACGGGCGGCGGGGTCGCGCCGGCGGCAGGCGGCAGGGCGACGTCGGCGAGGTTCACCACGTCGGGGGTCCCGGGTTCGGGGGCGGCGCCGCCCGGCGGGGTCTTGGCGGCGGTGAAGTTGGCGCGGTTGTCGCCGGTGGTCACGGCATTGTCGGCGAGCACGGTGGTGGTGAAGCCGTGGTGCGCGAACAGGGTGGCGCCGTCGGTGTCGACGGTCCCGGCGTCCGGAATGGCCACGCCGCGCACCGATTTCACCGCGAGCAGGGAGTCGATCAGGTCGGCGGGCGCGTTGAGCGCGCGATCGGCCAGCGTGACATCGCCGGCGGCGGCCAGCGCGCTCGGGTCGACCTGCGCGAACGGCAGTGCCACCACACACATTCCGGGTGCGAGGGCGCGCAGCCGTTCCAGCCACGCCTTGGCGGCGTGGCTGCCGGTGCCGGAGCGGGTGGGCCCGTCCGGATCCGAGGGGCTGGCGAGCACCCGGTAGTCCCTCGTCATGTCGGACACGGTGATGAGCAGGTCCGGGTCCACGGCCAGGCAGAGCGCGTTGACGAGGTTGCGGTCGCGCCCGCTGTCGGGTTTGACCACGCTCTCCAGGGCCGACAGCAACTGGTCGAGGCGTCCGCCCTGCGCGAGTGAGGCGGCCAGGTCGTCGTCGGTGAGCAGCGCCTGCCCGTCGGGGGTGCCGGGCCGTCCGGCGACCAGGCGGGGCCGGTCGGCCAGCGGCCACAGCATGGTGGCGGCCACCGGTGGGGCGTCGACGGCGGGCGGAGCGGCCGGTGCGAGCGCGCGTTTGGGGTCGGTGCCGGGGACGCCGAGTACTGGCAGCAGGAAGCGGGCGTCGTCGAGGCGGGCCTGCCCGCCGTACGCGGGCTGGCCGTTCACATTGAGCAGCAGCGGATAGACGCCGGGCGCGGCGATGTCGAGCGATGAGATGCCGCTGGGCAGATCGGTTCCCGCGTGCAGCGCGACGGTGAGGCTGAACTGTTTGCGCTGCCCCGGGGTCAATTGGTCCGAGACGTCCTGGAATTCGCCGTTGATGTCGTAGTTGACCTGGTCCAGGCGCAGGGTGGAGCGCAGCCCGCTGGGGTTGGTGACGGCCGCGCCGCGCTGGATGCGGATGCTGACGTCGTCCACCGGCCGGTCGCCGATATTGGTGACGGTGCCCGACACCACGAAGTAGGGGTCGCTGGCGGCGGTGATGGCGGTGGGCGTCACCGAATCCAGGGACAGCTTCAGGAATTTCGGTCCGCTCGGCTGTCCGCTGCCGCTGCCGGTGGGTTCGGCGGCGGCAATGGGTGTGCCGATTCCGGGTCCGATTCCCAGCGTCGTGAGCACCGCCAGCATTACCGCGGCGAGTGAAAGCAGCGTGCGCTGCGATCCCGCACGCGTCATTGTCTGCCGTTCTCCATCCGGTCGATCAGCCGGTTGGCGACCTCGGCCAGCCTGCGTTCGTCAGCGTAGGCGAGCCGGGAGTCCAGTTCGCTCAAGGGAACCCAGGCCACCTTGGTGACCTCGACGTCGGCGTCGGAGAGCTCACCACCGAGTGAGCGCATCAGATAGTGGTGCACGGTCTTGTGTACCCGCCGGCCCTCGGTGACGAACCAGTAATCGATGCTGCCGAGTTCGGCGACCACGGTGCCGTGGATGCCGGTCTCCTCCTGCACCTCGCGAATGGCCGTCTGCTCGGCGGTCTCGCCCTCTTCGATGTGGCCCTTGGGCAACGACCAGAGCAGTCGTCCGCGCCGGTCGGTGCGTCCGATGAGGGCGGCGCAGCGTTTCTCGCTGGGGCCGTCGAGGCCGTCCACCACCAGTCCGCCCGCGGAGGTTTCGCGGACCGTGCGCATGCGGGGCTTGGCCGCACCGGTGGATTTCGCCGCATTACCGGCCGAACCACGCCGCCGGGGCTGGCGGCGTCGACTGTTCGCGCGATCGGCCGGGGACACCGCGTCAGTCTATAGGTGAAGGCGGCCGCACCCGCCCCAGCGCGGTAGCTCCTATATATACAGAGCTCTCATAGCAGGTAGATACCGCTCGCCGGGCGGCACGCCGGCCCCGTCCGGGGGGTCGGGGGCGAAGCCGCCGAGGTCTGCTTCCCGGGGGTTCGGGGGGCGGAGCCCCTGAGAGCTATCGAGAGTTGGGTAGGCTCCCTTTTCGTGGTTTCGCCGAAGTCCGAGGAAGCAGCCGTGGAGGATCGCCGTACTCGCCTGCTGGCGGCGGCCGCGATAACGCTGGGACGGCTCTCGGATGTCCTGACTCCGCTGGGTGAACTGTTCGCCGCGCACGGTCATCAGCTGTATCTGGTCGGCGGCAGTGTGCGTGACGCGGTGCTCGGCCGGCTGGGCACCGATCTGGACTTCACCACCGACGCCCGCCCCGAGGTGGTGCAGGAGCTGATGCGCGGCTGGGCCGATCACCTGTGGGACACCGGCGGTCTGGCCTTCGGCACGGTGAGCGCGTCCAAGTCCGGGCAGCAGTTGGAGATCACCACCTTCCGCAGCGACGCCTACGACCGCGTATCTCGCAATCCGGAGGTCACCTTCGGCGACACCCTCGAGGGTGATCTGGTGCGCCGCGATTTCACGGTCAACGCCATGGCGGTGCGCATCGGCGCGCTGGGCGAGCTGGAGTTCGTGGATCCGCTGCACGGCGTCGAGGCGCTGCTGGCCGGGGTGCTGGATACGCCTGCGCTGCCGCATGATTCGTTCCAGGACGACCCGCTGCGCATGCTGCGCGCCGCGCGCTTCGTCTCGCAGCTGGGTTTCCGGCTGGCGCCGCGGGTTCGGGAGGCGATCGTCGAGATGGCCCCGGAGATCGATCGCATCACAGCCGAACGGGTACGGGCGGAGCTGGACAAGCTGATCGGCGGCGAATACCCGACCGAGGGCATCGACATCATGGTCGAGACCGGCCTGGCCGAACGGGTGCTACCGGAGGTTCCGGCCATGCAGCTGGAGATCGACGAGCACCATCAGCACAAGGACGTCTACCAGCACTCGCTGACCGTGCTGCGCCAGGCCATCGACCAGGAGCAGGGCGATCCGGATCTGGTGTTGCGCTGGGCCGCCCTGCTGCATGACATCGGCAAGCCGCCGACCAAGCGCAATGAGCCCGGCGGCGGGGTCAGCTTCCACCATCACGAGGTGGTGGGCGCGAAGATGGTGCGAAAGCGCATGCGCGCCTTGAAGTATCCGAAGCAGTTCACCGAGGACGTGGCGCGGCTGGTGTACCTGCATCTGCGTTTCCACGGCTACGGCAAGGGGCAGTGGACCGATTCGGCGGTGCGCCGCTACGTGACCGACGGCGGGGAGCTGCTCTCCCGTCTGCACAAGCTGGTCCGCGCCGACTGCACCACCCGCAACAAGCGCCGCGCCGCCGCCCTGCGTTCGACCTACGACGAGCTGGAGACCCGGATCGAACGCCTGCGGGAGCAGGAGGATCTGGAGCGGGTGCGCCCGGATCTGGATGGCAATTCGATCATGGAGTTGCTGGACCTGAAGCCGGGACCGGATGTCGGCAAGGCGTGGCGTTTCCTGAAGGAACTGCGCCTGGACCGTGGTCCGATGACCCGTGAAGAGGCCGAGGCGGCCCTGCTCGAATGGTGGCCGACGCAGCAGGTTCGATAGCCCGGAGTGGCGGTTCCCCGGCTAGAAGATGATCAGCGTCGTCCCCGCGACGATGGCCGAGCGGATCTGCGCGAGATCGAACGAGCCGGTGATCGCGGGCAGGTCGACGCTGAAGAACACGTGCTCCCCGACGTGTTCGGCCCGGCTGATGCGCGCCTCGCTGGGCAGCCCCGACAGCGGAATCGGGTTGAGTGTCGTGAATCGCCTGGGCGCGCGCACCTTTCGCCAGTGGGCGCGGTGCACGGTGATGGACAGGACGTTGTCGGCGATCTCGGCCGCGGCCAGCGCCCGGATGTGACGGCGCCGGTGGCGGGCCCGGATGAGCCCCTCGTCGCCGGGCTCCAGTTCCCAGTCGGGCTGCCAGGTGTTGATCCACTCCAGCAGTGCCGCAAGGGTTATCACGCCGTTGAGGTCGAGCTGTGAGGTCCGCAGTTTGGTGGGGACGCCGGGTATCAGTCGCACGCCGTGGGCGATGACGGTGAGTTCCTCGATGGGGTGTGCGTTCCAGAGCAGCCCGGTGAGCACGGTTTTGGTCTGGAAGTGCGCCCCGCGCCGGCGCACCTTGAGCGTGTGGAGGGTGGCTCGCAGGTCGTGGCCGAGCAGGGTGGCGCTGACCTCCTGCCCGCCGAACTGGCTGAGGATGCCCTCCGACAGCAGCGTCATGAGGACATCTGGCATGAGCGCGGTGACTGTCCCGGCCCCGAAGTCGGCGGCTGGTTCGAGCCAGGCGGTGGTGAAACTGGTCCACTGGTCCAGCCAGCTCTGGTCGAACAAGCGTCTTCCGAGGTCCATGCCCAGGTCCACCGCGCGCAGGGGTGACCAGGCCTTCGGATCGAAATACGTGGCCATGATTGCTTCGAGCGTACTGGCCGCCGGTGACGGCGCCAGCGGCGCAAAAGTGAACTGGAACACCTTACGGACCGACGTGATCCGCATCTACGGATCGATTCGATTGGTACTTCCGTATTTGCGGATCTATCCTGCTTGTCATGCCCGAAATTCGGATTCGTGACGCCGCCCGGCTGCTGGGTGTCAGCGACGACACCGTGCGCCGCTGGATAGACGGTGGCGTGCTGTCGGCGCGCAAGGACGAATCCGGTCGCCTGGTGGTGGATGGCAGCGAGCTCGCGGAACTGGCCGTCGAGCAGGCTCGCACTCCGCAGACCCGGATGGCTAGTGCCAGTTCGGCACGCAATCGTTTTCCGGGACTGGTCACCAGGGTGGTGGCCGATACCGTGATGGCACAGGTGGAGATGCAATGCGGACCGTTCACAGTCGTGTCGTTGATGAGCAGCGAGTCGGTGCGCGAGCTGGGGCTGCAACCGGGCAGCGTGGCGTGGGCGAGTGTGAAGGCCACCACGGTGGTGGTGGAGACCGCCACGGAAACCGGTGGCGCGGCCTAGGTTCCAGGTCCGGAGCCGCTCTGGCCGCGACCGCGGTGCTGGGCGCGGGTCTGCTGTCGGGCTGCGGTTCCTCCTCGGACAACAGTGACACCAAGACGATCACGGTCTTCGCGGCAGCCTCGCTCCAGCAGGTGTTCACCCAGCTGGGTACCCGGTACGAGAGCGCGCACCCCGGCACGAAGGTGACCTTCTCCTTCGCCGGTTCTTCGGATCTGGTGGCGCAGTTGAATCAGGGCGCGCCCGCCGACGTCTTCGCCTCCGCCGATCAGGCGAACATGGACAAGGCGGTGAAGGGCGGCCGGATCACCGACAAGCCGCAGACTTTCGCCACCAATGTCCTCACCATCGTGACGCCGCCGGGCAATCCGGCGCACATCGGTTCGCTGGCGGATCTGTCCAAGTCCGGGCTGCGCCTGGTGGTGTGTGCGCCGCAGGTGCCGTGCGGTTCGGCCACCAAGAAGGTGACCTCCGGTGCGGGCGTGTCGATTTCGCCGGTCAGCGAGGAGTCCTCGGTGACCGACGTGCTGGCCAAGGTGACCTCGGGGCAGGCCGACGCGGGCCTGGTCTACGTCACCGACGCGGCGGGCGCGGGTACCAAGGTGACGACGGTGAGCTTCCCCGAGTCCGCGACCGCCGTGAACACCTATCCGATTGCCACCGTGGCGGATTCGAAGAATGCCGCGGCCGCCAAGGACTTCGTCACGCTGGTCACCGGGCCCGATGGCCAGAAGACGCTGCAGCAGGCCGGTTTCGGGCGGCCGTGATCAAGCCCCCGGTCTGGCTGCTGCTGCCGGCGGCCATCGGCTTCGTGCTGGTGGCCGGTCCGGTGGTGGCGCTGACCGGGGCGGTGGACTGGTCGCATTTCCTGGCTCTGATCACCTCGGAGTCCTCGCGGGTGGCGCTGCTGCTGAGCCTGCGCACCTCCGTGGCGGCCGCGCTGCTGTGTGTGCTGCTGGGTGTGCCGATGGCCGCGGTGCTGGCCCGCTCGCACTGGCGGGCGCTGCCGGTGCTGCGCGCACTGGTGTTGCTGCCCTTGGTATTACCACCGGTGGTGGGTGGTTTGGCACTGCTGTACCTGTTCGGGCGGAACGGGCTGGTGGGCCACCAGCTGGAGTCGCTCGGCATCCGCATCGCCTTCAGCACGACCGCGGTGGTGCTGGCACAGACCTTCGTGGCGCTGCCGTTCCTGGTGATCACGCTGGAGGGTGCGATGCGCACCGCGGGCGACCGCTACGAACGGATCGCGGCCACCCTGGGTGCGCGGCCGTCGCTGGTGTGGTGGCGGGTGACACTGCCGCTGCTGCGCCCCGCACTGGTGTCGGGCACGATCCTGGCCTTCGCCCGCGCCCTGGGCGAGTTCGGCGCGACGCTCACCTTCGCGGGCAGCCTGCAGGGGAAGACCCGCACGCTGCCGCTGGAGATCTATCTCCAGCGCGAGTCCGATCCGGATGCCGCCGTGGCGCTTTCGCTGCTGCTGGTGCTGGTCGCCGCGGTGATCGTGCTGGTGGCCTACCGGCGGCCGGAGGCGCGCTAGCGTGGCTGCCATGTCGCCGATATTCGTCTCCCGTGCCGAGCGCATCGTCGAAGCGCTGCTGACCGCCGTCCCGCAGCTGGCCGCCTCGGTCGGCGATCACCGCGCCGACCATCGGCTCCCCGACTGGTCGGCGGAGGCGGTGCGGGGGCACTGCGAACTGCTACGCGAGGCCTCGCACACCCTGGCCGAGGTCGATCCGGACGACCTGGCCCCCGAGGACGGCGTCGATCTCGCGCTCCTGCAGCAGCGGGTCGACGGCCTGCTGTTCGAGTTCACCGAAATCCGGGAGCACGAGTGGAATCCGCTGGTGCACAATCCCGGACCGCTGCTCCACCACCTGCTGGCGCGTCCGTTCGCGCCCGCCGAGGTACGGCTGGCGGCGCTGCGCGATCGGCTGACGGCGCTGCCCGACGCGCTGGCCACCGCCCGCGTGCTGCTCGGCGAGATGCCGCGCGTGCACGTCGAGACCGCCATCGGGCAGTTCGGCGGCGTGACCGCGCTGGTGCGCGACCAGGTGCCCGCGCTGGCAGCCGAGGTACCCGGCTTCCAGATCGAACCCGCTGCCACCGCGGCGATGTCGGCGCTGACCGACTTCACCTCGTGGCTGACCGGCCGGGTCGAGGGCGCGGACCGCGATCCGCGTCTGGGCCGCCGGCTGTGGGAGGCCAAGCTCTGGCACACCCTGGACACCGAGCTGGGCGCGCGGGAGATCCTGGACCGCGCGTACCGGCACCTGGACCACCTGACCGGCGAGATCCGCTCCGCGGCAGGCGAACTGCTCGGTGTCCCGAATCCGGATGCGGAGACCGTTCGCCGGGCGCTGGCGCAGCTGTCGGCGGACCGCCCGGCCGATGACACGGTGGTCGCGGTGGCGGCCGCGGCGCTGGCGGAGGCCACAGCCTTCGTCCGCGACCACGACCTGGCCACCCTGGTCGAGGATCCGCTGGTCATCCAGGAGATGCCGGAGTTCGCGCGCGGGGTGGCGGTCGCGTACTGCGATCCCGTCGGCCCACTCGAAACCGCCGAGCTGCCCACCTTTTTCGCCATTGCACCGACCCCGGCGGCCTGGTCGCCCGAGCGGGTGACCTCGTTCTATCGCGAATACAACAACCACATGATGCGCAATCTGACCGTGCACGAGGCCATGCCCGGTCACTACCTGCAACTCGCCCGGTCGCGCCGCTTCCGCGGCTCCACCCCCGTGCGTGCGCTGTGCTGGAGCGGCACCTTCATCGAGGGCTGGGCGGTCTACACCGAGAAACTCATGGCCGACAACGGTTTCGGCGGTCTGCCGGTGCGGTTGCAGCAGCTGAAGTCCCACCTGCGCATGACCATCAACGCCATCCTCGACCAGTCGGTGCACTGCGACGGCATGACCGAAGCCGAGGCCATGTGGCTGATGCGGGACCGCGGCCTCCAGGAAGAGGGCGAGGCCGCCGGCAAGTGGCGCCGCACCCTGCTCAGCTCGACCCAGCTCTCGACCTATTTCGTCGGTTACACCGAGGTCGCCGCCGTGGCCGCGGCGCGCCCGGCCGCCACTCTGCTGCGCGACTGGCACGACGCCATGCTGTCCCACGGCTCCCCCGCCCCGCGCCATCTGCGCACGCTGCTCGGGATCGACGGGAGCTGATTCGATGACCAGCGGGCTGGCGGTATCCGCGCGCCTGGCGGACCGGGATTTCGAGGTGCGGCTGGACATTCCGGCCGGGGAAGTGCTGGCCGTGCTGGGCCCCAACGGCGCGGGAAAGTCCACACTGCTGGATGTGGTTGCCGGACTGTTGATTCCGGACGAGGGGCAGGTCCGGCTGGGCGAGCGCGTGCTGACGGACGTCGCGAAAGGCATTGCGGTGGCGCCGCATCGGCGGGCCGTCTCGCTGCTGGCGCAGGACGCCTTGCTCTTCCCACATCTGTCGGTGGCCGCGAATGTGGCCTTCGGGCCGCGCAGCCGGGGTGTGCGCGGCCGGGCCGCCACCGCTCTCGCACGGGAATGGCTTCGGGCCGTCGACGCCGAGGAATTCGCGGACCGGTCGCCCGGGTCACTGTCCGGCGGTCAGGCGCAGCGCGTGGCCCTGGCGCGCGCGTTGGCCGTGCACCCGCGGGTATTGCTGCTGGACGAGCCGATGGCCGCGCTGGATGTGACCGCGGCGCCCGTCATGCGGGCGCTGCTGCGCCGAGTCCTGCGGGAACCTGCGCCCGGTGGCACGGACGACGGAAACGGCGAGTTGATCGCCACTGCACGGGACATCGCCGCGCATCCTGTGACGCTGCCGGATGCCCGGCCCAGCGCCACGATTCTGGTGACACACGACATCATCGACGCGGTGACCCTGGCCGATCGGGTCGCGGTCATCGAGGCCGGGCGGGTGATCGAGTCCGGTTCCGTGGCTGCGGTATTGGCGCGGCCCCGCAGCCGGTTCGCCGCCCGGATCGCCGGAGTCAACTTGATCATGGGTTCGGCGGTGAGCGGCGGCAGCGCCGGGCTGGGTGCCGTCACGGACGGGACGGTCGAGGTCTTCGGCAGGTCCGAGGGCGAGTGGACGGAAGGCGGCCGGGCGGCGGCGGTGTTCTCGCCGGTGGCCGTGGCGGTGCATCTGGAGCATCCGGAGGGAAGTCCCCGCAATGTGTTCCGGGTGCGGGTGGCGGAGCTGGAGGATCGCGGCGGTCTGGTGCGGGTGCGCGCGGTGGACGGTCCGGGGGCGGCCGCGGGCCTGGCCGCGGATCTGACTCCGGCCGCGGTGGCCCAGCTCGGCGTGGTCCCCGGGATGGAGGTGTACTTCGCGGTGAAGGCGACCGAGGTCGAGGTCTATCCCTATTGATCGGCCATCGCCGGGCCCCGGCCGGCTTCGGTCTCACTCCTCCGGTTCGCCGTACCCGCCGCCGCCCGGCGTGTGCACGACCAGGACATCACCGGGTTCGAGGTGCGCCGAGTCCGCGCCGCGCAGTTGCGTGGTCGTGCCGTCGGCGCGCTCGATCCGATTGGCGCCCAGGGCTCCCGGTGCGCCGCCCGCCATGCCGTACGGGGGGATGCGGCGGTGGCTCGACAGCGTGGAGACGGTCACCGCATCGGTGAAGCGCAGTCGCCGCACGGCTCCGTCGCCGCCGCGCCAGCGCCCGTGGCCACCGCTGCCGGTGCGGATCGAGAACTCCTCGACCAGCGCCGGCAATCGCCACTCCAGGACTTCCGGATCGGTGAGCCGTGAGTTGGTCATATGGGTCTGGACGACCGGTGCGCCGTCGAAGCCCTGGCCCGCACCGGAACCGGAACCGATGGTCTCGTAGTACTGGCAGCGGTTGTTGCCGAAGGTGACATTGTTCATGGTGCCCGACCCTTCGGCCTGCACCCCCAGCGCGGCGTACAGAGCGCCGGTGATCGCCTGCGAAGTCTCGACATTACCCGCGACGACGGCCGCCGGAGGCCGTGGTGACAGCATGGATCCGATCGGCACGCTGATCGTGAGCGGGCGCAGACAGCCGTCGTTGAGTGGGATGTCGTCGGCGACCAGCGTGCGGAACACGTACAGCACTGCCGCGTTGACCACCGCGTAGGGCGCGTTGTAGTTGCCCGCCAGTTGTGCCGACGTGCCGGCGAAATCGATGGTGGCGCCACGGTTCTCGCGATCCACGTGAATACGGACTCGAATGGTGGCGCCCAGGTCGGTCTCGTAGGCGTAGTCGCCGTCCTCGAGCGTGTCGATGACGCGCCGCACGGCCTCCTCGGCATTGTCCTGAACGTGGCGCATGTACGCCTGCACGACATCGAGCCCGAAGTGGTCGATCATCTTGCCGACCTCCTCCGCGCCCTTCGCATTGGCGGCGATCTGGGCGCGCAGGTCGGCGAGGTTGGTGGCCGGATTGCGGGACGGGTAGGCAGCTTCGGTCAGCAGCCGGTGGGTTTCGGCTTCCCGGAAGCGCCCGTTCTCGACCAGCAGCCAGTTGTCGAAGACGACGCCCTCCTCGTCGATGCGGCGGCTGTTCGCTGGCATGGAACCCGGTGTGATGCCGCCGATTTCGGCGTGGTGTCCGCGCGACGCGACATAGAACAGGATGTGTTCGCCGGTGATGTCGAAGACCGGGGTGATGACGGTGACATCGGGCAGGTGGGTGCCGCCGTGGTAGGGATCGTTGACCGCGTAGGTGTCTCCGGGGCGCATGTCGGGCCGCCGCCGGATGATCTCCTTGACACTGGTTCCCATGGAGCCCAGGTGCACGGGAATGTGCGGGGCGTTGGCGACCAGATTGCCCTCGGGATCGAACAGCGCGCACGAGAAGTCCAGGCGCTCCTTGATATTGACCGATTGCGAGGTCGACTCCAGCCGTGCGCCCATCTGCTCGGCAATGGACATGAACAGATTGTTGAAGACCTCCAGCAGTACCGGATCCACGTCGGTACCCGCCCGCGGCCCGGTCGCTGTCGCGACCTGGGCCATGATCAGATGCCCGATGTCGTCGACGGTGGCCCGCCAACCCTCGTCGACAACCGTGGTGGAGTTGTCCTCGGTGATGACGGCCGGTCCGGTCACCGTGACGCCCGGTCCCAGCTCCGCACGGCGGTAGAGGAACACGTCGCGCCAGGTACCGCCGGTGTGCATGCGGACCGGCGTGGTCGTCGCGGCCCCTGCCGCCGTCCGGTTCGGTGCCTCGGCCGCCGTCCGGTTCAGTCCGGACAGATCGGGTGGTTCGGTGAGCCCGGTCGCCTCGACGGAGAGGGCCTCGATGACGATCGGCCGGTCCAGCACGAACGAGTAGGTGGCGCGGTGGCGTTCGACGAATTCCGTTGTCATCCACGCGGGATCGGAGAGTTCCACGGTGAGAGTGGTGTCGGTGCCGTCGTAGCGCAGCTGCGCCCGGCGCACCACGCGGATGCGGTGTTCCGGTACGTCCTCGGCGCGCAGCTCGGCGCGCGCGTCGGCTTCCAATGCGGTTGCGGTGGCCTCGGCGCGGGGCATGGACTCGGGTTCCAGGGGCAGCTCCACCGATTGCTCGCGCATGGCGGTGGTGTCGGCGAGCCCGATGCCCAGCGCCGACAGCACGCCCGCCAGCGGCGGTACGAGCACCGTGCGAATGCCGAGCGAGTCCGCGACCGCGCAGGCCAGCTGGCCGCCCGCGCCGCCGAAGGTGGTCAGCGCGTACCGGGTGACGTCGTGCCCCTTCTGCACGGAGATGTGTTTCACCGCAGCCGCGATATTGGCGACCGCGATCCGGAGATAGCCCTCGGCGACCTGTTCCGGCGTGCGGTCGTCTCCGGTGCGCGAACGGATTTCGGCGGCCAGCTCGGCGAAGCGGTCGCGCACCAGCGCGGCGTCGAGCGGCTGGTCGCCCTCCGGTCCGAAAACGTGTGGGAAGTAATCGGGTTGGATGCGTCCCAGTATGAGATTGGCGTCGGTGATGGTCAGTGGCCCACCCGCGCGATAAGACGCCGGTCCGGGCATCGCGCCCGCCGAATCGGGACCCACCCGGTACCGACTGCCGTCGAAGTGCAGGATGGAACCGCCCCCGGCGGCGACGGTGTGGATGTCGAGCATGGGCGCGCGCAGTCGCACGCCCGCGATCCGGGTATTGAAAACCCGCTCGTATTCGCCCGCGAAATGCGAGACGTCGGTGGATGTTCCGCCCATGTCGAAGCCGATGACCCGGTCGTATCCGGCGAGCTGGGACATGCGCACCATGCCGACGATGCCGCCGGCCGGCCCGGACAGGATGGCGTCCTTGCCCCGGAACTGCCCGGCCTCGGTGAGGCCACCGTTCGACTGCATGAACATCAGCCGCACGCCGGTGAGCTCGTCGGCTACCCGCCGCACGTAGCGTTGCAGCACCGGCGACAGGTAGGCGTCCACCACGGTGGTGTCGCCGCGGGGCACCAGTTTCATCAGCGGGCTGACTTCGCTGGACAGCGAGACCTGCGGGAAGCCGATCGCCTCCGCTACCCGGCCGATGGCCTGTTCGTGTGCCGGATACAGGTGGCTGTGCATGCACACCACCGCGAGCGCGCGAATACCGTTGTCGTACACCTGTTTCAGCGCATCGGCGAGGCTGTCGAGGTCCGGTGGTACGAGGACGTTCCCGGCTGCGGTGACGCGTTCGTCCACCTCGACGACCCGCTCGTACAACAGTTCCGGCAGCACGATCTCGCGGGCGAAGATCGCGGGCCGATTCTGATAGGCGATGCGCAGGGCGTCGCGAAATCCACGTGTGATCACCAGCGCGGTGGGTTCACCCTTGCGTTCCAGCAGCGCGTTGGTGGCGACCGTGGTGCCCATCCGTACCGCGTCGATCCGGTCGGCCGGGTCGGAAATCCCTTCGGCCCGCAGGATTTCGCGGATTCCGGCCACCGCGGAATCGCGGTAGCGGCCGGGATTCTCCGACAGCAGCTTGTGTGTGATGATCGCTCCGTCGGGCCGTCGGGCCACCACGTCGGTGAACGTGCCGCCGCGGTCGATCCAGAACTGCCAGCGGGGTGCCGTACCGTCCGGACCGGCTGTCGTCGCGGCCGTCATCGCGACGGGTCGTTCCGGGTGGGCGTGTTCAGGTCGATCACAGTGCGCACGATACCGAACCGCCGACGGGACGCCGGGTGCTCACTACTTCAAGGCGGCGTGCATGAGGTACACGTTGTAGCTGTTCCACGCCGACATGGTGAAGTACAGGTTCTTCCCGCTCGACCACGGATGGATGTACCCGCCGTAGGTCGTCGGATAGTCGTCGGTGTCGACCAGGGTAACCGGATCGGTCCAGGCGCCCTGCGGTTCCGCGGCGGTGCGCAGCACGATGGCGTGGCGGTCCAGATCGAGGTAGATCATCTGCCACTGCCTGGTCGACTTGTCGTAGCGCACCGACACCTCACCGGCGGTCCCGGACAGGATCGGCGTGGCCAGCTGTTCGTCGGACCCCAGCGCCGGCACCCAGGTATCGGCGATCCAGTACTGGTAGGCAGACTTGTTGAGCACCTGGTCGGTGGGCACCCGGGCCAGCCCGATGGTGCCGAACCGGCCATTGGGCGTGCCGAACATGTACACGTACCCCTTGTGCGGCGCCATGTCCATGACCTGGAACCGTCCCTGCCCGAAGAAGTTGTCCCAGCGCGCCCACTCGGATTTGGTCCAGGTCGAGCCGTTGTCGTCGGACCAGGCCAGCCCGCCCAGATTGGTCCACCACATGCCAGGCTTGTGGCGACTCCACCGGGCCACCGACATGTACGTCAGGTACTGCCGCCCTTTCAGTGCGAAGCCGGAGGTCGGGATGGTGGTGATCTCGAAGTTGTCGATCTTGCGGCTGCTCAGGATCTCCGCGGCGTGACAGCGGCTGTCCTGGGCGAAGGTGTCCAGCCGCAGGCCGCGGGAGAGATCGCGATTGCTACTGAACGCGATGGAATTGCTGCGCCAGTCCTGCTCCCCGGTGCCCGCGCCGACCGGCCCCCAGCCCTTGCCGAAGGTGTCGCCGAAGGCGACGGCGATCTGCCCGGGCTTGGACTCCCACATGATGCCCAGGTCGGTGCCGTCCACCGACCAGCGCATATCGGTGCGATTGGTGGAGCCGTGCCCGGTCACCTGGTTCACCAGCGCCAGCGAGTCGAGCTCGGCCGGGGCCACGGGTGCGGCGACCGGCGCGGGAGCCGAGGGCTGCACGGCGGGCTCGGGCTGGGGCTGCGGTGGCTGGGGATCGCCGCCGGGCACCGGGATCGGGACGGTCTCCGGAATCTGGTCTATCTGGATGTGTGGCAGTTGAATGCCGCCGGAGCCGCTGTCGGCCTGCGGTGCGGGGGTGGGCTCCGGGGTCGGTTCCGAGGCGGGCGGGTCGTCGCCGGTGCCGGGATCACCGGAGGCGTCGGCCGGGTCGCCCGGAGGATCGGCCGGATCACTCCCGGGCGCAAGGTTTTCCGGCTTGGGACTCTTGTCGTTGCGCAGGTCCGGGCACGGATTGACGCACGGGTTCGCGGGCAACGGCGCGGGATGGATGCGGGTGTTGTCCTGCCTCGGACCCGGAACGGGGACCGGCGTGAACTGCGGGACCGGGACCGGAATGTGGATGGTGTTGTCGGGCCGCGGTGGTTGCGGCAGCGGCACATCCGGGTTGGGTTCGCGGGCCAGCGGATCGAATCCCGTTTCGCCGCAGGCATTCAACGGCGACGGGGCCCAGGGGGCCAGGGGGCCGGCGGAGGCGGGTGTGGCGGGCAGCAGCATGATCCCGGCCATGGCCAGGCTCGACAGTGCAAGGGCCGCAGGTGCTTCGGAGCGCCGCGCAGTCATCCGTGGTGCGTCTCCTCGTCCGTGATCGGATCCACCCCACCGTAGCCGTCCCCGAGCCGTATCTGCGGAGCTGTGCCGCCGTGTCGCCGGAGGGGCGTGGAGCCGATACCTACATCGGCCAGGGACCGACCCGTCGGCGTGAATTGGCCGCGATGGCCAGGACGCCGCCCGCGTAGACCGCCGCCGCGGCCACCACCACCGCTGGTGAGCGACCGTCCGCCGGAATCAGCGCCGCGGTACTCGCCAGCGCCAGCACGAAGGTGACGTTGAAGACCGTGTCCTGCAGGGCGAAGACCTGCCCGCGGTGCGCGTCGTCGATATTGATCTGCATGGCGGCGTCCCCGGTCAGCTTGATGACCTGGCCCACCAGCCCGAGCAGGTAGGCCGCCGCCAGCAACAGCAGCTCCGCCCGCCGCTCGCCGTGCCCGGTGGCGACGGTGATCGGCGTGACCAGGCCCAGCTGTACCGCGATCGCGGTCACCAGGCCGGTCACCACCGTCCGCGGCCGGCCGAGCCGGGGAATCAGCACCGGCGCGACCACGGCCGCCGTGAGCATGCCCGCCCCGGTCGCGGTGATGGCCGCGCTGAATTTCGCGAGGTGTCTCCCCACCGCTGCCTCGTCACCGCGGCGCAGCACCAGCACCATCAGCAGGGTGTCCGCGCCGAAGACGATGCGGTGCGCACCGATCCCGAGGAAGGTCGTGGTCACCTCCCGGGACCGCCAGGCCGCGGTGGCGCCCTCGCGCAGTCCGGCGGCGATGGCCCGCACCGTGCTCCACCCACCCCGCGCCGCGGCGTGCTCGCCGCGGTCGGGTCCCAGTGCGTGGGGCCGGAATCCGGCCACCACCAGCCCGCCGGCGATCGAACCGGAGGCGCTGCCGGCCGCGGCCACCGCCGAGGCGAAGTCGCCCGCCCCGATCAGCCCGATGACCGAGAAGGCCAGGCCCGCGCCCAGAATCGCGCAGCCCGAGGCCACCGTCGCCAGCACCGAATTCATCGGGACCAGCCAGCGCTGGGCCAGCACCTTGGGTAGCGACGCGGACACCCCGGCGCCCACGAACCGGCTGACCCCGACCACGGACAGCGCGCCCAGCAGTAGCGGGGTGGCGTGCACCCCGGCCAGCAGGCCCGCCGCGGTCGCCACGATGAGCAGCGCGCGCAGCACGTTCGCGTAGAGCAGCACCCGGCGGCGATCCCAGCGGTCGAGCAGCGCGCCCGCGTACGGGCCGACGATCGAGTACGGCAGCAGCAGGGCCGCGAAGCCGCCGGCGATGGCCAGCGGATCGGTCTGGCGTTCGGGGTTGAACAGAATCGCGCCCGAGAGCGCGGCCTGGAACATGCCGTCGCCGAACTGCCCGCACAACCGGACCAGCGTCAGCCGCAGGGTGCCGGGATTCTCGCGGAGCGCGGTCGCGGCCGCGGCCAGCCGGGCGCGCAGGGTGGCCGGCGGCGGCGCGGTCACCGGGACGGGTGCGTGGTCACCAGCGCGAAGACGGCCGCGCGCATATCGTCGGCCATGGGCAGGTTGTCGACGGTGTCGGCGTCGATCCACTGGAAGCGGTCGTGTTCGAGGGGGTCCAGCCGGATCTCAGCGGCCTCGGCCTCGACCACGAAGCTGTACTTGCGCACCCGGGATTTGGTGCGGGTGGCGTAGTCGAATCCGCCCAGGACGTCGGTGATCCGCACGACGCTCAGCCCGGTCTCCTCGAACAGTTCGCGGGCCACGCAGTCGGCGAAGGACTCCCCGGATTCCACGCCGCCGCCGGGCAGTTCCCACATCCCCCCGTGCGAGCCTTCGGCGACACGCCGTACGACCAGCAGTTTGCCGTCCCGGAATACGGCCACGCCCACCACGAAATGAGCGATCCCCTCGCTCTGGGCCTGTTGTCGGAGCTCGCGTTCGATGCCCGCGAGTGCCTCGGGTCGCATCCCCCTGCTCTCCCTCCCGTTTCGCTTGCGGCACATCATGATACGGTCGCCGACCGAAACCCGCTGGCGGGTACGACGGCATGCGGGCGGGCGTCACCGCCGCCCACGCAAAATCGCCGGGCATTTGCCCGTACCGGTTGCCGAGAGCGTAGTACCTGGTCGGCGGCGTGCGGGGCAGCGCTGCTCTCACGCTAGAATTTAACCCGGAATTCAGGTTGGGCCGCCGTATCGGCCCCTACCCTGGAATCCGATCGGTGCTCGCCGGTGAGAGGAGTACGGCGGTGTCCACCCTCACGACACCACACATCGATATCCATCGTGGCGGCGACCGCATGAAAACCCGTGTGTCGTGGCTGGATTCGAAGCATTCGTTCTCGTTCGGGGAGCACTACGATCCCGACAACACCCATCATGGCCTGCTGCTGGTCAACAACGAGGACATCGTCCTGCCCGGCGAGGGTTTCGAGACCCACCCGCACCGGGACATGGAAATCGTCACCTGGGTGCTGAGCGGCAGCCTGGTGCATCAGGATTCGCTGGGACACAGCGGGGTCATCTATCCCGGCCTGGCCCAGCGTATGAGCGCCGGCACCGGCATCCTGCATTCGGAGAAGAACGATTCCTGGCGGATCAGCAATGCGCCCGAACATCGGGAGCCGGTGCATTTCGTCCAGATGTGGGTGGTGCCCGACGATTCCGGGCTGACCCCCGGCTATCAGCAGCTGGAGATCGACGACGAGCTGGCCGGCGGCGGCCTGATCACAGTGGCCTCGGGCCTGCCCCGCTACCGCGACCGCACCGCCATCGCCATCGCCAGCAGCCACTCCGCCCTGCACGTGGCCCGGATGCCCGGCGAGGGCGCCGAGATCCGCCTACCGGAGGCCCCCTACCTGCACGTTTTCGTCGCGCGCGGCGAGGTGGAGATGGAGGGGGCCGGCACCCTGTACGAGGGCGACGCGGTGCGGTTGACGCGCAGCGGAGGCCAGCGTGTCACCGCGAACATGCCGTCGGAGATTCTGGTGTGGGAAATGCATGCCCGACTCGGCGGGCAATAGCATCGACGGATGAACCAGTACCCGCCGCCGGGGCAGTACGGCCAGTACCCCGCGCCTCCGCCCGGAAACTATCCGCCGCCCGGCGGACCGCAGTACTGGCAGGAATCGCCGCAGCGCAGGGGCATGGCGATCACCGCGATGGTCTTCGGCATCCTGGGCCTGCTCACCTTCTGGACGGTGCTGCTCACCATCATCGGCGTCTTGTGCGGCGCGCTCGCGATCATTCTCGGCGTGATCGCCGCGACGAAGGCGCGCCGCGGCACATCCGGCGGGTTCGGAATGGCGCTGGCGGGCGCGATCATGGGCGCCATCAGCCTGATCGGCGGCATCCTGATCGGCGTGCTGGTGTGGGCCGTCTTCAAGGACACCGGTGGCACCGATCTGATCGACTGTCTGAACAAGGCCGGCAACGACAGCTCCAAGGTTCAGCAGTGCCAGGAGGAATTCAACAAGCGCGTCGAGAACAAGTTCAGCGTCACGCTGACGCCCGCGCCTACCCGCTGACCGGATGGCACTCGCGGGTGGCGGCCAGCACCTCGGCCAGTTCGGGGCGAAAGTCCCCTTCCGGTGGGTGAATCCACGTGCGGTAGGCACTGTGCTCGTCCGCGGGAGACGGCAGCACGATGGTGCTGCCCGGCTGCGCTACGGACGCGCAATCGCGGAAAAGGTCTGAGAACAAAGCGGTGTCGTGATACGACTCGTCCGTGGGGCCGGTCAGGAAGGTCCAGCGGCCCGAGCGCGGGTGGGCGATGACGGGCCCGCAGCGGTGCCGGGCGACCAGGTGGTCGCGGACCCGGCGGCCCAGGTCGGCGGGCATGGTCACGGCTCCGACGGCCCCGACCTCCAACATGATTCGGCTCAGTGCCGAGTCCACCACGCCGTAGAGGCCATGCTCCTTGCGATAGCGCCGGCACCGAGCCAGCGCTTCCTGGGTGGCGGTATACGAGGACGGGTCCAGCGCGCTCATGGCGAACCTCCTGCTACCGACCATAGGTCCGGGCAATCGGTATGACAATAGTCACACGCCAGTGAGTTCCCCGGCGTAGCATCGCTGCTCATGGCACCCGTCTCGCCCACCGTCGCTCGGTGGGAGCTGGTCCTGCGACTGCGCGAACTGCGTGAGCAGTGCGGCTTCGATTCGGCGACCTTCGCCAAGCGCGTCGGCTTCACCCCCGCCAACTGGTCGCACGTGGAGAAGGGTCGGCGCGTCCTCACGGCCACCACCATCGGCCCGGTGCTGGAGCTGCTCGAGGTGGAGGGCGAGGAGCGCGCGGAACTGCTGGAACTGCTGGCGCTGAGCAAGGAGCGCGGCTGGTGGGCCAGGTCCTCGGCGCTCATCGGGCCGGAGCTGCAACGGTATTACGGCATGGAGCTGGGCGCGGAGAGCATCCGCAGCTACGACAGCCTGGTGGTGCCCGGCCTGTTGCAGACCGAGGAATACGCGCGGGCGCTCATCAGCGCCGACGTCATGATCCGTCCCGTCCAGGTGGAACAGCTGGTGGCGGTGCGGCTGAAGCGGCAGGAACGGCTGCGCGGCGACGACCGGGTGGAACTCACCGCGGTGATCGGCGAAGCCACGCTGCTGCAGCAGATCGGCGGCCCGAAAGTATTGCGCGGGCAACTGGAACATCTGGCAACACTGCTGGACGAGCTGGATTCCGTTTCGGTGCGGGTGATTCCGTTCACCGCGACCCGGGGCGCACTGCTGGGCGGGTCGAGTTTCCATCTGCTGGATTTCGCTCCCGAAAATCTTCCCACCTTCACCTGGGTGGAGAGCGCGGTTTTCGGTGGGGCGGTAGAGGATTCGGCGCAGATTCGCGATCTGCGGTTCGCATTCGTGCGTGCGCTCGACCAATCTCTCGGTCGCGCAGAATCTTTGGAGCTCATCAGACGCTATTCGCAAGGGTAGGATACGCATGCGCAACGGTAAAATGCTGCCCATGCTAAACACCGCGAACTATCGGCCGGTATCCCGCGGCTGGTTCACGTCGTCCCGTACCAATAACGGAAATCAGTGCGTGGAGGTTCGATTCGACGGTGATGCGGTGCTCATCCGCGACAGCAAGTACCGGCGCAATCCGGAACATCGCCCTGAAGACGAGCCCATCATCACCGTCGCCGCGACCGAATGGATGACATTCCTGGCCGCTGTACTGGGCCGCCACTCCCTCCGCGCCGCGCTCAGCGCGGAGACCGGTGCGGACGGCCACACCACCCTCCGGCACCACGACACCACCCTGGTCTACACCCCCGGCGAATGGCGCGCCTTCGTCGCCGGGGCTCGCGACGGAGAGTTCGACCGGATACCAGTGTCCGCTTGAGCTGCCCTCGTTCCGAACGCGACAACTGACTTCGTGCCGATGGGTGTAACTCCTCGGGTACGTCCAAAATCGGTTCGGCACTCGACCGCCGGCACGCGTGCACGAGTGGTAACGGCTCTCAGCCGTGCGCGGAAGTCGCGGGGCGGCGGAACTGTGCATACTGGGGATCGTGACTTCGCAGCTGACGCCTCCCTCCGGTATCGACCTGTCCTTCCGTGACGCGGACGTACGGGTGCAGGACGACCTGTTCGCGCACGTCAACGGCAAATGGCTGGAGAGCTACGAGATACCGGCCGACCGGGCGGTGGACGGTGCCTTCCGCACGCTCTACGACCAGGCGGAACTGGATGTGCAGAAGATCATCCAGGACGCCTCGGCGGCCGATGCCGCACCCGGCACCGAAGAGCGCAAGATCGGCGATCTCTACAACAGCTTCATGGCCGCCGAGGCCATCGAGGCGGCGGGCCTGACCCCGATCGCCGAGGAGCTGGCCGCCGTGGCCGGCGTCGCCGACCGCTCGGACTTCGCCGCGCTCATCGGCCGCCTGCAGCGCACCGGCGTGGGTGGCGCGCTGGCCTTCTATGTCGACACCGACGACAAGAACTCCACCCGGTACCTGGTGCACGCCACCCAGTCCGGCATCGGCCTGCCCGACGAGTCGTACTACCACAAGGACGAATACGCGGAGATCCGCGAGAAGTACGTCGCCCACATCCGCCACATGTTCGAGCTGGCCGGGTTGGACCACGACGCCCAGCGGGTCTTCGAGCTGGAGACCAAGCTGGCCGCGGGCCACTGGGACGTGGTGCGTCGCCGCGATGCCGAATTGAGCTACAACCTCACCACTTTCGACGCGCTGGCCGCCGAGAACCCGGAATTCGACTGGACCGCCTGGACTTCCGCGCTGGCCGCGAGCCTGGATCGCTCCGGCGTGGAGCTGTTCGCGGAACTCGTAGTGCGCCAGCCCGATTACGTGCGCACCTTCGCCCAGCTGTGGGCCTCGGAATCGCTGGAGGACTGGAAGGCCTGGGCGGCCTGGCGGGTGGTGAAGGCCCGTGCGCCGTACCTGACCGCAGAGCTGGTGGAGGCCAACTTCGATTTCTACGGCCGCACCCTGACCGGCGCGCAGGAGAATCGGGAGCGCTGGAAGCGCGGCGTCTCGCTGGTGCAGGACCTGCTGGGCGAGGCCGTGGGCAAACTCTATGTGGCCCGGCACTTCCCGCCGGAGGCCAAGGCCCGCATGGTCGAGCTGGTGGCGAACCTGCAGGAGGCCTACCGCCGCAATATCTCCGAGCTGGAGTGGATGGGCCCGGACACCCGGCAGGCCGCGCTGGCCAAGCTGGCGAAGTTCACCCCCAAGATCGGCTACCCGGACAAGTGGCGCGACTACGCCGCGGTCACCGTGGATCCGGCCGACGTGGTGGGCAACTACCGCAGCGGCTACGCCGCCGAGCACGACCGCGATCTGAACAAGCTGGGCGGCCCGGTGGACCGCGGCGAATGGTTCATGACCCCGCAGACGGTGAACGCCTACTACAACCCGGGCATGAACGAGATCGTCTTCCCGGCGGCCATTCTGCAGCCCCCGTTCTTCGACATGAACGCCGACGACGCCGCCAACTACGGCGGTATCGGCGCGGTCATCGGGCACGAGATCGGCCACGGCTTCGACGATCAGGGCTCCAAGTACGACGGCGACGGCAATATGGTCGACTGGTGGACCGAGTCGGACCGCACCGAATTCGGCAAGCGCACCAAGGCTTTGATCGCTCAGTACAACCAGTTCTCCCCCAAGGACCTGTCGGCGGACCACAAAGTCAATGGCGAGTTCACCATCGGTGAGAACATCGGTGACCTGGGTGGTCTCTCGATCGCCCTGGAGGCGTACCGGATCGCCATCGAGGGCCAGGACTCCCCCGTTCTCGACGAACTCACCGGCCTGCAGCGGGTGTTCTTCGGCTGGGCGCAGGTGTGGCGCACCAAGGCGCGCACCGAGGAGGCCATCCGCCGACTCGCCGTGGACCCGCACTCGCCGCCGGAGTTCCGTTGCAATGGCGTGGTCCGCAACCTCGACGGCTTCCATCAGGCCTTCGATGTGCGGCCGGGTGACGAGCTCTACCTGGATCCCGCTGAGCGCGTGAAGATCTGGTAGTCCCGACCGGGCCCTCTCCGATGTGGCGGGGGCCCCGGTCGGCTATCGCAGGCGCTCTTCGGTTTCCGCGTCGAAGAAGAAGAGTTCGTCCTGCTTGGGTGTCAGAAGCAGCCGGTCGCCCAGCGCGACCCGGAAGCGCCGATCCACCCGCGCCACCACCCGGCCGGAGCGGCTGGACCATTCGTCCGCCACGCCGTGCGAGTAGACGAACGATTCCGAGCCGAGCTCCTCGAGCAGTTCCACCTCGACCGCGAGTGCGTTGCCCGGGTCGGTGGTGACCTTCCAGGATTCGGGGCGGATGCCGACGATCACGTTCTTGTCGTCGATAGTGTGCGGCAGGGGAATTCGCAGGTCGTTGAGCACGGCCGCGCCCTCGCGGACCGGAGCGGTCAGCAGGTTCATGCCGGGCGAGCCGATGAACCCGGCGACGAAGGTATTGACCGGATCGTCGTAAAGCTCACGGGGAGCGGCGATCTGCTGCAGCTTCCCGTCCTTCATCACCGCGACCCGGTGTCCCATGGTCATGGCCTCGACCTGATCGTGGGTCACGTACACGGTGGTGGTGCCCAGCCGTTTCTGCAGGGCCGCGATCTGCGAGCGGGTCGAAACACGCAGCTTGGCATCGAGATTCGACAGCGGCTCGTCCATGCAGAACACCTGCGGCCGCCGCACGATGGCCCGGCCCATGGCGACGCGCTGGCGCTGGCCGCCCGACAGTCGCGCGGGCTTGCGGTCGAGCAGGTCCTCCAGCTCCAGCATGGCCGCCGCCTCGGTGACGCGAACCCTGGTGTCGGCCTTGCTCATACCCGCATTGCGCAGCGCGAACCCCATGTTCTCGGCCACGGTCATGTTCGGGTAGAGCGCGTAGCTCTGGAACACCATGGCCACGTCGCGCGAACGCGGCGGCAGGCCGGTCACGTCGAGTCCGCCGATGCGAATGCGCCCGGCGGTCACCGCTTCGAGACCCGCCAGCATGCGCAGACTGGTGGACTTGCCGCAGCCCGAAGGCCCGACCAGCACCAGGAATTCGCCGTCGGCGATGTCCAGGTGCAGGTCGTCGACCGCAGGGCCGGACGCACCCGGATAGGTGAGGGAAACACCCTCGAACTGCACAGTCGCCATGCCGGCGTCTCTCCTCGTTTTGACTTACTTGGGCAGCTTGGGCGTGATCTGCCGGTCGATGATCGTCTGGAGCTGGTTGGCGATGTCGCCGAAAGCCGCCGCGGTGTCCCGGTTCTGCAGGCCGATCTGCTCGAGCCCGGTGCCGATGATCTGGTCGCCGCCCGGCACGAACACGCGCGCGTAGTTCTGCGGCTTGGTCAGCGGCAGCTGGTCGAGCGCGGTCTTGAAGTTCGGGTTCTTGGTCAGGAAGTCCTGCATGCCCGGATCCTGCTGCGCCGACTTGCGCACCGGCACATAGCCGGTGGCCTGCGAGAAGTACGAGGTGTTGGCCGCATTGGTGATGAACTCGATGAACTCGAGCGCGTTCTCCTTGCGGGCGTCGCTGATCCGCGACGGAATCGCCAGGCCGGCGCCGCCGGTGGTGCAGCCCGCGAGCCCGTTCGGGTGCGGTAGAAAACCGGTGCCGAACTGCGTCTTGCCCGCGGCATTGGTGTTGATGCTCTTCAGGTCTCCGGTGGAGCCGATGGCCGAGGCGATGATGCCGTTGCCGAAGTCCACGGCGTAGGTGGGCCGGATGCTGGCGTACTTCTTGGTATTGATGGAGTCGCGCAGGTAGTTTCCGGCCTTGATGGTGGCCGGGTCGTCGAACTTCAGCTTCCACTCGTCCGAGTACGCGCCGCCGAAGGTCCAGCACGGACCCTGGAAGGTCCAGGCCAGGTAGTTCTTGGCGTCGCCCCAGCCGTGCGCCCACTTGCCGTCGCCCATCACGCTCTGGATCTTCGGGCCCCACTCGTCGAACTCGTCCCAGCTGTTCGGCGTGCGGTCGGGCAGTCCGGCCTTGGCCCAGACGTCCTTGTTGTAGTAGAAGATCTGTGTCGAGCGCGAGTACGGCAGCGCCCAGGTCTTGCCGTTGAACTTGTAGTCGCCGACGAAGGTGTCCACGTAGTCGGACACGTTCACGCCCGCGGACGAGAAGTGGCTGTCCAGCGGCTCGATGGTGCCGTTGAGCGCGTAGTTGAACCACCACACGTCGGACAGGATCACCACGTCCGGCAGTTCGCCGCCGGACAGGGCCGCGTTGAACTTGGTCGCGACCTCCTCGTAGTTCTTGCCCGCGTCGACCAGATTGACCTTCAGGTCCGGGTGCTTGGCCTGGAACCGGTTGATGAGCTCGGTTTCCTGGTCCTTGGAGGTGCCGGGGTGGTTGGACCAGAAGGTGATGGTCTTCGAGTCACCGCCCTGCGTGCCGCCGCCGGACCCGGCGCACGCGGTCAGCGCCGCCGCGCCCGCGGCCGCGCCCGCCAAGCCGAGAAACCCGCGTCGCGACAGAGCACCACGGCGTGCCGTGAAATCAGTACCACGGCGTGCCGTGAAATCAGCGCCACGGCGTGCCGTGAAATCAGCGGGGCTACGTGAATCCGACACAGGAATCTCCTTCTGGGACTTAGCCCTTGACCGCACCGGAGGTGAGGCCCTTGATCATCTGGCGCTGGAGCACCAGGAAGACGATGAGGATGGGGAGCATGGTCAGGATGACCCCGGCCATGACCGGACCCCAGTTCGTGACGCTCGGGTTCTCGGTGTTCTGCAGCAGGGTCAGGCCGACCGGCAGGGTGGCGACCCGCGCGTCGTCGGCCATGAGGAACGGCCACAGGTATTCGTTCCACTCGTTCACCAGCGTGACCACCGCGAACGCCACCATGGTGGGTACGGACATGGGCAGCACCACCCGGGTCAGCAGCCGCCACCAGCCCGCGCCGTCCATCCGCGCGGCCTCGATGACCTCGCTCGGCAGCGACAGGAAGTGATTGCGCATGAGGAAGGTGCCGAAGGCGACGCCGCAGAGCGGAACGATGATGCCCTGGAAGGTGTTTCGCCAGCCCAACTGGGCGATGAGCGCGTAGTTGGAGATGATGGTGATCTGGTTCGGCACCATGAGCGCCGCGATGATCACCAGGAACACGATGTTCTTGCCGGGAAAGCGCAGGAACACCAGTCCGTAGGCGCTGAGCACGCCCAGCACGAACTTCACCGCCGAGACGATGCCGGTCACGATGATCGAGTTCCGCAGGAACTGCCAGAACGGCAGCGTGGTGGTGGCGTCGTGGTAGTTCGACACCAGCCAGCGTTCAGGCCAGTAGCTGACCGGCTGGGAGTAGACCTCCGCGTGCGCCATGAACGAGCGGGTGAGGATGTAGTACAGCGGGACGCCGACGATGATCAGCACGCACACCATGGCGGCGTAACCGAACACCTCGGCCCACAGTTCCCGATCGCGGAAAGCGCTCAGCGCGTTGGGCCGGTTCACTTCTCGTCCCCTCGATCCATGATGCGCACCTGCACCAGCGTCACTATGAGCAGCACCAGGAACATGATGGTGGCGACGGCCGCCCCGTATCCGGCGCGCTGGTTCACCCAGGACTCGCGATAGACCTGATAGATCATGGTGGTGGTGCCGGTGCCGATGGGCCCGCCGCGGGTCATCACGTTGATGAGGTCGAAGACCTGAAGTGAGTTGAGCAGCACCGTGATCGACAGGAAGTAGGTGGTGGGCCGCAGCTGCGGCAGCAATACCCGAGTGAAGGTGGTCCAGCGGCTCGCGCCGTCGATCTCGGCGGCCTCCATGAGATCGGCCCGAACCCCTTGCAGCGCTGCCAGATAGATGACGAAGCTGTAGCCCAGGTTCTTCCAGATGTAGGTGACCGTGATCATGAACAGCGCCCAGTGCGGGTTCTGCGCGAAGTCGGGCGAGTGAATTCCCAGCCGGTGCAACAGATCCGGGACGAGTCCGAAGCCCGGGTCGAAGATGAACTGGAAGCCCACGCCGATGGCCGCGCCGGAGATGACGTAGGGCGCGAAGATGGCGGATCGGACCACATTGCGCCCGAACAGTTTGCGGTCCAGCAGCAGGGCCAGCGCCAGGCCCAGCACCATGCTGCCGAGGACGGCGGCGACGGTGAAGATCACCGTGTTGCCGACGATCTGCCAGGAGTCGTCGCGGCCGAACCACTCGGTGTAGTTGTCGAAGCCGACCCAGTTCAGGCTGGTCGCCGAGATGTTCCAGTCGGTGAAGGACAGGCGGATGTTGTCGACCAGCGGCCGATAGACGAACAGCCCCAGCAGAATCAGGTTCGGCGCGACCAGGACCACGAAGAGCGCATGGTCCTGCCAGGGTCTGCTTCGCCACCCGCGCCCCGGGGGCGTCGGGAGTACTCGTTCGGGCCAGGATCGCACCCGCGCAGCCTTGCGGCCAGGGGCAAAGATCTGGTTAATTCCGGATGGTAACTCGCTGAACTGTCGGTCGACATCCGCCACCGACTGTTCACCGGTCACACCCCCGAGTGGCGCGGACATGGGCCGAATAGTACGACTGCCCAAGATGTTTCGAGAACGAATTCAAATGAACGGTCAGCCAACAGCGAGAAAGAGCGAACGCCCCGCCCAATGGGCGGGGCGCTCGTCATGAAGGTGACAACCGATTTCGCAAGTGCGCGGGTAACTCACCGGGTACCCCCCGAAATCGGTTCGCTCCTCGACCGCAGGCACGCGTGCACAAGAGTAGGCGGCTCTCTGCCGTGCGCTGAAGGCTCGGGGAGGCGGGGGAGGTCAGTTCCAGTCGCCCCAGCCGTCGCTGGTGGAGAAGGTGCCGCCGTTGGTGTTCTTGACGATCACCGGGTCACCCTTCTTCACGTTCTCCTGGAACCACTTGGCGTCCTCGGTGGAGACGTTCAGGCAGCCGTGCGAGGTGTCCGAAACGCCCTGCTGCGCAACGCTCCACGGGGCGGCGTGCACGAAGATACCGCTGTTGGACATGCGGGTGGCGTACTCGACCTCGAGCTTGTAGCCCTGCGGATCGGTTACCGGCACACCGTAGGTGGAGGAATCCATGATCATCTTGCGGTTCTTCTCGCTGATGATGTAGGTGCCGTTCGGGGTCTCGTGGCCCTGCTTGCCCATGGAGGTCGGCATGGTCTTCACGACCTCGCCGTTGTGGGTCACGGTGATCTCGTGGGTGGTGTCGTCGGCGGTGGTGATGAACTCGTCGCCGATCTCGTAGGCGACGTCGGTGCCGCCCGCCTGGACGGTCACCTTGGAGCCGGCCGGCCAGAAGTCCTCGGGCCGCCAGCGCACCTGCTTGTCGCCCATCCAGTAGAAGTGGCCGCTCACCTTGTTGGTGGAGGTGATGCGAATCGACTTCTCGGCGGCCGCGTGATCGCCGACCGGGTCCTTGAAGTTGATGATGATCGGCATCGCAACGCCGACCACATCCCCGTCACCGGGGCTGATGTTGGGGGCCACGAAGTTGGCGGGCGGAATCGGTGACTTGGCGTTCGGGTCGCTGGGCAGCGAGCCCGGCTCGGGCTGCGGCATGACCGCGGACGGCACGCCCGGTACGTCCGGCCCGCCCGGCCATAGCGGAGTCGCTGAGGCGGGTGCTGCCACCACTGCTCCGGTCGCCGCAATGGCGGCGAGGGCGATCAGTCCCGTTTTCCGATACCGGGTATGGCGCACAGCTCGGTCCTCTCAGATCCTCGTTCACACGCAGATTGCGGGCGCACTTCACCCGCGCAGGTCCCAACCCCGCGTTCATTACTACAGCGATCCGTCCGGCAAGCCAATTGGCTTCTGTCAGTTATGCATACCGACTAACCGGTGTGCGCTGGGTCACAGGACTGCGGGTTGGTTGCTCGAGGGGCGTGAATACGCCGATGGCCTCGGCGATTCCCCGAAAGTGACACCGGCGCGGCCGCTTTCGGAGTGCTCACTTCCCGAAACTTGCCTGTGATCGAAATCACCGAGGCGCTTCAGAATCCGGCGACATCGAACGTGATGGCGCTGCGCGGCCCGACCGTGATGGTGTGCGGCACCGACATCGGCGCGGGCCCGCGCGCGAACCGCGGCGACAACCGTAGCCGCACATCGGTCAATACAGTAGCCAGCACAATGCGAAGTTCGTAATCGGCCAGCGCCGCACCGACGCAACGCCGGTGCCCGCCGCCGAACGGGGCGTACTCGAACGGGCTGTAGCGGCGCTCCAGAAACCGCTCGGGCCGGAATCGCCGCGGCTGCGGCCACACCGCGGGATCGGTGTGCAGCAGGTGCACCGAGATCCCCATGGTGTCCCCCGCCGACAGCGGCACCCCGCGTAGCGTGAAATCACCGGTGAGCCTGCGCAATACGATCGGCACCGGCGGATGCAACCGCAGCGTCTCCTGGCAGACCGCGTCCAGGTGGGGCAGCGCCATCAGCTCGGCCGGGCCGGGATCGCTTCCGGCGGCGGCCAATTCGGCGCGCAACCGGGCCAGCGCATCCGGTTCGCGATGCAGCCGGTACAGCGCCCACACCAGCGCGGTCGCCGTGGTCTCGTGCCCCGCCACCAGCAGGGTGCGCAATTGCTCGCGCAGGTCGGTGTCGGTGATGGGGCTGCCGTCCTCGTAGCGGGTGTCCAGCATGAGCGCCAGCAGATCCGCCCCGCCGCCCCCGTCCGCGCGCCGCCGCGCCACCTCGGCGTCGATGAGTTCATCGAGCCGATCCCGCGCCGTGCTGAACCGCTCCCAGCCGGACAGCCCGAACAGATTGCGCCGCAATGCCGGAACCATGAACAGCGTGCTGCCGAAGGACTCCAGGAATTCCTTTGTGACCGTGGTGTATTCGGCCCGCCGCGCCGCATCGTCGATGCCGAACACCGCTGCCAGGATCACCCGCAGCGTCAGTGCCCGCGCCGCCGCCCGGGCATCGATCCGGGTGCCGGGCCGCCACGGGTCCCCGGTGCGCTCCCCGCTCAGCTCGGCCCGGGCCGCTTCGCGAATGGTGTTGCCGTAGGCGCTGATTCGATTGCGGTGCAGCGCGGGCGCGAGCAACGCCCGCTCGCGCCGGTGCCGGCCGTCCTGGGCCAGGATGAGCGAGGCCGCGCCCACCATGGGCTCGATGGGATTGGGCAGCGGCGGTTCCAGCAGGTCCACCGGGGCCCGGAACAAGTCGCGCGCGCCCTCGGGAGTGCCGGTGAAGAGCACCGGTCCCAGGGCCGGCATTCGCACCCGGAAGGGGTCACCGTCGCGTCCGCGCCGCCAGGAGAGATAGCGCTCCAGGATGTCGGTGCTCATGGCTTCCTATACGAAATGCCGGACCGCCTCGGTTCGATCTTCCTGGTGCCCGTGGTGTATGCATGGGCACAGAACTCAAATCTGTTTGTTTCGAAATATAGGACTCGCCCGTGTTGCGTCAGCAGCTCTCCGCCCGGATCGCCCTGCCCGCGATCTCCGCCGCCGCCCTGCTGCTCGCCGGCTGTGGGACCACCGTTTCCGGCCATCCCCAGGCCGCCCCCGGCGACATCGTGCTCCCCACCAAGGCCCCCGGCGCCACCCCGGGCAAACCCTCCGGCAAGCCCGGTTCGGGTGCGCCCACCACCACGCCGCGCGCCGACCGCGGCGGCAACACCGACTTCCAGGCCGTGATCGGCGACTGCGTGAAGCTCGGGGGCACCACCGACAACGCCAGCATCGAGAAGGCGAGCTGCGGCAGCCAGGACTCCAACTACAAGGTGACCGGCAAGGCCCCGCGCAATGCCCAGTGCGGCAAGGATTCCGACCAGGTCTACTACGAGACCCTCAATGGCGTGGAGACCGGCGCCCTCTGCCTGACCATCGACTGGGTGGTCGGCGACTGCATGGACGTCGGCAACGACGCGGCCCACCGCATCCCCTGCACCGCCACCACGGCCACCGAGGGTGTGAAGGTGGTGTCGATCGTGCAGAACAGCAGCAGCGTCGACGACTGCCCCGACGGCGACCAGGGTTACGTCTACGACGAACGCAATTTCGTCGTCTGCGTCAACACCCTCAAATAGCAACCGGGGCGGTGATTCCCGAATCACCGCCCCGGTCAGCATTGTTCGTGGATCAGATCACCGTGTAGCCGGAGCCGACGCCGCCCCGGCCGTTGAGGTCGGCCATGATCGAGCTCACGTTCGTGCCGACCTCGGGGCCGAAGCAGGCCACCGCCAGGTAGGCGTTCACCATGCCGACGAGGGTGGTCCCGACGACGACCGGCGCGCCGGAATCGCCCTCCACCACGCACATCTGGCTCCAGGTCTCGACGTTGGTATCGAAGACGTCGCCCCAGGAGATGCCGCAGGTACTGCCGGTGGTGCGGCCCTCCTTGCAGACGATCATGGGGAATCCGGGCGGGCCGCCGATCCCGGTGATGGTGACATTGCCGATGCGGTTGACCGGGATGACGCGGTCCGGATCGAACTGGATGACGGCGTAGTCGAGATCGTGGTTGGAGTAGACGAACTGACCGATCTGTCCCGCGGCACGATCCTTTTCGGCCCAGACCCGGGACCCGGCGTCGCCGCAGTGCCCGGCGGTCAGGCCGACCAGCCGTCCGGCGCCGTCGTGACCGATGGTGGTCACGGTGCACTCGTACTGATCATCGATGATGATCCCGGAGCCGCCACCGATGACGGCGGGCGCGGCATCGGCGTGAGCGGCTCCGATTCCGAAGAGCGCGGTGCTCAGGGCGATGGCGAATGCGCCGGTCGCCCCGGCGAGTTTCTTGATCATGTCCCTCCAGATGTCGGAAGCCGCACGAATCTGAACCTGCGGTTACTCATCCTGTCAGTATTCGAGCCCGGTTGCCTGTTGTACTGCCACATGTTGCCTAGCCGTGTCCTCCCGGGGTTCGCGGCCGATACCTAGTTGGATGTGGATTACGGAACAATACGCAAAAGCTATTGAATTCCGATAAATTTGTTCCTACAAATTGTTACCCGATGGATGTCCGCAAACGCCGGTGGATAGTTGAAAACTAGAACAAGTTCTAGATCTCTGCCAGGTTTTTTGCCCCGTAAACCGACCCTGATGTGGCTGTTCACAGCAATACATCGAAAGTGATCCGTCTCTATGAGCGGAACCACAATCGGTGGTGTGTTTTTCCTAACTCCGTAGTAGGGTGCGTCCAGCAACAGTCGCCGGAGACGGGTAACTCCGGCGTCGAGAGGGGTAGCCAGTGCAGTTGACCAAGAGCCCGGGGGACCAGGGGAGCCCACCGTCACCATCACGGATGAATGTGGCCGTGGATTGGGCCAAGGCGTACTGGCAGGATCATCCGAAACGGTCGCTGGAAACCGGTGGCCGGATGATGTCGATGGGTGTCGCCGCGGTCGCCGAGCTTTTCATCGCGATCTTCCGTCGCCGCTTCCCCTACCGTGAGTTCATCCGGCAGTGCGCGTTCATGGCGAATGTCGCCGCGGCGCCCACCCTGCTGGTCGCCATTCCGATCGCCGTCATCGTCTCGATTCAGGTCGGATCGGTGGCCGGGCAGGTCGGGGCAACGTCCTTCATCGGCGCGGCCAACGGCCTGGGCATCATTCAGCAGGGTGCGCCGCTGG
The DNA here is from genome assembly GCF_040645495.1 of Nocardia sp. NPDC046763. Classification (NCBI taxonomy): domain Bacteria; kingdom Bacillati; phylum Actinomycetota; class Actinomycetes; order Mycobacteriales; family Nocardiaceae; genus Nocardia; species Nocardia sp. NPDC046763. The sequence goes on along the minus strand of NZ_JBEYYI010000002.1, from coordinate 221,855 downwards.
TCACCGCGCTCATGATCTCCGGCGCCGTCGGCTCCGCCATCTGTGCCGACCTCGGCTCCCGCACCATCCGCGAGGAGATCGACGCCATGAAGGTCATGGGCGTCGATCCCATGCAGCGTCTGGTCGCTCCGCGTCTCGGCGCGGCCATGCTGGTTTCGGTATTGCTGTGTGGTTTCGTGGTTTTCGTCGGCTTCCTGACCGGCTACATGTTCAACATCTTCGTCCAGAACGGCACCCCGGGCTCCTACATCAGTACGTTCTCGTCGTTCGCGATCACGGCGGATCTGGCTGTGGCCCTGCTGAAGTCGCTCATCTACGGCCTGTTCGCGGCCGTCATCGCCTGTGACTCGGGGCTCAACGCCAAAGGCGGTCCCGGTGGCGTGGCGAATGCGGTGAACACCGCCGTGGTCATGTCCGCGGTCATGCTCTTCGGCGTCAACCTGATGATGACGCAGCTGTACAACACCCTTTTCCCCCCGCAGGTGGTCTGAGTCGTGTCAGCTACGTACGTGCCGCCGCTGCTGCGGCCGTTCCAACGGATCAAGGGCGCGGCCAGCTCGCCGCGTGACTGGCTGGCGCGCATCGGCCACCAGGTGTTCTTCTTCCTGCGCTCGATCGGCTCCATGCCGCTCGCGTTCAAGCAGTACCCCAAAGAGGTGTGGCGGCTGCTGTCCGACGTCACCTGGGGCAACGGCAATCTCGTCGTCGGTGGCGGCACCATCGGCGTGGTGCTGATCCTGTCGGCGTTCGGCGGTATGACCGTCGCCATCCAGGGCTACACCTCGCTGAACCTGCTCGGCCTGAGCCCGCTCACCGGCGCCATCTCGGCCTTCGCCACCACGCGTGAGCTCGGGCCCATGCTGGCCACCGTCGCCTTCGCGGCGCAGGCGGGCTGCCGGTTCACCGCGCAGCTGGGCGCCATGCGCATCTCCGAGGAGATCGACGCGCTGGAATCGGTTGCCATCCGGCCGCTTCCGTATCTGGTCAGCACCCGCATGATCGCGGCCATGATCGCCATCGTGCCGCTGTACTGCCTGGCGCTGCCGCTGGCCTACATCTCCTGCTCGCTGACCGTATCCCTGGTGGGCGGCACCGCGACGGGCACCTTCCAGCACTACTTCTATCAGTTCCTGGTGCCGCACGACGTGCTGTACTCACTGCTGAAGGCGATTCTCTTCGTCGCGATCACCACGTTCATCCAGTGCTACTACGGGTTTTTCGCCTCCGGCGGCCCGGAGGGCGTGGGTGTGGCGGCCGGTCGCGCGATCAAGCTGTGCATCATCGCGGTCGTCTTCGCCGACCTGTTCATGACGTTGGCAATCTGGGGCGTGAACCCCGGCATCCGGATCTCGGGATAGGGGGCGCACACAATGATCATCGATCCGAGCGGGCGCGGACCGACGATGCGGCAGCTGCTCATCGCCGGTGTCTGCGGCCTCACCGTCATCGCGGTCGTGCTGGGCTTCCTGTTCGCCCGGTACCAGGGATATTTCGTCGAAAAGGTCAATGTCACAGCGAATCTGACCACGACCGGTGACGGCCTGCCGGCCGATGCCGACGTGAAGTTCCGCGGCGTGCTGGTCGGCGCCGTCAAGAAGGTGTCGGTCGCGGCCAAGGGGACGAAGCAGGAGGTGCACATCGAGATGAAGCCGGAGTACGCCGGCGGCGTCCCGGCCAATGTCACCGCGCGCGTGGTGCCCTCCAACCTGTTCGCCGTCACCTCGGTCGAACTCGTCTACAACGGACCGGATTCCACACATCTGAAGGAGGGTTCGCAGATCGCGGAGGACACCTCCAAGGGCACCATCGCCCTGCAGGACACCCTCACCACGGTCCGCAATATCCTGAGCAAGATCGATCCGGTGCAGCTGGGCCGCGTGCTGGGCACGCTGTCCTACGCGCTGGACGGCAGCGGCCGCATGCCCGGCTCCACCATCGAGCGCGTCGACCGTTGGCTCGAGGGCGTGCGCGGGGCGGTGCCGGATGTCGGCGGTTTCCTCGACGACTTCTCCTCCTCCTTCCACGCGCTCAACCAGTCCGCGCCGGACCTGATGGGGGTGCTGCAGGATTCGGTCAAGACCGCGCAGACCATCTCCGACCGCCGGGCCGAGCTCACCGCGCTCATCTCCGGCAGCGAGAACACCATCGACAAGGTGAACGGGCTTTTCGCCCGCAACCCCAATGTCGGTAAGGATCTGACCACGGGGACCAGCGCCATGTTCGGCGCGCTGTCGGACAACCCGGACGCCATTCCGCAGGCCATCGCGAACCTGAACGATTCGGTGCGCAAGCTGGGTTCGACGTTCCACTGGGGTCCGCAGAACCAGATGATCTGGAACATGGGCCTCACTTTCACGCCCTACAAGCCCTACACCCGCGACGACTGCCCGCGCTACGGCGACCTGGCCGCCCCGAGCTGTGGCACCGCACCGCTCACCTCGGATCCGGGCACGCTGCCGGAAGCCATGCGCCCCAGGGCAATCGACGCTGCCAAGGACCTGCCGGTCACCCCGCCGCCGCCGGGCTTCCCGCTGATCCCGGGTCTCACCACCACCGGCACACCCACCGACACGCCGAGCGCCGGCGCTGCGAAGCCGGGCAACGACCCGCTCGCGGGCACGCCGCTGCAGGGGCTGTTCCCGAACCTGGCGCCGGCCGCCCCGGCGAGCCAGCCGGGTTCGGTGCCCACCGGTGGAGACATCGCGCTGGCCGGTGACGATGCCATCACCGCCCTGCTGGGCCGGCGTCCGACCGCGGCCGAGTACCTGCTGTTGAGCCCGATCCTGAAGGGTGCGACCTTGCAACTGAGCCAGAGCGAGGCCGGCCGATGAGCGTTCGTAAGCCGCTGATCGGTTTCGGCATCTTCGCGATCGTGTCCATCCTGGTGACCGCGGTCATCTGGAATACGCTCGCGCGCACCGTGAAAGGCGATACCAACACCTACACCGCGACCTTCAGCGATGTACTGGGCCTGCGTGCGGGCGATGACGTCCGGATGGCCGGTGTGCGGGTCGGCAAGGTCGAGAAGATCGAGCTGGACAAGAAGAACCAGGCCGTGGTGACCTTCATCGTGCAGCGCGATCAGACGCTGTACGGGGACACCAAGGCGCTGGTCCGGTACCAGAACCTGATCGGGCAGCGGTATGTCGCACTGAACCCGCCCGCCGCGGGCAAGCCGCACACCGGTGACCATGTCGTGCTGAAGAACAACGGCGGTATACCGCTCGAGCGGACCGAGCCGTCGTTCGATATCTCGGCGCTGCTCAACGGTTTTCAGCCGCTGTTCCAGGTGCTGCAGCCCGAGCAGGTGAACAACCTGTCCAACACCTTCATCCAGGCGCTGCAGGGTGACAATGTGTCGCTGAGCGCGTTCATCACCCAGGCCGCGTCGGTGGCCTCGGACTTCGAACGCCGCGACGGCATCCTCTCCGACGTGATCACCAATCTGTCCGGCGTGATGTCGGGGCTGGCCAAGCGGGGCGACGAGCTGGAGACGCTGGTCACCCAGACCCGCGCCCTGATCGGCGGCCTCTACGCGCAGGGCCAGTCGCTGCAGGCGTCGACGGTCCAGATCGCCGATGCCACAACGGCTCTGGTGGGGATGTTCGGTTCCATCCAGCCCAAGCTGGTGCTGGCGCAGAATGCCACCCACGACGCGCTGGCACTGCTGCTGGCCAATGGCGCCAAGCTCGACCAGGCGGCGGTGGACCTGCCCGGCATCCTCTCCGACGTCGGCAAGTTCACCCAGAACGGCGCCTACGCCAATGCCTATCTGTGCAGCCTGGACGTCTCGCTGTACGGCATCCTCTTCCCGCGCGGTCTGTTCTCGCAGATCGGTGGCAACTCCCACTCGGCGGTGTGCCGGCCATGATCGCAAAGCTTAAGAAGCGCTTCAGTACCAATCGCAATTTCTGGCTCGGCATGCTCGGCGTGGCGGTCATCGTCGCGCTGCTGCTGGGCTCCACCCTCTACAAGACGGTGGGTATCGGCACACAGAGCATCAAGGCCGAGTTCGTGCAGACCGCCGGCGTCAAGGTCGGTGACAAGGTGGATGTCTCCGGTGTCCCCGTCGGCACCATCTCGGGCGCCGAGCTCGAGGGCGATCACGTGCTGCTGACCCTGAATGTCGACAAGGACGTGAAGCTGGGGCCGGATGCCAAGGCGTCGATCAAGATGGCGACCCTGCTGGGTGCGCGCTACGTCGACCTGGTGCCCGGCGACGGCTCCGGGCTGAAGGGCAACCGGATTCCCAAGTCCAACACGGTGGTTCCCTACAACCTGGCCGACGTGGTGCAGGAGGGCACGCCCAAGTTCGAGGAGCTCGACACCAAGAAGCTGGCGGATTCGCTGAATCTGATCAACCAGCAGATGGGCGACACCCCGCAGATGACGGTGCAGGCGCTCGACGCCATCGGCGCGCTGGCCAAGACCATGAACAACCGCAAGGATCAGGTCGACCAGTTGCTCAAGGATCTGGACAAGGTCACCAAGATCCTCGGCGACAACCGCAACAGCGTGCTGCTGGTGATCACGCAGGGTCAGGCCATCGCCGACCGGGTGATGCAGCGGCAGGGTCTGCTCAAGAGCCTGCTGGACAATATCGCCACGCTCACCGGGCAGTTGCAGCAGATCGGCGCGGACAACAACAACCAGTTCGGTCCGACCCTGCAGCAGCTCAACACCATGGCCGACGGTCTGCAGAAGAACAAGGACAACCTGGATCGGCTGCTGTCGATCATGCCGCCGGCCATCCGGCAGTTCAACAATGCCTTCGGCAACGGCAACTACGGTGAGGTCGCGCTGCCGTGGCTGTTCCCGGACAACTGGTTGTGCTTCGCGCAGGTGAACGAGGGGTGCCACCAATGACATCGAGCTTCAAGGCAGAGACATCGACCGGCGCGGAACAGCAGCGGCGCCTGCTCGGCCGAATCGCCAAGGCGGCCATGATCGGCGCTGCGGCGTGGGCCGTGGGCTCCTGCTCCATCGTGCCGCTCGGAGTGAAGGACGCCGCTGGGCAGACCCAGCACTTCACCGCGGACTTCCTCAATATCGCCGGCATGTTCGAGGGCAACCCGATCACCGTGCTGGGGCTCGAGGTGGGCCGGGTCGACAAGATCATTCCGAAGGGTCAGTACGTCGAGGTCCACATGACCGTGGACAAGGGCGTCAAGATCCCGAAGAACGTTCAGGCGGCACTGGTTTCGCCGTCCATCGTGACCGACCGGCACATCGAGCTCACCCCGCGCTACACCGGCGGTGACACCCTGGCCGACGGCTCGCACCTGACCACCCAGCAGACCAAGACCCCGGTCGAGCTGGACACCATGATCAAGACCATCGACAGCTTCGCTGCCGCGCTCAAGCCCCAGGAGGGGCAGGACGGGATCGGCCCGCTGTCGGGTCGCGTGCTGTACCCGATGATGAACGGCAACGGCGAGAAGATGCGCGATGTGCTCAACGCGCTCTCCGGCGCGCTGAAGACCGGCGTCGACAACAAGGACGCCATCTCCACCATCATCATCAAGCTCAACGAGCTGACCACCATGCTGGCCGACAACGACGACTCGGTGCGCGGATTCAGCAACAAGATCACCCAGATGACCGGTCTGCTGGCCGATCAGGCGCCCGGTCTGCAGGGCACCCTGGATCAGCTGAATGCGTTCCTGGCCAACACCAGTGGCGCGTTCTCGCAGTACTCCGACCAGCTCAACGGCACCCTCACCGGGCTCACCAATGTCACCAACCAGCTGCGCGCCAATGCGGCCGGCCTGACCGAGGTGGTCGACGTGGCCCCGCTGCTCATGCAGAACCTGGACCGCTCGGTCAACCGGCAGGGCAACTTCATCCGCCTGCACGGCCTGATCGGCACCGCGCTCTCCGGTGAGATGGTGAGCCTGTTCTGCGAACGCATCCAGATGAAATCGGATGGCTGCCGCACCGGGAAAATGGAGGACTTCGGACCAGACTTCGGTCTGATGGCGGCGATGCTGGGGATGACCAAATGAGTAATCGCTTCTGGAAGGATCTGCGCGCGGGCCGATCGGCCCGGCGGGCGGTCGTCGCCATCGCGGTCTCCGCGACCGCCGTCGTCGCCTCCGGCTGCGGCATCACGGTGGAGAGCCTGCCGCTGCCCAAACCCGGTCCGGGCGACAAGACCTACACCATCCACGCGACCTTCGACAATGCGCTGAATCTGCCCGACCAGGCCAAGGTCAAGGTCGGTGGCTCCGACGTCGGCGTGGTCACCAAGATCACGACCAAGGACTTCAAGGCCAATGTGGACCTGGCCATCCGGCGGGACATCGAGCTGCCGGCCGGCAGCACCGCAGAACTGCGCCAGGCCACCCCGCTCGGCGACGTCTTCGTGGCGGTGTCCATCCCCAAGGCCGAGCCCGGCATGCAGCTGCTGAAGAACGGTGACCGGCTCACCAACACCTCGGCCGGCGCGACCGTCGAAGAACTGCTGATGTCGGTCTCATTGCTGTTCAACGGCGGTGGCATCGCCAACCTGTCCAAGCTGACCTCCGAGCTGGACTCCATCGTCGGCGGGCGCGGCGAACAGCTGGGCCACGTGCTCACGCAGCTCACCAGCGTGATGACCAGCCTCAATACCAACAGCTCGCGCATCGACAATGTGCTGGCCGGATTCAGCGCGCTGGCCAACACCATCGAGGCCAACCACCAGCAGCTGGGCCAGGTCGCCGACAGCCTGCCCGGCATGATCGGCGCCATCGCCGAGAACAACCAGGCCCTCGGCGATCTGCTCACCAAGATCTCGACAACCAGTGCGGCACTGGGCGATTACGCCAACACCACCTCCGACTCGCTCGGCAGCCTGCTCGGCAATGTGAGCCAGCTGATGAGCGCGTTGTCGCGGACCGATCAGTCCCTCGGCCCGGCCATGGACGCCCTGCACGACATCCGGCCCAAGGCCGACGCCTCGTTCAAGGGCGACACCCTGGCGGTGGCCGCCACGCTCTCCATGCTCGACATCGGCCTGCTCACCGATCCGGCCAACAGCAAGTTCCCGGACCTCAAGGACCTCAACGACTTCGGGGGCAGCCTGATCCAGGTGCTGCAGATCATCTACGGCCGGATCAACGGGGGACACCGATGAGTTGGGTATCGCGACACAGGAACCTGGTGTCCAATTCCGCGCTGGTGCTGATCCTGCTGGTGGGCGCTTCCTACCTGCTGATCAGCGTGATGCGGGTGAATCCGCTGCGCGAAACCTACACGGTGACGGTCAATCTGGACCGATCCGGCGGGCTGCAGAGCGGCAACGACGTGACCCTGCGCGGCTACCGCGTCGGCAAGGTCCTCGACATCAAGCTCATCGACAACGGCGCGGCCATCGCGGCCACCGCCGAGATCGACAAGAAGTACTCGATCCCGGCCGATACCCAGGTGTCGGTGGGCGCGCTGTCGGGCGCGGGCGAGCAGTTCATCGACTTCCGCCCGAACACCGATCAGGGTCCGTTCCTGCACAGCGGTTCGGTGATCCAGTTCGATGCCGACAAGGTCAAGACCCCCACCCCCGTGTGGTCGGTGCTCGACAATGCCAGCGCGCTCATCGCCCAGGTGGATCCGGACAAGTTCAGCGTCATCCTGAGCGAGCTCGACACCGCCCTCTCCGGCGGCCCGGACCAGCTGCGTTCGCTCATCGACGGCATCAGCCTGGCCACCAACGGCCTGGACAGCCTGCTCCCCCAGACCACCAACCTGATCAAGAACCTCCGGGTCATTTCGGGCACCACGTCGCTGGCGCAGCCAGATCTGGGTACGCTGACCCGTAATTCGAGTGTGTTGTTCAATCAGTTCAACGACGCGAATGCCGAACTCCAGAAGATCCTGGATCAGGCGCCCGGCCAGATGCAGGCCCTCGGCGCGGTGCTGGACAAGACCGCCGACCCGATGACCAGCCTGGCCACCAACTTCGCGGCCATCACCAAGGCCGCGCAGCTGCGCACCCCGGCGCTGCGGGCACTGTTCCCGTCGCTGGTGGTCGGCACCTCCGCCATGGGCGTGCCGGCGCACGACGGTGAGTTCTACACCATCGTCGACATCTGGCCGAGGTCCTTCTGCGACTACGTCACCAAGAAGGTGAACCCCGCCGTAGCGACCGAGAACACCTTCCCGCAATGGGCGAGCTACTGCCAGAACCCACCCCAGGACCAGCAGATCCGCGGCTCGGGCAACGCACCGCGACCGGATGTGCCCAACAATGGCGCGCTCCCGCCCGCGGGTTCGGATCCGAACGAGCGGACCCTGCCGCCGGTCAAGTGAGTGCCGCCCGCCGCTCTCAGGAGCAGCGGGCATACTCGCTGACGAAACCTAGACGGTGCGTCCGCAGCGCACCGGGAAAGTGATCGAATAGATGTCGGACGACGCTGCCCAGGACAAGAAAACCGAAGACGATTCCATCGCCGAGGCCGATGCCCAGAGCAGCGCCGAAGAGGCCGCCGAGAAGCCGGAGCTGACGAAGGACGCGGAGGCGGCCCAGCCCGAGCCGGAATCGAAGCCCGAGCCGGAAGCGAAGGCCGAGCCGGAAGCGAAGGCTGCCGAGCCCGAAGCTGATTCGGCCGCGAAGCCGGAACCGGCGGCCGCCGGCGCGCCGCAGGCGAAGTCGGAGTCCGCGCTGGTCTCCAAGGTCGCGGTGCCGATGGTCGCGCTCATCGCGCTCGGCGTGCTGCTGGTCGCCTCGCTCGCGGGTCTGGGCGCGTTCTGGTGGCAGTCGCACACCAAGAGCAACGAACTCGCCGACCGCGACTCCGCCGCCAAGGCCGCCTGCGATTTCGCGCGCGCGGTCTCGGTCTACGACCAGTCCTCGTGGAACGATTTCGCCCCGCGCGTGCAGGCGCTCATCACCGGTGAGTTCAAGCAGATGTTCGACCCGATGGCCGGCGACGTGAAGGACATCCTGTCCAGCGCACACGCCAAGTCCTCGCTGAACGTGTTGCGCTGCGGCTGGGAGTCCGGCGATGCCAACAAGGCCTCGGTCCTGGTGAGCCTGACCCAGACCTCCACGAACGACTTCCACGCCAAGCCGATCGTGCTCACCATCCCGACCTATGTCGAGCTGGAGAAGCACGACGGCAAGTGGCTGGTGTCGAAGTTCCAGCCGGTCTACGCCGGTGACGAGAACCCGCTGTTCCCGGGCGGGACCGGCGGCGGTGACCAGCAGGGCGTCCAGCCCTCCGGTCAGCCGGCTCCTTCGGGTCAGCCCGCCCCCTCCGGCCAGCCCGCGCCCGCCACCACCGCGGCGCCCAAGCCGGGTAACTGATCGGGATATCCCGAGCACGAAAAAGGGCCCGCCTCCGGTACTTCCGGAGGCGGGCCCTTTTCATGTCGTCGCAGGTCGAAGGGTTCGCGAGGGGTCGCTCAGAACAGCGTGAGTGCCTCGGCGGCAGACGCTTTGGCGGCCGCCGCCCGGCGGCGCGGGGTCGCGGCCGCGGAATGCGCGGTGGCGCCGACCTTCTCGGCCTGTTCTGTCTCGGCTCGTTCCAACCCGGCGGGTGCGGTCACCGGGAGGGGCTCGGTCTTGGGTTCCACGATCGGGATCGGCGCGGTGGGCGGATCGAAGGGCACCGGTTCGTCGCCGTCGGGATCGGTGGCGACACCGGTGGCGGCCACCTTCCGTGCGGCCTGGCCGGCCAGCGTGTCCGCCTGCTCGTTGAAGTAGTTGCCGACGTGCCCGCGTACCCAGCGGAACCGGACCGGACCGGGCCGGGTGGCGATGGCGCGGTCGATCTGCTGGATCAGCTCGAGATTCTTGACCGCGCCGCCGGTGGAAGTTTTCCACCCATTGGTGCGCCAGCCGTGGATCCACTCGGAGGCGCACTTGATGGCATAGAGCGAATCGCTCTCGATGAGCAGGGGTTCGGCGTCCGGATGCGCCCGGATGGCCTCGAGGAGTGCGCGTAGCTCCGCGATCTGATTGGTGCCCGAGGGCGCACCGCCGCTGGCCGAGCCGCCCGCATGATTGACCCAGGCCCAGCCGATCGCGCCGCCCGGGTTGCGCAGGCATGATCCGTCGGTGCTCACGATGATCATGCGGCCTACCCTACGCGATCCGGCCGACAAGATCGGTGCCGTGGAATTCCTCTATCTCCCTGCGCAATTGCGATTCGGTCCGGTGGACGGTGGCCTGCACTATCGCGGCCAGCATCTTCGACAGCAACTTGCCGGTGAGCCCGCGTGGGACCCAGTACTCGGTTTCCGAGGTCAGCACCGCGCGGCCGTACCCGAGGGGGTCGAAACGCAGGGTGATGACACAGAAGTTGGAGCACGCCGACGCCGGCTTCCCCTTCCGGCGTCGGCGGAGTGTGTATTCGATGACCGCGTTGCGGCGGTAGTCGCTGATCTCACACTCGATCGTGGGATGCCACAGGCCGACCCGGAGGGTTGCGGCGAAGACGGCGCCGGCACCATGATCGGAATCCCCGATCGGTTCGAATGCGACCACGCCGAAGGCCCAGTCCGGCACGAACTGATGGTTGTCCGTGTATGTGAACGCGACTTCCACCGGTGCGCCGACATCACTGGCGTACTTGAAATGGCCCATAGGCTGCTCCCTGTCCCACGGCTGCCTTAAAAGTACTACAGCAATCCTATTTATTGAGCGAACTTGTCCAATCGGTCCGTTATGTACTCGGCGATGGGCAGGGCGGAGGTGGCCGCCGGGGAGGGAGCATTGAGCACGTGAACCGAGCGCGGCGTGTGCTCGAGCAGGAAATCGTGGGCCAGCGCGCCGTCGCGCAGTACCGCCTGGGCGCGGATGCCCGCCTCCCGTGGCAACAGATCGGCGACGGTTAGCTCGGGGCAGTAGCGACGGCATTCGGCCAGGTAGCCGCGCTTGAACAGGGAGTTGCGCATTTCCCGCAGCCCGGTCCGGACATTGGCGGCGGCCACCCGGTGAAAACCGCGGTAGCCCAGGATCTCCCGGGCGTCGCGGAGGTTCACGCTGCCCTTGCGGTAGCCCTCGCGGGCCAGGCCCAGCACCGCATTGGGCCCGACGGTCAGCGCGCCGTCGATGGTCGGGCTCAGATGCACGCCCAGGAACGGCAGTTCGGGATCGGGGATCGGATAGATCAGGGTGTTCACCAGATCGTTGCGCTCGGGCGGCAGCTGGTAGTACTCGCCGCGGAAGGGCACGATGCGCAGATCGATGTCCAGGCCCGCCAGCCGGGCCATGCGGTCCGCCTGCAGGCCCGCGCACACCGCCAGCCGCCGGGCCTGCCAGTTGCCGGCCGGGCCGGAAACGGTTACCGCTGAGTCGGTTTCGGTGATGGCGGTGACTTCCGCGCCGAGCACGATCTCACCACCGGCCGTGCGCACCTCCTGCGCCAGCGCCCGGGTCACCCGGCCATAGTCGATGATGCCGGTGCTCGCCACGAACAGCGCTCCGGCCCCGGTGACGCGCGGCTCTCGCCGCACCAGCTCGGCGGCGTCGAGCAACTCCACCTCGACGCCATTGGCGACGGACCGCTCGTAGAGCGCGAGCATCCGTGCGCGCTCGGCGGCATCGGTGGCCACCAGCAGTTTTCCGCACACCCGGAACGGAATGTCGTGCGCCGCGGCGAATTCCTTGGTGAGCTGCGCGCCGCGCACGCACAGCCGCGCCTTCAGGCTGCCGGGCTCGTAGTAGATGCCCGAGTGGATGACCCCGCTGTTGTGCCCGGTCTGGTGCAGGCCCAGTTGCCCGGCCTTCTCCAGCAGCAGCAGGCTCGCCCCCGGATGGCGTTCGAGCATGCGGTGCGCGGTGGCCACCCCGACGATGCCGCCGCCGATCACGCAGTAGTCGTACACACCGTGAAGTCTCACACAGCGACGACGGCCGAGTCTTCCCCTGCCTTGCGGCCGTCCGTCTCGTGTGCGTCGTGCGCGGGAGTGTCGGTCGTGGCGGCCGGGACCGGATGTCGCGCGATCTGCAGGCCATAGTTGCCGATCGCGGGGTCCGACAGGGTCAGGGTCACGTCGCCGCGACTGTCCACATCGGTCCGCAGCCGGGTGGTGGCGCTCGGATCGCCGTTGATGCCCAGCTGGTGCCCCAGCGGAGTGTTCAGCAGGACATCGGCGAACGCGGCGAAGACATTGGTGTCGACGGTGAGCGTCGCCGTGTGCTGGGCCGCGGCCACCTGCGCGCCCACGTAGGCCGTGCCGAGCCGGAACTGACCGCCCAGCGGGCGGGGCACCTCGGACGCGGTGGCGGCGCCGGTGCCCGGGGTGCGGGCCGGAATCACCTGCACGAACGCGGGTTCCATGCCCCGGTTGGTGAAAAGCGAAGTCAGGGCGACCTTCTCGGCGATCGGCTCGGCAGACTGGACGCCCGGCCGATCGGCTGCGCCCGGGCCGAGCTCGATGAGAGCCGGATGGTTGCCCGGCGCGCCCGTGGCGAGCCTGCCCGGCTGCTGGGCCATTTCATTGGCGATGTAGGAACCGGCGGCGACGGTCAGCCCGATGCTGGCCATGCTGGCGGTGACAATGGCGCTGTAGCGGAACACCTGGGCCGTACGCCGGGTCGACCGGGCGGCCTGTGTCGCGAGTTCATGCGACATGACTGGTGCGTTCCTTTCCCTCTCCCCTGGCCCCCTGCGCCCGTCCGTCCCCTTGCGCGTGGACGGCGCGACGACCCGCACCATTGAAAGTCGTACGCGCGTCCAGGTTACGGTGGCGGCAGGTAGCGCACGCCCCGCGTGAGACCAGGATCACACTGTGGAAAGGTTGGGCATCAACAGGTTTTCCCCGCCGAAAGACTGGGTAAAAACCCGGTAGCGGCGAGCGCCAACTCGACTGCCATCGAAGAGACCTCCGGCCAATGGCGTCCGGTCGGCACCAGGCACGGCGCACCCAGGCTGGCGCTCGCTCGCTCCTCCTCGGGGAGCAGTGGTGATACCAAGGGCCGGACCCTCGGAAACCCGTTCCGCCGAGAACGAAGCCCCGGTGGGAATTGGGGATGTCTGGTCGGAGGCCGGGATAGGCGGCGGGTCAGTCGAACTGACCCGCCGTTCGGCCGCTTCCGGGCGGACCGGCGAAAGCCTGTGCCAGGCCCAGCCATTCGCGGGCGTCGGCGCCCACCACGTCCAGGCCGAGATCGTCGAGATGCCGCCGCTGGGTGACCAGCTGGCAGAAGTCCAAGGCGGGACCGCTGATTCGCTGTGCGGCCTCGGCCGGGCCCCAGGTCCAGGCGCTGCCGTCGGGCGCGCTCAGTTCGATCCGGAACTCCTCGCCGGGCGCGGGCTTGCCGTGCGTCAGGTATGCGAAGTTACGGGTCCGTACGCCGATGTGCGCGATATGCCGCAGGCGCGCTGTGGGTTCGCGGGTGACGCCGAGTGTGTCGGCCACGTCGTGCCCGTGCGCCCAGGTTTCCATCAGGCGGGCGGTGACCATGGAGGCCGGGCTCATGGGCGGCCCGAACCACGGCAGCTTGGTGCCCGCCGGAACCGTGCGCAGCGCCTCGACCAGGGCCGCACGATCCTGCCGCCAGGTCGCGAGCAGTTGTGGCGCAGGGGTTTTCGCGCCCTCCTCGGCGGCCTCGTCAACGAAGGTGAGCGCCTTGGGCAGCGCCGCCTGCACCAGTTTGTCGAACTCGACCGGGTCGGTCGCGGACACCGTGGCGACCTGATCGGTCCAGTTCAGGTGGGCGATCTGATGGGCGATGGTCCAGCCGGCGGCGGGGGTGTCGCGCTGCCAGCCGGCCGGATCCAGGTTCGCGATCAGCCGATCGAGGTCGGCGCATTCGGCGGTGAAGTCGGCGAGCAATGCCTCGAGGTCGGCCACCGGGCCAGCATCGCAGCCACGCCGGAAAAATGCAAGCATGCGTGCTTGATTTCTGGCGGCCCTCGTTCCCGTCTGAAAAAAAGCCGTCTACCAGCCGAAAAGGATCAGATGGACGGCCCCGACCACCAGGCCCAGCGCCGCGCCGTGTAGGTACAGCAGCCACGCGTCCTGCTCGACCGAGGCGTAGAACATCTCCATGAACTCGCCGGGCGTGAGCTGCTGCAGCTTGCGGGCCGCGAACTCGTCGATCTTCTTGGCCTGGGCGGCCGCGAATTCCGGATCGTCGGCCAGGCTCGGGGCCAGCCCCACCGCGGCGGAGGTCGCGCCGACCGTCAGGTTGTCGAACTGCCGTCTGCCGAAGACCGTCCGCACCACCGAGTGGGTGGGCCCGAGCTGGCGGTGGATCTCCTGGGAGATGAGCCGCTCCAGCAGCTGCCGGGTCTTGTCGCCGTTCGGGCCGTCGAGCAGTTCGCGAGCCAGATTGGGCAGCGTCAGCACCTGGTAGGCCAGGATATTCGCGAGATCGGCCGCGGCCTCGGGCTGCCGCTTGGCCAGCAGCGCCTGCTTCCACAGGTACTTGTAGCGCGGCTGCGGGTCGCCCGGCTCGAACACCATCTTGATGGCGATGACATTGACGGTGACACCGATGGCCGCGGCTGCGGCCAGAATGATCAGCCACGGCGGAATCCAGCCCAGCACCGGAATGCTCTGGTGCACATGCATGTACAGCGCCAGCAGCAGACCGAAGGGCGCGCCCAGCAGGCCGATGCGCACCATGAACTTCAGTTCCGGCGCGGCGATGGTGGTGGTCAGGTCCTTGAGGATCTCCGGGTTGTCCCGCAGATACCGGATGACGAAGTCCTTGATGTCGATGAGCTGGTCGACATTGTCGCCGAGCTGCTCGAAGGCGCGCCGGGCCAGCGTCGGCAGTTCGCGTTCGATGCGCTGGTAGAGCACATTGCGCACCGACTTGGGCACCGCGCCCCACAGGTCCGGGTTCTCCTTGCTCATGATCTCGTCGACCATGGCCGGCACCTGTTTGCGGCCCACTTCGGCGATGTAGTCGGCAATGCCCTCGAGGTCGAGTTCGCGAATGAAGTCCTTGGGACTGCCGATTCGCATGATGGCCACGTCCACGCAGATGCTGGCCATCTTCTCGGCGCGCGCCGGGATGAAACCCTGGAAGCCGAGCCGCTTTCCGTCGCCGGAGAAGGTGGGCAGCACCTGTACGCGGCGCGGGAGGTAGGGGTAGAGGATCTCCAGGCCGGGTACCCGGAAGCCCTGGAAGTAGACCGGCCAGAACAACATCAGCACGCCGGTCCAGTTGGTGAGCCAGCCGGCGATGGCGCTGAAGATCGGGAAGCTGATCAGATCGACGACGAGTTTGGGCTGGCCGGTCAGCTGTTCCCAGTCGAGAAACAGACCCGAGGCCAGTGTCGTCATAGCAGCGTCCCCCTGTGGCCTAGCCGATGGTGAGAAAACGGACTCCCAACACTCTCATCGGTCCGAGGCGCTGTCAAAAGGTCCTGGCCTGGAAGAACGCGTCGTGTCGCGGGGGTGTTGGCAAGGTCATGCCGACGTAGTCTGCGGCGGGTTCCGGAATTGGGGATACTGGTCAATCGACCAGCAGATACGGGTAGGAGATCAGCATGTCGCTCGACCGTCGTGGGTTTCTGACCGGCACGGCCGCCACCGCTGCCGGGGTTGCCGCGCTCGCGGCCGCCGGTGCGCCGGCCCGCGCCGAGAATGCCCCGGCCACCGGCAAATTCCCGCTTCCCGACGTCGATCGCCTGCGCATTCTCGTCACCGGCGATGCGGGCACCGGCGCGCGGCCGCAGTGGCAGGTCGCCGACGCCATGCGGGAACTGCACGCGCGCGAGCCGTTCTCCTTCGCCCTCGGCCTCGGTGACAACGTCTACGAGCAGGGCCCGTGGTCCGACGACGACGCCCAGTTCGCCGCCAAGTTCGAGGACCCCAACCACGACCTCGACTTCCCCTGGCTCATGGTGCAGGGCAATCACGACAACTCCTCGATCCTGCCCGGCGACGGCGGCTGGCTGCTGCGCGGCGACCACGAGGTCGCCTATCACGCGCGCTCGGCCCGCTGGTTCATGCCGTCCCGCTATTACTCGGTGCGGGTTCCGCAGGAGCAGCCCGTCGTCGAATTCTTCGTCCTGGACCTCAATCCCATCGCCGCCTACCTGCCGCCGCTCTTCCAGCCCTACTGGGCGGCCGACGGCCAGTTCATGACCGAGCAGGCCGCCTGGCTGGACCGGGCCATCGACGAGTCGCCGGCGAAGTGGAAGATCGCCTGCACCCACCACCCGTACCTCAACAACGGACCGCACGGGAACGCCGGGGAATACGAGGGATTGACCATCGAGCCGATCGACGGCCGCTATGTGAAGGACTTCTTCGAGGCGCACGTGCTGGGCCGGTGCCAGTTCCTGCTGTCGGGCCACGACCACTCGCTGCAGGTCCTGGAACCCAACGCGGCTTCCAAGGGCACCCGGCAGATCATCTCCGGTGCGGCCGCGAAATCGGTGCACGACGAACCGTCCATCGGCGGCAGGCACACCGCCAACGGTGCGCTGTACGAGAACTACATCGACCTCGGCTTCATGGTCCTGGACCTGACCCCCACGTCCGCCGACCTGGGGGTCTACACGGTCGATCTCTCGAACAGCCAGTCCGCCAACGTCTTCCAGCGTCGGCTCGCGTAATCCGCGAACCGTGCCGGGTGCGTGAGCGGCCTAGGGCTTCAGAACGATCCGAATCGGGTTGCCTTCCTTGGATTCCAGGGAGTGCACGGCCTTGGCGGCGTCGGCCAGCGGGACCACGGCACTCACGGAACGCGAGAAGTCGACCCGGTGCAGCCCCTGTAGTTTCACCAGCTGGGTGACGTGCTCGGGCGTGGACCCGTAGTGCCCGCGCAACTGCTGCTGGAAGAAGCTGAACGCGGTGCCGCCGGTGATGGTGATCGGCTTGTCGGTGAGGCCGACCAGCACCAGGCGGCCCTGCGGCGCCAGGCAGACCACCGCCTGCTCGCGCACCGGCGCCACCCCGGCGAAGTCGAAGGCGGCGTTCAGGCCGGTGCCGGTGGCCTCGAACACCTTGCGCCGCAGGTCCGGATCGGCCGGATCGAAGGCCAGGTCCGCGCCGAAGGACAGCGCTCGTTCCCGGGCGGCGGGCAGCGGATCCACCGCGATGATCGGCGCGGCGCCGACCATGCGCAGCAGCTGCACCCCGTGCGCGCCCAGCCCGCCGACACCCCAGACGCCCACGGCCTCACCGGGTTTCACCTCGGCGGTGGCGGTGATGGCTGCCCACGGCGTGGACACCGCGTCGGGAATGAAACAGGCCTGCTCGAACGGCAGCTCGTCCGGAATCGGCACCAGGGTGTCGATCCGCGCCAGGGTGTATTCGGCCCAGCCGCCGTCGTAGTCCACGCCGCGGGTGAAGGTGGCCCCGTTGCGAAGCTCCCCGGCCTGCAGCAATACGCGATCCCCCACCTTCGCGGTGGTCACGTCCGGTCCGAGCGTGTGCACCGTGCCCGCGACCTCGTGGCCGAGTGTCACCGCATCATCGCGCAGGAACAGGGGCGTCAGCGTGCCGTCGATGAGGTGCACGTCCGACAGGCATACGCCCGCCGCCTCGACCTTCACAAGCACATGGTCCGGCCCCGGTTCCGGAATCGGCACCTCGTCGAGCTCCAATCGGCGCTCCGGCCCCAGGTGTAGTCGTGCGGCCAGCATGGTCATCGATGACTCCTCGCGGTATCCGTTCGGGCGGCCCCTCCCCGGCGCCATGGTAAGCCGCGCCCGCGCCAGCTCGGGCGGTTTGCCCGAACCGCCGAATCGGTGGGGTGCTCAGCGCACGCTGTCCGCGGGCAGGTGCGCGGTGAGGAATTCGGTGATGATGGCGGTGACGTCGGGGGCGCGTTCGAGCATGGGGACGTGGCCGCAGCCGTCGAGGTATTCGGCGCGGTCGGGGCGCAGCTTCGCGGTGACGCCGCGCCCGGCCGCCGCCGACAGCACGCGGTTCTGGTTGCCCCAGATGACGCAGATCGGTGGCAAGCCGTCGCGATCGGGCCAATCGTCGAGCGTCGCAAAGGAAGACAGGTCGCGGACCAGGTAGATCAGTGCCCGCGCCGGGAAGCCGGACGACAAGGGTGCCACGTACGGGCATTCGCGATAGGCGCGCCGCGTGGTGAACCAGGATCGGGCGGTGCGGCGGGCGACCCAGCGCGGGGTGTGCCAACCGCTCAGCTTCCGGGCCGTGGCATTCGGCAGAGCTCGGGCCAGGCGCGCCGCCTGGTGCCAATCACCGTGCATGGCAGTGGATTCGGTGAGCGGGTTGATCGCCACCACCGCCCGGATCAGCTCGGGATGCCGCCGGGCGAGCGTCAGGCCGACGGCCGAACCGACGCAGTTGCCGACCAGTCCGACCTCGGTGAGCTCATGATGTTCGATGAACGCGCGGATCAACTCGGTGTAGCGCTCGAGCGTGTACCCGTCGGCGGGCCGGGAGGAGGCGCCGTAACCGGGCAGATCGACCGCGTAGACCCGGTATTCACGGGACAGCGCCGCGATCTGGGGCGTCCAGATGAGATGCGAGGACCCCGCGCTGTGCAGCATCACCACCGGTGGACCGGACTCCCCCTGCCGCACATACGCCATACGGGTGCCGTCGAATGTGAAGTCTTCCATGACACTCCAACACCTTCGTTGCCAGTGTTGGATTCATGGTCCCGCAAACCGGTTCAGTGCGAGCCGATTTCGGTGAGACCGCGGTCGAGGAAGCGGATCATCCACTCGAAACTGTCCTCGGAGTCGTTGCTCCATTGGAAGCCGTCGGACGCCTGCAGGGTGGCGAAGCCGTGGAACAGGCAGCGCAGCGTGCGCTGGGCGTGCACCATCTCCTCCTCGCCGACCCCGTAGCCGCGCAGCACCGCCGCCATGGATTCCAGCACCCGCGAACCCGATTGCAGCAGTGGATCATCCGGCCCGGTGAATTTGGCGCCGACGGTCGCGGTGTACCGGCCCGGATGGTCGACCACATAGTCGCGGAAGGCATTCGCGAAGGCGGCCAGGGCCGCGCTGCCGGAGAGCCCGTGCATGGCGTCGCGGACCCGCTGGTCGACTTCGGCCATGGCGAGCGCGGCGATGCCGTGCTGCAGGTCGGCCAGGCTCGCGATGTGCTTGTACAGCGAGGGGGTTCGCACCCCGAGCCGCAGCGCGAGGGCCCCGAGCGCCAGATTGCCGAAACCGACCTCGTCGGCGAGGGCGGCCCCCGCGGCGACGACGTCGGTCCGGCTCAGGCCCACCCTAGGCATGATGTTCCTTCAGGAACGGCAGGATCAGCTCGGCCACCCGGTCGGCGGCCTCGAACTGCGGGTAGTGGCCGGTGCCCTCGACCAGGCCCAGGCTGCCCAGTCCGGCCGGCAGGGCGGCGACGATGCGCTGGCCCTCGGCCTCGGGGCTCGGGAAGTCCGGGTCGGCGGTGCCCATGATGATGAGCGCGGGCTGGGTCACATTGGGGAGCTGGGCTTCCGCGTCCGCGGGGGTCGACTGCCCGGTCTTCATGAATTCGGCCATCCGGCCGGGCTCGCGCAGCTTGGCCCCGACCTCGGCCAGGTACTCGTCGAGGTCGGCGGGCTTGGTCGGAATGGCCACCTTCAGGTACTTCAGCCACTGGCCGAGGCTCTTGAACATCATGGTGCCCATCAGCGGGATCATGCCGCTGCGGTGGCGGGAGTTGGTGAGAAGCGCTGCGACGTCGACCTTCTGGGTCAGCGTGAACGGGTTGATCTCCACAATGGCCCGCACCAGGTCCGGCCGCTGCGCCGCCGCGATGGTGACCGACCCGCCCGAGAGCGAGTGGCCCACCACGATGGCCGGTCCGCCGCCCAGCTTCTCGATGACCGCCAGCAGATCATTGGCGACATCGGTGCGGCTGATGGCCTCCTTGCCGGTGACCGAGGCCCAGTCCATGCTCGACTCGCCGTGGCCGCGCATATCGGTGTTGACCACCCGGTACCCGGCCGCCGCCAGTAGGGGCATCAGGTGCCGGTAGGCATTGCGATCGACCCCCATGCCGTGCGACAGCACGACCAGCGGGCCCTCACCCATCTCGTCGTAAGCGATCCGGCCACCGTCGATGTCCACGTACTGCGTCATGGTCTTTCACTCTCTAGGAGTAGCTAACTGCGATAGCCATAAAGCTAATCGATTTAGCCTTGGTCGTCAACCCCTATCCGGAAAATCGGTCCGCCGGCGTGGCGTGCCGGGTGCTAGCGTTCGGCGGCGGTCCGCAGGTTGGCCGGCCAGGCCTCCAGTCCGGCGACCCGCCCGCACGGCGTCCTCTCCCTTGGGCTCGCCGGCCACCTCAACGGCACGGATTTCGACTCCGCCGAACTGTTCGCCGCCGAGCTCGATTCCCTGACAGTGCGCTGACCAGCTCATATACCGCTGTTTCCGATCCTGATCCGCGGCTCGATGCATGTTCGCCCCCGGCGAACATCGGTCCGGAACAATCGGTATACCCCCCGGGTTGAGTAGGTAACGCTCAACCTTGGAAGGGGTCGAAGACGTGACTACACCAACGAACCTGCCGGTCCTGTTCCTGACCGATCCGATCGTGCTCCCCGGCATGGTCGTGCCGATCGAGCTGGACGAGTCGTCGCAGGCCGCCATCGATGCCGCCCGCGCGGGCAAGGTCAACCAGGTGCTGGTCGCGCCGCGCCTCGATGAGGGGTACGCCGCCTACGGCGTCGTGGCCACCATCGAACAGGTCGGCCGGATGCGCGGCGGTGCTCCCGCGGCGGTGCTGAAGGCGGAGAGCCGGGCCAAGATCGGCCACGGCGTGACGGGACCGGGCGCGGCGCTCTGGGTCGAGGCCGAACCGGTCGAGATCGCGGAAGTCTCGGACGGACGCACCAAAGAGCTTGCGGCCGAATACAAGAAGCTGGTCGTGTCGGTCCTGCAGCGCCGTGAGGCCTGGCAGGTCATCGACGCGGTCAACCAGATGAACGATCCGTCCACCCTGGCCGACGCGTCCGGCTGGGCGTCGTATCTGACCAATGAGCAGAAGCGCGAGATCCTGGACACCCCGGATACCGCCGCGCGGCTGCGCAAGCTGATCGAGTGGACCACTCAGCACATCGCCGAGACCGAGATCACCGAGAAGATCAGCGAGGATGTCCGCGAGGGCATGGAGAAGCAGCAGCGGGAATTCCTGCTGCGCCAGCAGCTCAACGCGATTCGCAAGGAGCTGGGCGAGGACGAGCCGGACGGCGCGGAGGACTACCGCACCCGCGTCGAGAACGCCGACCTGCCCGCGGACGTGAAGGAAGCCGCCCTCCGCGAGGTCGGTCGCCTGGAGCGCTCCAGCGATCAGAGCCCGGAGACGGGCTGGATCCGCACCTGGCTGGACACCGTGCTGGAACTGCCGTGGAGCGTGAAAACCACTGACTCCACCGATGTTTCGGCCGCTCGCGCGGTGCTGGACGCCGATCACCACGGCCTGGACGAGGTCAAGGACCGCATGGTCGAGTACCTGGCCGTCCGCTCCCGGCGCGCCGCGCGCGGCCTGGAGGTCGTGGGCGGTCGCGGTTCCGGCGCGGTGCTGGTGCTGGTCGGTCCGCCAGGAGTCGGCAAGACCTCGCTGGGTGAATCGGTGGCACGGGCCCTGGGCCGCAAGTTCGTTCGCGTCGCCCTGGGCGGCGTGCGCGACGAGGCCGAGATCCGCGGTCACCGGCGCACCTACGTGGGCGCGCTGCCCGGCCGCATCGTGCGTGCCATGAAGGAGGCGGGATCGATGAATCCCGTTGTCCTGCTGGACGAGATCGACAAGGTCGGCTCGGACTTCCGCGGCGATCCCGCGGCGGCCCTGCTGGAGGTCCTGGACCCGGCGCAGAACCACACGTTCCGCGACCACTACCTGGACCTGGATCTGGACCTGTCGGACGTGCTGTTCATCGCGACCGCGAACGTCATGGAGACGATCCCCGGCCCGCTGCTGGACCGCATGGAATTGATCACCGTGGACGGCTACACCGAGGCCGACAAGGTGGCCATCGCCCGCGACTTCCTGATCCCGCGGCAGCTGGAGCGCAACGCTCTTACCGCCGAGGAGGTTTCGATCACGGATGAGGCGCTGCGCGAGATCGCCGCGAACTACACCCGGGAAGCCGGGGTGCGGCAGCTGGAGCGGCTGATCGCCAAGGCGCTGCGCAAGGCGGCGACCAAGCTGTCGGAATCGGCGGATATCGCCGAGACCGAAAGCCTGGTCAGCAAGGGCGAATTCGTGCCGGAGGGCCTGGGCTACGACAGCGAGCTGGGCTACGACGCCGAATCCGGTCCGGCCGCAAGCGGTTCCGGCAAGCTGGTGATCGGACTGGGTGTCCTCGAGGACTACCTGGGCCGTCCGCGCTTCACCCCCGACGGGGTCGAGCGCACCGCGGTCCCCGGCGTCGCGACCGGTTTGGCCGTGACCGGCGCGGGCGGCGACGTCCTCTACATCGAGGCCAATGCCGCCGAGGGCGACCGCTCACTGACCCTCACCGGTCAGCTGGGCGACGTCATGAAGGAGTCCGCGCAGATCGCCCTGACCTACGTCCGTTCCCACCTGGAGGAGATCGGCATCGAGCCGAGGGTGCTGGATCGCAATATCCACATCCACTTCCCGGCGGGCGCGGTCCCGAAGGACGGTCCGTCGGCGGGCGTCACCATGGTCACCGCCCTGGTGTCGCTGGCCCTGGGCCGCCAGGTCCGCGCGGATGTCGGCATGACCGGCGAGGTCACGCTGAACGGACGGGTGCTGCCGATCGGCGGCGTGAAACAGAAGCTGCTCGCCGCCCAGCGCGCCGGCCTGAAGACCGTGTTCATCCCGGCCCGCAACGAGCCGGACCTGGACGAGGTCCCCGCCGAGGTGCTGGCCGCCCTGGATGTCCG
Source organism: Nocardia sp. NPDC046763 (assembly GCF_040645495.1). Classification (NCBI taxonomy): domain Bacteria; kingdom Bacillati; phylum Actinomycetota; class Actinomycetes; order Mycobacteriales; family Nocardiaceae; genus Nocardia; species Nocardia sp. NPDC046763. Next base: position 199,122 of record NZ_JBEYYI010000002.1, on the reverse strand, counting down.
CCCCGTCGCCGACGTGGCCGAGATCCTGGCCTACGCCATCGAGCCGGTCGCCGAACCGGCCTACGACGGCCGTGCGCTGAGCGCGACCGCCTGATGCAGTGAGACGGGAGCCGTGCGTGTTCTGTAAACACGCACGGCTCCCGGCCATTTCGGCAGGCCCCGAACCAGACCGGGTCGTACCCTCGTTAGGGATCCACCGGGGATCCGACGGAGGGCGAACCACATGCAACCGAACCAGCCCAGTCAACCGAACCAGCTCGATCAAGTCGCGGGCGAGCGGCTTTCGCACGCGAACCGGATCTTCACCTCGGATCTGTCGGTCAACGAGTTCGCGCTGCTGCACGGGGCGGGCTTCGAACCCATCGACCTGGTGATGGGCGTGTCCGTCTATCACGTCGGGTTCCAGTTCACCGGAATCCGGCAGCAGCAGGAGCTGCCGGTACTGACCGAGGCCACCTATCGGGCGCGGTGGAATGCCATGTCGCGCATGCAGGCCGAGGCGGACTCGCTCAAGGCCGACGGGGTCGTGGGGGTGCGGCTGGAGTGGCGGCAGCACGGGGAATCGATGGAGCATCTGGAGTTCATCGCGGTGGGGACCGCGGTGCGGTTCGCGAAATCGCCGGGCAGCTATCGGCGGCCGAACGGGCAGGCCTTCACCAGTCACCTCTCGGGGCAGGACATGGTGACGTTGATGCGCACCGGCTACGCTCCGGTCGCCTTCGTCATGGGCAACTGTGTGTTCCACGTTGCGGTGCAGGGCTTCCGGCAGATGCTCAGCCAGATGGGCCGCAATATGGAGATGCCCCAGTGGACCCAGGGCAACTATCAGGCCCGTGAGCTGGCCATGTCCCGCATGCAGGCCGAGGCCGAACGAGACGGCGCGAACGGCGTGACCGGCGTCAGCGTCGATATCTCCAACTACGCGTGGGGATATCACACGGTCGAGTTCTATGCCTCCGGCACGGCCATCCGCCGCATCGGGGACGGCGACCCGATCATTCCGCAGTTCACCCTCGGCATGAACTCGTGAGCGATTTCGATACCGGGGCCGCCGCCCGCGCCATCAATGCCGCGCTCGGCGGCCCGGGCGGCCTCGGACTGGTCTTCACCGTCTTCGCGGGCGTCCCCGGGGTGACCCGGACACCGCCCCGCAAATCCCTGTTCAGCTCCGAGCCGGAGCGGGTCCAAATCGGTTCGTGGCGTTACGAGGTCACCTCCGACGAGCGGATTCGCGCGGCCCATGTGGTGGGCGGCATCGTGCTGGCCGAGGAGCTGCTGCCGGCCGCCACCATCGCCCCGCACCTGGCCCGGGCGCTCGCCGAGATCGCCGCCTCGTACGGTCCGACCGCGCTGCCCCACCTCTCGGCGGCGCTGGACGTTCTGGCAGGCGCGGGCTGAGCTGACCATCGCGTGTGGGCCGGTTTGGCAACCGACCGGCGAATATCCTTTGTTTCACATGAAACGAAACCCGCACGGTCAGTTGGTTTCTCGTAGGGTGCGTGGGTGATCACCATTGCCACCTGGAACGTCCTGCACCGCGTCCATGCCGACAACTGGGAGAGCGAGATGGCCGCGCGCTGGCCGGAGGAGGCGAAGCGGATCGCGATCGTGACCGCCGCGGTCGCGGCCCGGCCCGAAGCGGTCATCGCGCTCCAGGAGGTCAGCGGCGATCAGCTGGCGAGTCTGCGAGAGGCGCTGCCCGACCGGACCTTTCACGTTCTCGACTACCCGCGCATTCCGAACCCGCGCCGGGTGCCCAACACCCTGACGGACCGCTCCGAGCATCTCGTGCTGATCGTGCGCGGGCCGAGCCGGCTCGTCACCGCGGAGCCGCACGCGGTCGATCCGGGAAAAGGCCTGTTGGCAGCCGAGATCGACGGCATTCTGATCATCGCCACCCATGTGAGCGGGGACCGGCGCCGCGCCGGCCAGTTCGAGCGCCTGGCCGCCGTCGCCGGCGACGGCCCGGCAGTCTTGCTCGGTGACTTCAATGTCGGCCGGGAAGATCTCGCCGCCGCCCTCGGCGAGGGCTTCACCATCCCTGGATTTCCGCCGGATTCCGTTCCCACCCGGCCCCGGACGGCCGGTTCGAAATCCCAGTTCATCGATCATGTGGTCACCCGCGGCGTGCCCGTGCGCGGCGTCGCGGTCGAGGATGTGGCCGGGGCGTCCGACCACAACCTCGTGCACGCGATCGTCGGCTAGAACTCCCCCGCGACCCCGAGAATCGTTCGGCCGGAGTGGGTTCCGTCCAGGATGGAGCGCAGCACCGACTCCGCCTCGGTGATGGGTGCGAAATTCTCCAGCAGCGACAGATGCCGGGGCTTCAGGTCCTTGGCCAGCCGCGCCCACAGTTCACGGCGCTGGGTGATCGGGAAGTGCGCGGAGTCGATGCCGATCAGGGACACGCCGCGCAGGATGAAGGGCATGACCGTGGTGGGCAGGTCGGAGCCGCCGGTCAGACCCGAGACCGCCACCGCGCCACCGTATTTGACGGTGCTGAGAATGTGGGCCAGCGAGGTCCCGCCCACGCTGTCGACGGCGGCCGCCCACTGCGCCTTGCCGAGCGCGCGCAGCTTCTCCCCCTCGCCCGGCTGCCGGCCGATGACCGAGGCGGCGCCGAGCGCCGAGAGCAGTTCGCCCGCACCGAGTTTGCCGGTGGAGGCCACCACCTCGAATCCGAGCCCGGACAGGATATCCACCGCCACACTGCCGACGCCGCCGGTCGCGCCGGTGACCAGCACCGGACCGGAGTCGGGGGTGAGGCCGCGGTCGAGTAGCGCCTGCACGCTCATGGCCGCGGTGTAGCCGGCGGTGCCGATGGCCGCCGCCTCGCGCGGGGCCAGGCCGTCCAGCTTCACCACCCACCCGGCCGGAATACGTGCGTACTCGGCGAAACCACCGTGGTGGGCCACGCCGATGTCGTAGCCGTGCGCGACGACCAGGTCGCCGGGCGCGAATTCCGGATCGGTGGAGGCCACCACCTCACCGGTGAGGTCGATGCCCGGGATGAGCGGATACTGCCGCACCACGCCGCCGCGTGGGGTGATGGCCAGCCCGTCCTTGTAGTTGGCGCTCGAGAAGTGCACCTTGATCGTCACATCGCCCGGCATGAGGAAGTCGTCGGCGACCTCCTCCCGGATGAGGGCGATCCCACTGTCCGTTTCGTGTGCCACCATCGCCTGGAACTCCATGTCCCGAGCATAGGTCGCCACCTGCACGGACGCGCTACCTTCCGGACCGATCGCGTCCGTTACCCGGCAGGTAATCGCTTTCGTTCCCGCACTTTGCGATTGTCGAATCAGCGATCGAAATGCGAAGGAGCGCAGCAGATATGCCGACTTTCCAGACCACCACCGACGGCACCACCCTCTACTACCAGGACTTCGGCTCCGGCACCCCGATTCTGTTCGTGTCGGGCTGGACGCTCGACAGCAACCAGTGGGAATACCAGATGCACTACTTCCTGGCGCAGGGTTACCGCTGCGTCATGATGGACCGGCGCGGCCATGGCCGCTCGGACACCCCGTCCACCGGCTACGACGTCGACACCCGCGCCGACGACGTCGCCGCCCTGATCGAGCACCTCGACCTGCGGGATCTCACCATCGTGGCGCACTCGGCGGGCGGCGGCGAGACGGTGCGCTACCTGAGCCGGCACGGTTCCGATCGGGTGGCGCGAATCGCGCTGCTGGCCCCGGCGATTCCGTTCATGATGCTCACCGACGACAATCCGATCGGCATCCCGGTCGAGGCGCTGGAGGGCCTGCTGGAACAGCTGCGGACCGACCGGCCCAAGTGGTTCGTCGAGCGGTCCCAGGGCTATTTCGCCACGCATCTGCGTCCGGGCATCACGCAGGCGGTCATCGACGAGGAGATCAGGCGCTGCCTGTCGGCCTCGCCGTACGCGACCCAGGTCATGCAGCGCGAAGCGTTCACCACCGATCACCGCCCGGATGTGGCCGCGCTGACCGTCCCGACGCTGCTGCTGCACGGCATTCCGGACCAGTCCATCCTGATCGATGTGGCGAGCCGCCAGGTCGTGAAGCTGGCCCCGCACGCGGTGCTGAAGGAGTACCCGGACGCCGGGCACGGTCTCTACATCACCCACGCGGCCGAGGTGAACGCCGAGATCCTCGACTTCATCAAGGGCTGACGGCGAACTCGAGGCCCGAGAGCCCCGGCATGACTCGCCCCCGGCCTCGGCCGGGGGCGAAACCCGTTGTCCTCAGGCGAACTTCGGTGCGCGCTTGCCGGTGAACGCGGCGATGCCCTCCTGCCCGTCGGCGGAATCCGCGCAGCGGGTGATCAAGGCCGCCTCGGTGTCCAGCTGCTCCTCGAGGGTGTGCCGCGAGGACACCAGCAGCAGCTTCTTCACGTTGGCGTTGGATCCCTTGGGGCCGGCGGCGAATTCCTGCGCCAGGGCCTCGACGGCGTCGGTCAGCTCGGCATCGGGCACCACCCGGTGCAGCAGACCCCACTCCAGCGCCTCGGCGGCGGACAGGGTGCGGTTGGTGAGCATCAGCTCCTGGGTCCTGCGCAGGCCGATGATCCGCGGCAGGTAGTAGGACGCGCCGCCGTCGGGGCTCAGGCCGACCTTGGTGTACGCCATGGTGAAGGCGGCGGACTCGGCGGCGACCACCAGATCACCGGCCACCGCGAGGCTCATGCCCGCGCCCGCCGCGGTGCCGTTCACACCCACGATGAGCAGCGCGTCCATCCGCGCCAGCGCCGACACCGCCCGGTGCAGGGTCCCGGCCAGCTTCTCGATGAATGCCCCGGTGTCCCCGCTGGCGGCCATGGCCCGCACGTCGCCGCCCGCGGAGAAGAACCGTCCGGCCGCGGTCAGCACCACGACCTTCACCACCGGATCCTCCGAGCAGTAGGCGGCCGCGCGCTCCAGCTCCCCCGCGAGCGCCTGATCGATGCCATTGGCGGCATTCGGCCGATTCAGCGTGATGCGGGCGATCGGGCCGTCGAGCTCGAACAGGATGTTCTCGTAGTCGTGCCCGCCCGTCTCCCCGCCGCCACCCCTGTGGGAATCGCTGCGCGATGCTGAGTTCATTCGAGTGCCTTCCGTCGGGTGGAACCTGGATCACAGCATGGCGTACTCGACCCGGACCCCGAGCAACCGGATGGGCCGATCGAGCTCGAAGGTATGCAGTACTTCCAGCGCGGTCTGCACGATCTCGTCCACATCGACGGTGGGCGCAGTCAGCTTCCGCTGCTTGCTGCGGGTGAAGAAGGTCTTGGTGCGCACGGTGACACTGACTCGCCCGACGGCCCGCCCGGCCTCGAGGGTCTCCTCGGCCACCTGGGTGGCCAGCCGCACCACCGCCGCGTCGATCTCGGCACGTTCGGTGAGATCCTGCGGAAAGGTCTCGGAACGGCTGTGGCCCACCGGTTCTCGCGGCTCGGCGATATCGGTGTCGCCCGCGCCGTGCCCCAGGACCCACAGGTACGGCCCGGTATTGGGCCCGAACTCGGCCGCGAGGACGGTCCGGTCGGCGGCGGCCAGGTCGGCCACGGTCTCGATCCCCAAGCCGCTCAGGCGTTTCGCGATGCGCGCGCCGATGCCCCACAGCGCGGAGGTGGGCCGGTGCGCCATCAGATCGACCCAGTTGTCCCTGGTCAGCCGGAAGATTCCGGTTCCGGTGTCCGCCCCCGGCGGCTCGTCGGCCGGCCGCGCCGACTTGCCCACCGCCTTGGCGAAACCGGTGGCCAGCTTGGCCCGGGTCTTGTTGTCCCCGATGCCGACCGCGCAGGTCAGCTCCAATTCCGCGATGGCGGACCGGATCTCGCGCGCCAGTTCCTCGGGGTCCTCGGTGTCCACCGCCAGGAACGCCTCGTCGAAACCGAGCACCTCGACCCGGCCGGGGAAGGTCCGCAGCAGTGCCATGATCTCCTCGGACGCCTCGGCGTAGCTGGTGAGGTCCTGGGGCAGGAAGACGCCGTCGGGGCAGACCCGCGCGGCCGTGCGCAACGGCATGCCCGCCCGCACCCCGAAGGCCCGGGCGGGATAGGACGCGCAGGACACCACTTTGCGGGGTTCGACCGGATCGCCGTTCCCGCCCACGATGATCGGTTGCCCGCGCAGCTCCGGGTGCCGCCGGAACTCGACCGCGGCCTGGAATTGGTCGAGGTCGACGTGCAGCAGCCAGCGCGTCACCCCTCCGTCATACCGCATGGTCTCCCGAAGTGCCGGGATCTGCGGAAACGGTCAGCGGGAGCGGTGCAACCACCTGAGCGGCGAGCGATAGGCGTAGCGCGCCTTCACCGCACCGGTGTCCACCTGACCCGTGACCCGGATCAGCGGCGCGCCCGGGAATCGCGGCAGCTTGACCCGGTTGGCCACCGAGCCGGCGCCCGGCTGGACGCCGTCCGTGTCGACCCGCCAGCCGCGCGGCACGATCAGCACGATCGCCCCCGCATCGACCTCGACCCGGATGTCGATTTCCCGCCGTGAGCACCGGGCGCGGGTGAAGTCCAGCACCAGCTTGCCCGAAACACAGTCGGCCACCAGCTGTTTGGGGACGAGCCAGTCGTCGTCGGTGCGTTTGGTGCCGCTCGTCACCCGTAGCTCCATGGCAGGGGTGTCGGCGGTGGGCTGATATCGGCGGGCGCCGAACATGCGCTCGATATCGTCGACACGGGTCGCGGACGTCTGCCGCTGCTCCTTGGTACGGGTCACCGAAACTCCTCCCCCGGCATGTGAAACGATCATGTGGGTTATGCCATGGGAGCTCGAATTATGCCGCATAGCAGGGCATTTCGGGACGTCGGAGCGGCCGCTGCGGCCACAACACGGTGTCGGTTCGGGCACGGCCAGATCACGATCGTGCCCGAACGCGGACCCGCCCCGCGCGCGGTCACCGCGGCGGCTGGCGGCGGCCGAGGAAGACCGTGGTGGCGCCGAGAATGTAAATGTCCTCGCGCGCACCGATGTAGGTGTCGGCGGCCGGATCCAGCAGCGCCGCCAAGGTGGCCCGATCATCATCGCCGATGCGTTCGCCGACCCGCTCGCTCAAGCCGCCCAGCCAGGCGACGACGCGGTCGCGCACGGCCGGCGCGGGCGGCGCGGGGTGATCGATCAGCACGCTGAAGGAGGTCGCGTCGGCCAGCCCGGCCCGGCTCAACGCCACATTCCAGCCATAGGGCATGGGGGTCGCCGCGGTGATGTCCGCCCGCATCTGGGCGAAGCCCGCGTCACGCAGGGCGAGCAGCCGGTCCTGGAGTCCGGGCGCGCCCACGCCGAGTTCCCAAGGCAGGCAACGCATCGACAGCCCGCCCTCGGCCAGCGCCAGCCAGCCGCCCGGACGCAGCAGCCCGGCCAGGCGCGCGGTGCCCGCCTGCTGATCGGGCAGGTGGTGCACCATGCGCGAGGCCCACACCAGATCCGCGGCCGGGATCCCGGCGCCGAAGTCCGCCGCCGCGGCATCGGCGTGCACGGTCCGCACCCGCACCCGATCGTCCCCGTCCAGCGCGACCTTCACGGCCTGCTCGGCAGCCTCGAGCAGCTCCGGCACCGCGTCCACGATCACCAGACTCCCGCCGCCGCGAGCCAGCAGTTCCCGCGCGAACGCCACACTCTGGCCGCCGGCTCCTGCGCCGATGTCCAGCACGGTCGCCTCCGTACCGGCCGGAATCAGGGCGACCAGCCGCCGCGCGATCTCGGCATTGGCGTCGGCCGACATGGCGTCATCGCGCCGGAGATCGTCGACCATCGCCGCCCAGTCGATCCCGTCGTGGGTGTGGCCGTGGCCGTGGCCGTGCCCATGTCCGTGACCGTGGGAATGCGGATGTCCGTGCGTGACTGCCTGTTCGTGCGAATGAGCGCTCATGCTCCGACGCTATCGGTGCGCACCCGGCCGGCTCGAATCCATTTGCCGATCCGGCAAGGTGCCCGGTCCGATCAGACTGCCGAGCGTCCGGTCCGATCAGACTGTCACCGAGGCGCCGGAATCGGCGAACTGGGTGCGGTAGAGCTCGGTGTAGCGGCCGTCCGCGGCGAGTAGTTCGGTGTGCGTACCGCGCTCCACGATGCGGCCGTGCTCGAGCACCAGGATCTGGTCGGCATTGCGGATGGTGGACAGCCGGTGTGCGATGACCAGCGCGGTGCGGCCGTCGAGGGCCTCGGCCAGCGCCTCCTGCACGGCGGCCTCGGAGGTCGAGTCCAGCGAGGCGGTGGCCTCGTCCAGGATCACCACCCGCGGCTGCTTGAGCAGCAGCCGGGCGATGGTCAAACGCTGGCGTTCTCCGCCGGAGAGCCGATAGCCGCGCTCACCGACCACGGTGTCCAGGCCGTCGGGCAGCGACTCGATCAGCTCGCGCAACCGGGCGCGCTGCAGTGCATCCCACAGCTCGTCCTCGGCGGCCGCGGGGCGGGCGAGCAGCAGATTGGCGCGAATGGTGTCGTGGAACAGGTGCCCGTCCTGGGTGACCAGGCCGACGGTGTCCTGAATCGACTGCCCGGTCAGCTCACGCACATCCATGCCGCCCAGCAGCACCGCACCGGAGTCCACGTCGTAGAGCCGCGAGACCAATTGCGCGATGGTGGATTTCCCGGCCCCGGAGGAACCGACCAGCGCCACCATCTGCCCGGGCTCGGCTCGCAGCGAGACATCGTGCAGCACCTCCTCGCCGCCGCGCGTGTCCAGGGTGGCCACATCCTCCAGCGAGGCCAGCGAGACCTTGTCGGCCGAAGGGTAGCCGAAGGTGACGCCGTCCAGCTCCACGGCCACCGGGCCTTGGGGTACCGGCACCGCCAGTGGTGAATCCTCGATCAGCGGTTTCAGATCCAGCACCTCGAAGACCCGCTCGAAGCTGACCAGCGCCGACATCACATCCACTCGGGCACTGGCCAGCGCGGTGAGCGGCGAGTACAGCCGGGTCAGCAGCAGCGAAAGCGCCACCACCGCACCGGGTTCCAGCTCACCCTTCAGCGCGAGATAGCCGCCCAGCCCGTAGACCAGGGCCAGCGCCAGCGCCGAGACCAGGGTGAGCGCGGTGACGAACACCGTCTGCAGCATGGCCGTGCGCACCCCGATATCCCGCACCCGCCCGGCCCGCAGCCCGAACTCCGCGGACTCCTGCCGCGGCCGCCCGAACAGTTTGACCAGCGTCGCGCCCGGCGCGGAGAACCGCTCGGTCATCTGGGTGCTCATGGCCGCGTTCAGCCCGGCCGCCTCGCGCTGGATGCCGGCCAGCCGCTCGCCCATGCGCCGGGCGGGAACCACGAAGACCGGCAGCAGGACCAGCGCGAGCAGGGTGATCTGCCACGACAGCCGCAGCATCACGGCCAGGGTGAGCGCGAGGGTGACCAGGTTGGTGACGACCCCGGACAGTGTGGTGCTGAAGGCCCGCTGCGCCCCGATAACATCATTGTTGAGCCGGCTCACCAGTGCGCCGGTCCGGGTGCGCGTGAAGAACGCAATCGGCATCTTCTGTACGTGATCGAACACCGCGGTGCGCAGATCGAAGATGAGCCCCTCTCCGATGCGCGCCGACAACCACCTGATCACCAACCCCAACCCGGCATCCAGCACCGCGACCACCGCGATGATCGCGGCCAGCGTGATCACCGTGCGCGGAGTGCCGTGCCCGACGATGGCGTCGACCACTCGCCCGGCCAGGACCGGGGTCGCCACCGCCAGCAGCGCTGACACGATGCTGAATACCAGGAACGCCACCAGCTGCCGGTGGTGCGGTCGCGCGAAGGCGAGGATCCGCCGGGCAGTGGCCAACCGCAGCGGTCGCTGCTCTGTGGGCGCGTTCATCTGCCGATACAGCTGATTCCACGCCACGGATTCGATACTCATCCCCGCTCCTTACCGGTCCGGGGTCCATCGAACCCCGCACCACCGACACTAATACCTAAACAAAGGTTGAGATCAAGCCCATCCGCCCAGCCCAGAGGTTCGCGCTGAGCGAAATCCGCCGCCGGTCTCCCGGGCCGAATCAGTCCCGCCCCCGGGCCGAATCAGTGAAGCCTCGCGATGGCGCGCATAGGGTTGGGGCGTGAGCGAGGCGTGGGAGCGAGCGTTGCGCGGGGCGATCACCGGTGAGGTCGACACCGGCCCGCGGCGCCGGGCCGAGTACTCCTCGGACGCCTCGAACTACCGGGTGCCGCCGCGCGGCGTGGTCTTCCCGCGCGATGCGGCCGATGTGCGGGCGACCCTGGACGTGGCGCGCGCGGAAGGGCTGACCGTGACCGCGCGCGGGGCGGGCACCTCGGTGGCGGGCAATGCCATCGGACCGGGTCTGGTGCTGGACTTCAGCCGCCATATGAACGCCGTCCTCGACCTCGATCCCGAGAGCCGCACCGCACGGGTGCAGCCCGGGGTGGTGCTGGCCGCGCTGCAGCGGCGCGCGGGCGCGCACGGGCTGCGCTTCGGCCCGGACCCGTCCACTCAGAACCGTTGCACGCTGGGCGGGATGATCGGCAACAATGCCTGCGGTCCGCGTGCGGTGGCCTGGGGCCGCACCTCGGATACGGTGCGCGAGTTGCGGATTCTCGACGGGATGGGCATCGAGCGCACCCTGGGCGCGGACCTGTCCGTGCTCGCGGGCCTGCCCGAATTCACCCGCACCCAGCTGGCGCTCATTCGCACCGAGCTGGGCCGGTTCGAGCGGCAGGCGTCCGGATACGCGCTGGAACATCTGCTGCCGGAACGCGGTTCGTCGGTGGCGAAGGCCTTCGTCGGCACCGAGGGCACCTGCGGGCTGCTGCTGGACGCCACCGTCGGGCTGGTTCCGGTGCCCGCGGCGACCGTGCTGGTGGCGCTCGGTTACCCGGATATGCCGACGGCCGCGGACGATATCGCCGCGATCATGGCGGTGCGGCCCATTGCCGTGGAGGGCATGGACGCGCGCCTGGTCGACGTGGTGCGTGCCCATCGCGGCGGGGTGCCCGACCTGCCGCGCGGCGGCGGCTGGCTGTTGATCGAAATCGACGGTGGGACACCGGAACAGGCACGGGACAAGGCGGAGCTGCTACTCGGGAGCGCGCACGCGCTGGACTCACGCTTGGTCACCGATCGCGCCGAGGCACAGGCGCTGTGGGGCATCCGTGCCGATGGCGCCGGTCTGGCCGGTCGCACCTCCGACGGTCGCCCGGCCTGGCCGGGCTGGGAGGACGCCGCCGTGCCACCCGACCGCCTCGGCGACTATCTGCGTGAGTTCGAGGCGCTCATCCGGGACCACGGCCTGGACGGCCTGCTCTACGGCCATTTCGGTGACGGCTGCATCCATGTGCGCCTGGATCTGCCGATAGCCGATGCGCCGCAACACTTCCGGAGCTTCCTCGAGGACGCCGCCCGGCAGGTGGTGCGGTTCGGCGGCTCGCTCTCGGGTGAGCACGGCGACGGGCGGGCGCGCTCGGATCTGTTGCGGTTCATGTACTCCCGGGAAGCCCTCGATGCCTTCGCGGGTTTCAAGGCGCTGTTCGACCCCGACGCCGTGCTGAATCCCGGTGTGCTCGTGTATCCCCGCCCGATCGATGCCGACCTGCGCCTGGCCGGGCTGCGCCCGCTGCCCACGACCGGTGGTTTCGCCTTCCCCGCCGACGGCGATCTGGCCACGGCCGTGCATCGCTGCGTCGGGGTCGGCAAGTGCCGTGCCGACACCCACGCGGCGGGCGGGTTCATGTGCCCGTCGTATCTGGCCACCGCCGACGAGAAGGACAGCACCCGCGGCCGGGCCCGGGTGCTGCAGGAGGTGGTCCGGGGCGCGCTGGACTGGCGCTCGGAGGCCGTCTCCGAGTCGCTGGATCTCTGCCTGTCCTGCAAGGCATGTCAGGCCGATTGCCCAGCCGGCGTCGACATGGCGACCTACAAGTCGGAGACCCTGTACCGCCGTTATCGGCGCAGGCCGCGCCCGATCGACCACTACACCCTGGGCCGGCTGCCGCGGTGGCTCGGGCCGGCGACGCGGCTCCCCCGGCTGGTCAATGCGCTCGGTGCGGTCGGGCCGTTGCGCCGCCTCGGCCTGCGGCTGTCCGGAATGGATCCGCGTCGCGAGGTGCCCACGGTGGCGCACAGGAGTTTTCGGCGTTCCTGGCAGCAGCCGGTGACCACCGGCGACTCCGCACCCGGGGTGATGCTGTGGATCGACACCTTCACCGACGCCTTCGATCCCGAGATCGCCGGTGCCGCCGTGGAATTGATCGAATCACTGGGTCATCGCGTGCGCATCCCCGGCTCCCGGGTCTGCTGCGGTCTCACCTGGATCAGCACCGGCCAGCTGGACGGCGCGCGGAAGCGACTGCGCGCCACCGTCGATGCCCTGGCCGCGCATGTCGGCGCGGGTGGGGTGGTGGTCGGGCTGGAACCGTCGTGTACGGCGGCGCTCCGCGACGATCTCCCGCGCCTGCTGCCCGCGGATCCGCGGGCGGCCGCCGTGGCGGGCGCGGTGCGCACCCTGTCGGAATTCCTGGAGGGCGAGCCCGGCTGGCGGCCGCCGGACCGCAGTGGCCACACCGTGCTGGTGCAGCCGCACTGCCATCAGCACGCCGTGCTGGGGTTCGCGGCCGATCGCCGAATACTGCGCGGCACCGGTGCGGAAGTGATCGAGATCACTGGATGCTGTGGGCTTGCTGGGAATTTCGGAATGCAGCGAGGCCACTACGACATATCGGTCGCGGTCGCCGAGAACGGCCTGCTTCCGGCACTGCGTGCGGCGCCCGCGAATTCGATCTTGATAGCCGACGGTTTCTCCTGCCGTACCCAGGCCGCGCAGCTGGCGGGCCGCCCGTCCCGCCATCTGGCCCAGTTCCTGCTGGACCGGCCGTAGTCGGCACAGGCCGGAAATCGGCACGGAACGGCCATGATCGGTACAGGCGAAGGGGCACCCGCCCTGGCGGGTGCCCCTTCCATCATCTTCAGCTGCCGAACGACAGCGTGCCGGGCGTAATCTGGTATCCACTACTACCGGCGAAAACGTTTCCCCAGACACCGAGCAGGAAATTGATCAGGTTGGTGATCACGCTGAGTACCTCCAGTGGCGGGTGCTACCTATTTGCTGGGAAACCAAGATAATCGGACTGATCATCGCTGCCTGCGATCTTCGCGTTAACAATAGAATGGCGCGGTGACTTCAGCGCCGCCCGCGATCGATCGGATGACTGTCGAGCGCGCCCGCACCCTCCGCTCGGATCGGCCGCTGGATCTGGCCGCCACCATCTCCCCGCTGCGCCGCGGCTTCGGCGATCCCTGTCACCGCGAGACCCCCGACGGCTCGCACTGGCACGCCTCCCGCCTGCCCTCGGGGGAGGTCACCTACCGGCTGCGGCAACTCGATCGGCAGACGGTCGACGCTCGCGCGTGGGGCCCGGGCGCGGAGGAGTTCCTGGCGGGGCTCCCCGGCATGCTCTGCCTGGACGAGGACCTCAGCGATTTCGCCCCCGAACACCCCAAGGTCGCCGAGGCGCACCGCCGCAATCCGGGCCTGCGCATGCTGCGCACCGGGCTGGTGTGGGAGGCGCTGGTCCCGGCGGTGCTGGAGCAGAAGGTGCACACCAGGACCGCCCACGACTCCTGGCGGAAACTGGTGTGGCGCTATGGAACTCCCGCCCCCGGTCCGGCCCCGCAGGGCCTGCGGATCATGCCGGACGCCGAGACCTGGCGCCATATCCCGTCCTGGGTCTACCACCGCGCCAATGTCGGACCACAGCGCTCGAAAACCATTGTGCTGGCGGCGCGTATCGCGCCCAAGCTGGAGCAGGCCGCCGGGCTGGGCCACGCCGACGCCGCGCAGCGGCTGCGCACCGTGCCCGGGATCGGGGTGTGGACGGCCGCCGAGATCGCCCAGCGCGCCTTCGGTGATCCGGATGCCCTGTCGGTGGGCGATTTCCATCTCGCGGCCACCGTGGGCTGGACGCTGCTCGGTCGGCCGATCGATGACGACGAGATGGTCGAGTACCTGGAACCCCTGCGCCCGCACCGGTATCGCGCGGTGCGGCTGCTGGGCCTGGCCGGGTTCGCGCGCAAACCCAAGTTCGGCCCGCGCACGCCCTACACCGATCACAGTCGCATCTGAGCGCCGATCACTGCCTGGCGGCCGCCGCGTCGCCCTCCCGCTGCGCCCGGGCCAGCGCGTCCGGGACGGGGGTGCGGCCCAGGTACATATCGTCGAGGATCGGCGTCATGGCCTCCAGCGCGGCCGGGAATCCCGCGCCACCGCCTGCCGCGATCTCCTTGCCGCGCAACACATCGAAGAACGGTGACACGTCTACTCCGTGCCGGGTCCAGTAGTCCCGGTACACCTGCTGTTCGGACACCACGGCCGGAATCGTGGCCCCGTCGATACCGAGGTAGCGGTTGCCCGCCGCACTGCCGAGCCAGGCCAGCACCCGCCGCACCGCCGCGGGGTGCGGGGTGGCGGCATTGCCCGCGAGGCCGATGGCATTGTTGGCGCTCACCCGCCCGGCCGGGCCCTCGGGAATCATGGCCAATCCCCAATGGAATCCTGCATTCTGGGCAATCGTGGCCAGATTGAAGCTGCCCGACTGGAACAGCGCCATGCGGCCCTGCAGGAAGGCGTTCTTGGCGAAGTCGCCGCTGGTATTGGTGTCAGCGGCGGAGGGGGAGAGCCGGTCGGCCACCAGCCCCACCGTGTAGCCGAAGGCGTCCCGCCCTGGCGGAGAATCGAAGGCGAACCGGCCGTCGCGCTGGAGCTGTCCGCCCGCCGAGCCCAGGTACGGCAGGGTGATGGATTGAAAGTCGTTGGCGGCGTTGTACGGCCACTCCGACATCGGGGCCAATCGCCGCAGCAGGGGTCGGAAGGTATCCCGCGCCGGGTCGGGGCTCCAGCGTGCCGCCGTGACCTCGCCCGCATCGACCCCGGCCTGTGCCAGCAGGTCCAGGTTCACGTACACGGCGGTCCCGCCGTCCACGAATTGCGGTACCGCCCAAAGCTTTCCGCCGCGCGTGTACTGCATGACGGCCTGCGGGTCCCAGGCTCGGGCCGCCTGCGGTCCCAGTGCCGCACCGATATCCATCAGGTGCCCGCTGTCGGCGTAGTCCTCGTAGAGGTTGGTCCAGAACAGGTCGTCGGCGATCCCGCCGGCCACATCCAGCCGCAGCTTCTGCGCGTAAGAAGCCCACGGCACCAGCGTGATTCGCACCTCGACATCGGGATTGGCGCGCTGGAAATCGTCCAGCGAGGCCCGATACGCGGAGACGAAACTCTGATCCCAGATCCGCAGCCGCACCACCGTGCGCCCGTCGCTCGCCGCGTCGCGGCCCAGCCACAGGGCCGCGGCCACCAGCAGCAAGGCGACCACGACCAGACCGAGCACGGCCCGGGTCGAATCCTTGATCCGGATGCCTGTCATTTGATCCCCGTCACCGCGATGGAGGCCAGGACCTGCCGCTGGAACACCATGAACAACAGCACCAATGGAGCGATCGCCAGCGTGGAGGCGGCCATGATCAGCGTCCACTGGGCGTTGTACTGCGTCTGCATGGTCGCCGTGGCTACCGTCAGCACCTGCCACTTCGGACCCGACGCGGCGACCAGCGGCCACATGAAGCTGTTCCACTGCGACACCACGGTGATGACGGCGAGCGTGGCCAGGATCGGTCGGCTCATCGGCACCACGACGCTCACCAGTATGTCGAGGGTCGAAGCCCCGTCCATCCGAGCCGCGTCGATGATCTCCCCCGGAATGGCCCGGAAGTACTGGCGCAGCAGGAAGATCGCGTACGGCGAGCCGAACAGGAACGGCAGCACCAGTGCCCAGAAGCTGTTGAGCCAGCCCAGCTTCGCGAACATCAGATACAGCGGCACCAGGGTGACCGCACCGGGCACCATCATGGTCCCGAGATACACCCAGAACAGCACGTCACGACCGGGAAAAATGGTGCGCGCGAAGGCGTATGCCGCCATGGTCGAGGTGACCAGCTGCCCGCAGGTGACGCAGACCGTCATCAGGGCGGTGACCGCGACCGCCCGGCCCAGCCCCTGGTCCAGCACCGTGCGGAAGTTGTCCAGCGTCGCGGGATGCGGTGTGGCCAGGGCGGATTCGCTCGCGAACTGCTTCGGCGTCTTGACCGCGGTCAGGGCGCTGAGCACCAGCGGGGCGACCGTCAGCAGCGCCCCCAGGATCAGCACCGTGTACGCCGCCAGGGTCCGGGCCGCCGCCCGCCGATCAGTACTCATAACGCTCCACCTCCCCGCGCTCGGTGCGATCCCGGAAGTATCGGTGCTGCACCACCGTGATCACGAACAGGACCGCGAACACCACCACCGCCATGACCGCGGCCCGCCCCGGACGCGCGGACTCGAAGGCCTCCGAATACATCCGCATGGCAACCACATCCGTGTGGTGGTCGGGCCCGCCCCGGGTGAGCGCGTACACCGCGTCGAAGGTCTGGAAGACGCTCAGCACCCCGGTGACCAGCACGAAGAACATGGTCGGGCGCAGCAGCGGCAGAATCAGCCAGCGAATGCGCCGCCAGCCGGTGGCCCCGTCCAGCGCGCCGGCGTCCAGGATCTCCCCGGGTATGGCTCTGATCCCAGCCACGAAAAACAAAGCCACATAACCGACATTCATCCACACGATCACCGCGGCCACCGCCGGCAGCGCCAGCGTCGGCGAGCTCAGCCACTCCATCCGCCGCCCCAGCAGCGCGTTCAAGGCCCCACCCGTGGGTGCGAAGATCCACTGCCACACCACCCCCACCGCGACCGGCGCACACATCCACGGCAGCGCGTACACCACCCGCAATACGGTTCCGCCCCGCCCGCGCCGCGCCAGCACGGCCGCCACCGCGAACCCCAGCGCCGTCTGCACCGGCACCACCAGCGCCGTCAACGCCAGCGTCACCAGCAGCGAATGCCCGAACTGCCGATCCCCCAGCACCGACCGCCAATTGCTCGCCCCGGTGAATTCGATGGGCCCCAGCAGATTCCAGCTGTGCACACTCAGCCACAACACCACCGCGATCGGCACCAGCAGAAAACACCCGACCCCGATCAGGCTCGGCAGCAGCAGCGCATAGCCCACCGCCGCCTGTCTGCGCCGGGCCGAACCGCGGCGAACCGTCCGATCCATGATCAGCGACGCTACCGGCCCGCTCCCGGCGGCCGCGCCCTCACACGCCCGATCTGCCCGATATTGCCCTGTGCGCGATGCGATTTCGAGACTGCGTCCCACCCCGTGCCGGGCGGCGGCGCATGATAGTTTGTGCCGCGCTCGTTCATAGCTATGACGGCGAGGCTGGCCACGACAGGGCAGGGGACGGCGTCGATGAGAATAAAGCCACGGGAACAGATCCTCGGAGTCTGGCGGTCGCTGCTGACCGCCTGCTATCAGGATGGCGAGTGGGTGTGGGGCGGCCGCGACGGCTCCAACTCCATCAGCGACGCCGAACAGCTGCTGTGCCTGCTGTATCCGGCGACCGAGATCGACGGCTTCGGGCTGGAGCATCCCGACGAGATCGCCGACGACATCCGCGACGTGCTCTCGCCCCTCGGCGACAATGGCCTGCGGATAGGCGAGCGCGTGGTCTGGCTGCTCGAGCAGTACATCGACCGGCACACCGACCGCGACCCCGACTCCGCCGTTGCCCTGCCCAACTTCGCCGCGGGCAGCTACCTGGCCTCCTCCGACGGCGTCGAGCCGACCCCGACGCAGCGCACGCTCGAGGTCGTCGACTCCTATTCCATGTCGCTGACCCTGTGCCTGGCAGCGCTGAAGTTCCTGCGCGGATTCAGCGGCCCGGTCGCCGAACTGGCCGTCGGCCGGCGGATCAAGCTCGCCGTGGAACTGGGCCCGCGCATCGAGGAGCTCGACGCGCTCATCAATGTCCGGCTCACCGCCGCCATGGTGGGCCTGATCCGCAGCTTCGTGGTGAATACGGTCTCGCCCAAATCCGCTGCCGGGCAGGCCATGCTGTCGATGCTCAACCAGACCGGCGGTTCCCCGGACGCGGTGGTGCACGCCGTGCAGCAGCGCCTGGACCGGGTGCGGATCCGGCTGCGCAACGACGCCACCCTCAGCCAGGTGGAGGGCGTCGACCTGGACAGCGGCGACATGCTGTTCGAATGTGGTTGGAGCTGGGCCATTGTGCGCAAGGCCGCGCCCATCGACTTCGTGGACATGCCCGTCGCGGATCAGCCCGGTCATGCCGTCGCCCGGCCCTACCTGCACTTCACCGTGGTGGCGCTGGACGGCATCAACGACCTCACCTCGGTGCGCACCCGTGAACTCGACCTGCTGAACGGCCAGCAGCGCCGCCTGGCCGAGGCCCTGCAGCTGCGCTGGGATCTGGCCCAACGCTACTGGGCGGCGGTGGCGCGCTTCGGCACCGGTCGCTGGCCGCTCGAGGACATTCCGTGGCGCACCTCCGACGGCGAGGAATCGGACTACTTCAGTCTCGTCGTCTCCGCGGTGCTCATGCAGGATCTGCTCAACCGCGACGCCAATGACGACGATCTCGACCGTGCCGCAACGATTTTCGACGAGCTGGCCCGCCGCGGCCGCATTGTGCGCCGCTTCACCGCCGACGATCCGGCCCGCACCATGCACACGCCGGGCGTGAGTTTGCGCCTGCTGGGCAGCGAGGAGCTGGACGGTCCGCTGCTGCTGTGGACGGTCTCCGATTACGCCACCGTCCTCTTGAAACGCACCCTGCAGGCCGCGCGGCTCTCCGGCACCATCGAGACCCGCGACCAGCTGATGACGCTGGCCCAGGCCACCATGGACCACCTCGACCTGCGCGCCTTCCGCGAAGGACCGGCCACCGGCCTGTGGGACGATCCCAGCCGGATCTTCGGTGGCCCCGAAAACCACCTGCCCTCCTGGTATCTCACCGAGCGCGTGGTCGAGTGCATGGTGACCGCCGCGCGCCTGTACCGGGAACCGCCGCTGCGGGCGCCGACCTCGGTGACCCGCGCCATGGAGCTGCTGACCGAGGCCGAGCACCTGCTCAACCGGGAGATGCTGGAGCTGAGCGAGACCGACGTGTCGGCCGGCCGCACCGCCCTGGCCCTGGCCGAGCAGCGCCTCGAACGGGCCCGCACGCTCATCGACGAGCGCCCCGGTACCGCAGTCAGTCTCGCCTCGCAGGCCCTCTTGGAACTGGACGAGCTCGCCTACGCCCGGTTCGACGCCACCAGGAGCGTGTGACCGTGCTCGTGTTCTCCTCTTCGGACAAGGGCGGCACCGGGCGCTCGGTCACCAGCTGCAATATGGCCTACTGGCTGAGCATGAAGGGGTACAAGGTCGCCTATCTGGACTTCGATTTCGGATCCCCCACCGCGGGCGGCACTTTCGAGATCAGCCGGATCGACAATGGGGTCCGGGACGGGACGGGCCTGCACGCCTATCTGCTCGACGAGAACGGGACGCCCGCGCGGCTGAGTGTGCGCTCCGAGACCGACCGGATGGAATTGAGCCGGTCCCGGCATCCCTCCGGCCGCCTGGTGCTGTTTCCCGGCGATCTCGGCGGCTCCGAGTTCACCACGCTCGACGAGCGCATGATCGATCGCTGCGCCGCGCTGTTCGCCACCTGCGAGCAGGAATTCAATGTCACCTTCGTCGATCTGAGCGCGGGCCGATCCATCGCCCTGGCCCTCGCGCTCAGCGCGACCCGTCACCCGCAGCTGTCCCGCGCGGTGTGCCGCTGGCTCATCTTCCACCGCTGGACCCGCCAGCACATCGCGGCCGCCCGCGGCCTGGTCCACGACGAGCACGGCGTGCTGGCCGTCGGCGAGGCCTGGGGACACGACCGGGCCGAGCTGTTGAATTCACTGCGCTTCGTCCGCACCGCGGTGCCCGAACTCAACCTGACCGCCGGCCTCCGCCCGGCCCAGGCCGCCTGGCTACAGGAACAACACAACACCCTGACCCGCGCGGCCAACCGGCACGGCATGGGCGAGAGCGGGATACTGGGCAAGATCCCGGTGGAACCGATGCTGCAGTGCCGGGAACAGGTGATCCTGGATGTGGATGTGGCCGCCCATGTCGCCAATGCCGAGACCGTGGACGCATTCCGCCTGCTCACCGAAAAACTCATGAACGACGCCGTCTGGGAACAGGTGGAGGTGCGCCGATGAGCTCCGCGACCGACTACAGCGAGGCGGGCGAACACAATCGCGTGGCCGGCCAACCGCTCTCGCATCTGTCCATCGAGGTCGGGCACTTCTATATGGACGAGCTGGTCAACGGCGTCGACAGGATCCACGCCCAGCTGCGCAAGGTGGCGCCCATCGTCCAGACCCAGATCGCCGCGGCCGAAGCGGAATTCGGGGCGGGCGCGCGGGTCAGCACCTGCTTTCTGGTCGACGACTACTTCTGGACCCGCACCGCCAACCGCCCGCGCGATGCCCGGCGTACCGCCGACCCGCGCCACGTGCTGGAGAAACTGCTGGCCGCGGCGGAGGAATGCGGCGTGCGCATCGACTATCTGGCGCGCGAGGCGGGCTGCGCCGAGGTGCCCTCGTTCCAGGACGGCGAACCGGTCGGCGAGCCGGTGCGGCTGGCGGAGATGATGGCCGCCCGCATCGTCGCCGAACCCGAACGCGACAGCACCGGCCGCCGCCCGCCCACCGTCGAGTCCGGCTGGCTCTGCAATGGCCGCCGTTCCTCGGAATTCGATGCGGGACAGGCCATGCGAATCTCGCGTTACCGGCCGCCGGAGGAATTCGGTGCGCGCAATCACTCCATCTTCCTGGATGTGCAGCTGTGGAGCCGCCGCCTGGAGGAAGAGGGCGACCAGCAGGTGGAGCACATCCTCTGGTCCTGCCCCTTCCTGGCCGCCATCTGGCAGTTGCTGCGGCTGGGTTTGATTCGCAACGAGGGCTCCATGGTGGCGGCACCGGTGCCCTGGGAGGAGCCGTGGCCCAGCGACTGGTCCCGACTGCCCGCGGTGGTGAAGCTGAATCCGAAGGCCAAACCCTTCGCGGCCTATCGGGCGCTGTCGGTGCTGCCCTACAGCTATCTGGGCATCGAGCACGCCGTGCGGGTCATCCTCGACCACCTGCAACTCGATGACGATGTGCAGGCCAAGCTCGCCGAACGCGGTGCGGGCGAACGGATTCCGGTGGAGGTGCCGCGCCAGGCCACTCATCGGTTGAACCACATCTTCCTGGGTGACGTCTGAGGTGGCCGCCCGGTGAGTGATCCGCTGGTGCTGCTGGGGGAGGTACGTACGGCACTGCTGCCCAATGCGGGGGGCCTGGCGGCGCGGGAGGCGACAGCGCTGCTGTCATTGCTGCCCGGACAGCGGGTACTGATACGGGAACGACCGCTGGCCCTGGCGATTTCGCCGGGTTCCGCCGTCGGGGTGGACTGCAAGCTGGCCACGGTGTCCGGATCGGACAGCCGCGCCATCGGGACGGTGGCGGCGCACGCGATCCTGGTGGGCGGCCGGGTGATGCAGAGTTCGGCCTGTTCCACGGTGGTGCGGACGGCCGACAAGAACCGGCGGCCCTGGTCGCACTACCTGAATCAGGTCGGGACGCTGGAGGTGTGGCACCGCATCACCGACGACGCCGCGGCCGCCGTCGATCTCACCGAGGGCTTCCTGGAGGGCTCCGGCGCCACCACCCTGGACCTGGGCTCGGTCAGCGACCGGCTGCTAACCCGCGTGCGCACCGATCCCCGCCTGGACCAGGAGCCGCCGGTGCGGTCCAGTGCCACCCGGCTGCGCTGGGCCGCACGGGTCGCGCCGCCGGTGGGCGGCACCGTGCGCAGGCGCACCCTGTTCGCGTTCCGGCTCGAGGACGAGCACACCCGGTCGGTGCGGATCATGGTGCCGACCGCCCGGGATCTGGGTGCGGTGCAACGCTTCTGCGAGGATCTGGCCGTTCACGACTGGCTGCTGTCCACCCTGGGCGCCGCGCTGTCCGAGGCGGATCGGCCCGCGCCCGAACGCGATCCGTCCGCCGAGCTGGCGCCGCTGCTGGAACAGCTGGTGCACCTGTGGATGCCGGGCGCCCACACCCCGCCCCGGCTGCGCGAACTGTGGACGCGGCTGGAGTCCGATCCGGGCTTCACCCGGCAGTGGACCGCGCAGGTGGGACATCTGCGCGATCGGCTGGCGGTGGCGACCCTGGCGGCGCTGCGCAGCGCCAAGATCAGCACCGTCCAGTGGTGAGAGGCGGATCCGACCGGCGGCGCGACCGGATCAGAGCCGGAACCAGCGGCGTACCAGCAGCGCGAAGAACACCGACATGGTGACCGCGCCCAGATAGCTCTCGATCACGAACACGACGCGCCCGCCGACCCGCAGATTGTCGGTATCGCCGACGCCCAGCGGATTCAGGTAGTTCATGAACACCTGGAACACGGTGATGGCCGGCGGCTGATCCGACCGCAGCATGACGGCCACCACGAAGACCAGCAGCTGGAACGCCACGAACCACAGCATGCGGAAGGGCCGGTAACCGTAGCCGCAGATGAGATCCGGGACCAGGCCGCCGGCGCGCCGCCAGGCCGCCGGCTGCGCCAGCCGCCGCGCCCGGGCCAGGGCCAGGCCGCAGCGATCCTCGGCGTCGGTGTCCTCGTCGATCCGGTAGAGACTCCAGGCCCGGCGGTAGGCCAGGGCGGCGTGCGCGGGCAGTCCAGCCTGCACCAGCGGGCGGCCCAGCCGCTCGTAGGCCTCGGCCAGCAGCCGATTCTGGGTGCGGCTCAGGCGCAGTGGCCCACGGAACTCCACCTCGGCTGCGATGAGGGCCGCGAGCAGCTGGTTGACCGCCATCGGCTGCGGTGCCGCGGTGGCGGTGTGTTCGAGGACCGGCGCGTAGAGGTGGCCGAAGACGAGACTGTCACCGGCCCTGCGGATTCCGGGCGGATCGTAGGTCGCCACCACCGCCTCGGTGTGCCGGGTGAACAGGTCCAGCAGCGGCTGTTCGGTGGCGCGGCGGCGGAGGCGGTGCGGCTGCTCGAGGAATTCGGTGACGTTCTCGGCGTAGGTGTCGGCGTGGCGCTCGATGCGCATGCTCATATCCGTCACGAACGGCGACGACGGAGCGCTTTTCTCGAGCATGATCAATGATAAATCCTGTGCACCAGCACATCTCGGGGCTCGTCCGCGCCGAAGTAGGCCGCCTCGTGGTCGGCCCAGACGAAGCCGACCTCCTTGTAGAGGTGGTAGGCGATTCGATTGCCCGGTTTCACCGTGACGAAGACCTGCTCGGCGCGGGCCTGACGGCATTGGGCCAGAGCGGCTTCCAGCAGTGCCCGGCCGTGGCCGCGACCCCGGCACTCGGATGCCACCGCGAAGCCGAGAAACCAGGCCGTGCTGTCGCCGTCGATGGCGGTGAGCACGTAGCCGCAGAGCGCCCCCGCATCCTCGGCAACCGTCCAGTTTGCCCCGTGCAGCTCGAAGAGCTGTCGGAGAACGAAATACGGATAGGCGAGATGCTCGAATTCGACCACCTCGAGTGCGCGGATCGCGTCCAGATCCGACAGTGACGCGATCCGGCACGCCGGATCGTCCGGCTGTTCGAAGGCCAACAACGGTGTTCCCCTCCACCCCGGGCACAAGTGCGATGGATTCCAGGGTAAGCGTCACGCCGAATCTTGGGTGCGGTTCGGCCGCTCGCCGTCTGTGGAGCGGGCGGCCGAACCGCGCTGCAGCACGCGGTGGGGACTGCGCCACCGCTGCCCTGGAGGTTAGGCGCGGGGCGCTCGAAAGCGCTGTGCGGCAGCGTTCATCGCGGCCGGGGGCCTTCCCCGGTACACCCCGGGCCGCGAAATCTTGGTGTGGAGCTGTGCCGTCTTGTGGCGTAGCTGTGCTGTCCGGGCGTCGAGCAGCAGCCACAGCATCCGGTGGACGAACCGGTCGTAGCCGGTCGGTATGGGATCGGGGCCGGCCTGGGCCGGCGCGGGGCCGGTCATGGCAGTGCCCGCTCGTCGAGCACACACCGTCCCTCCTCGACCAGCGTTGCCCGCGCTCGTCGGCGTACCTTGCAGGTCTGCACGGTGCAATCGAGGTGCAATTGCATTGCGGCGTGCGCTTGTTCGACGGTCATCACACCCGGATCACGGCGGCAGCGCGACAGACCGGCGATGTGCATATTGAGGGATGTCAGTTGCATGTCCAGACCACTCCTCGTTCCCGCTGGTTCCTGAAGTGCCCGGAGGTTCAGGAAAGGAAAGGGGCCTAGCTACACCGCTCCGGGCACATCTCCAGCACACCACGAGCAGACGCCAGGCGGGCGAATTTCGAGAAGGAGAACGCAAAATTGCGCGAATTCCCAGCAGTGAATCCACTTGGGGGAGGACGATTCTCCAAAGTGGACGAAGCCCTCGCCCGCCGTCGAGCCCCGATCCATGCCCGCGACTGCGAATGGAGCGTGTCGTGTCCGAAGGTCCCGCGTCATCCACCCTGCCCCGCCGTCAGCTCGGTCGCTATCTACGGGACTGGCGCATCCAGGCAGGATTGACCATCGCCGAAGCCGCCAAGCTGATGGAGTGGGGCGCGAGCACCCTGCAGCGGCTCGAGAAGGGCAACGCGGACCGCATTCGCACCATCGACATCCAGGAGCTGTGCCGTATCTACGGGATCCCCGCCCAAATCACCGAGGGGCTCAAGGGTTTGGCGCAGCAGGCGGCGGTCAAGAGCTGGTGGCACTCCTACGGCGACCTGATTCCCGAGAACTTCGACGTCTACGTCGGCCTGGAGGCATCCGCGCAGCAGTTGTCCTGCTACCAATCGGAATTGGTGCCGGGCCTGCTGCAGACGGCCGAGTACGCAAGGGCCCTGAACCGGCTGGGATACCCGGAAGAGACTGTGGTGGAGGTGGATCGGCGCGTTCAGCTGCGCATGCAGCGGCAGGCCATGATCACCCGCCGCATGCATCCGGCGACCATTGCCATGGTGTTGCACGAATCGGTATTGCGCCGCCTGGTGGGAGGTGCAAGGGTGATGGCGGCGCAGGTGCGGCACTTGGCGGAACTGAGTACCCGATCCAATGTCGCGCTGCGTATCCTGCCCTTCGCCGCCGGTGTCCCCCTGGGACTTTCGACCGGACCGTTCGTGATTCTGGAATTCGGATGCGACAGCAAGGGGCAACCGGTGGAGCCCCCGGTGGTCTACGTGGAGGGGTTCACCGGCGATCTGTATCTCGAGAGACAGGGCGACGTTCAGCGTTATCGCCGGGCGCAAGCGGGCCTGGAACGCTGCGCGCTGGACGTTCAGGACAGCAGAAATCTGCTCCGGCAGGTGGCGAAGGAGTACGCCGCCTGGGCGGTCAAGCCCGGAGGTGGCAGCGGAGCGTAACCATGTAGGGCTCCGCACAGGCGAAGAAGGGACGCCGCCTGGGCGGTCAAGCCCGGAGGTGGCAGCGGAGCGTAACCACGTAGGGCTCCGCACAGGCGAAGAAAGGACAGAGCATGACTGTGGATCTTTCCGGGGCCCGCTGGTTCAAGAGCAGCCGCAGCGGGGCCGGTAAGGAGTGCGTCGAGGTGGCCTTCCTGCCCGCGGGCCGAGTGGGCGTGCGGGACAGCAAGAATCCGGAGGGCCCGGCGCTGGTGTTCGGTGCGGCGGAATGGGGATCCTTCACCGCGGGCCTCGAAAACGGGGTCTTCGACCGATGATTTGCTGAACGGGGGTTCACGGGCCCCGACCCGTGAACCCCCGGCCTCAGAGGATTGCGACCACACCCATCGCGACGGCGGCGACCAGCACGCCGATTGCCACGGCCGACATCAGTGCGCCGGTGAGTACGTATACGCCCATCGCCGATACCGCGAAGAGCATCCCTACGATCAGCCGTTCGACCCAGTCATCGGGACCCATTTTCCGGTACCGGGGACGCACATTCTTGAGTCCTCGGTCCACGAATAGTTGGATACCCATGCTTAGCCGTCGCAAACATACTTCCGTTGTCAAACGGCAGCCGTTTCGTGATCAATAACCATCTCGGTAAATCCCGTGGCCCCACGCTGGGCCGCGGGGCCACGGTGCAAGATTTCTGCGGGTACCGTCAGCGCCGGAAGAGCTTGCTGCCCAACCAGACGATCGGGTCGTACTTCCTGTCCACAACGCGTTCCTTGAGGGGGATCAGTGCGTTATCAGTGATCTTGATGTGCTCCGGGCAAACCTCTGTGCAGCACTTGGTGATGTTGCAGAAGCCCAGTCCCGCGTCCTCCTGCGCCAGTTCGCGACGGTCGGCGACATCCAGTGGGTGCATTTCGAGTTCGGCAATACGCATCAGGTATCGCGGACCGGAGAATGCGTGCTTGTTGTCCTCGTGATCACGCACCACGTGACAAGTGTTCTGGCACAGGAAGCATTCGATGCACTTGCGGAATTCCTGCGACCGTTCCACATCGGTCTGCTGCATCCGGTACTCGCCAGGTTTCAGATCCACCGGCGGCGTGAAAGACGGTACTTCGCGTGCCTTCTGGTAGTTGAACGACACATCCGTGACCAGGTCGCGAATAACCGGGAAGGTGCGCATGGGCGTCACCGTCACCACTTCTTCCTGGGTGAACGTCGACATGCGGGTCATGCACAGCAGCCGCGGCCGCCCGTTCACCTCGGCCGAGCACGAACCACACTTGCCCGCCTTGCAGTTCCAGCGCACCGCCAGATCCGGCGCCTGGGTGGCCTGCAGCCGGTGGATGATGTCGAGCACCACCTCGCCCTCGTTCACCTCCACGGTGAAGTCCTGCAGGCCGCCGCCCTCGGTGTCACCGCGCCACACCTTGAACTTCGCCTCGTAACCCATGGCTATTCCGCCTTTCCGGCGTCGTCCCGCAACTCTGCGAGATCGGCGGGGGTGTAATACTTTTCGAGCTCCGCCAGGTCGAACAACCGGAGCAGGTCCGTGCGCATGGGCACCTGGGGTTCGGGCGTGACGGTCACCGACGGCACCGAGAAGCCGACCTCGTCCGGGTCGACGGTGCAGACCAGCAGCTTGTTGCGCCACACCGGATCCAAGCCCGGGTGGTCGTCGCGGGTGTGGCCGCCGCGGCTCTCGGTGCGCAGCAGCGCGGCCTGGGCGACGCACTCGCTGATGAGCAGCATGTTGCGCATGTCCAGCGCCAGATGCCAGCCCGGATTGAACTGCCGGTGGCCCTCCACGGTGACGTGGTCGTAGCGGTCGCGCAGCTCGGAGAGATGCTCGACGGCCTGCTTCAGCTCGTGTTCCTTGCGGATGATGCCGACCAGATCGTTCATGGTCTGCTGCAGGTCCATGTGCAGCGTGTACGGGTTCTCGCCCGGGCCGCCCTCGGCGGGCGGATCGAACGGCGTCACAGCCGATTTCGCGGCCGCGGCGATATCGGCGTCGGAGATCTTGGGCGGCGCGGCCAGCTGCTCGACATAGGTCGCCGCGCCCAGTCCGGCACGTCGGCCGAAGACCAGCAGGTCCGACAGCGAGTTGCCGCCCAGCCGGTTGGAGCCGTGCAGGCCGCCGGCGCACTCACCGGCCGCGAACAGACCGGGCACCGTGGCCGCCTGGGTGTCCGGATCGACCTCGATGCCACCCATCACGTAGTGGCAGGTCGGCCCGACCTCCATCGGCTCCTTCGTAATGTCCACGTCCGCCAGCTCTTTGAACTGGTGGTGCATGGACGGCAGCCGCTTGACGATCTGGTCGGCGGGCAGGCGGGAGGCGATATCCAGGTAGACGCCGCCGTGCGGGGTGCCGCGCCCGGCCTTCACCTCTTCGTTGATGGCTCGCGCGACCTCGTCACGGGGCAGCAGATCCGGTGTGCGCCGGGCGGAATCGTTGTCCTTCAGCCACTGGTCCGCCTCTTCGATGGATTCGGCGTACTGGCCCTTGAACACCGGCGGGATGTAATCGAACATGAACCGCTTGCCGTCGGAGTTCTTGAGCACCCCGCCGTCACCGCGCACGCCCTCGGTGACCAGGATGCCCTTCACCGACGGCGGCCAGACCATGCCGGTCGGATGGAACTGCAGGAACTCCATATTGATCAGCGACGCCCCGGCCCGCAGGGCGAGCGCGTGCCCGTCGCCGGTGTACTCCCAGGAGTTCGAGGTCACCTTGTACGACTTGCCGACACCACCGGTGGCGATGACCACCGCGGGCGTCTCGAACAGAATGAAGCGCCCGGACTCCCGCCAGTACCCGAAGGCCCCGGCGATCCGGTCGCCGTCCTTGAGCAGTTCGGTGATGGTGCACTCGGCGAAGATCTTGATGCGCGCCTCGTAGTCACCGGTCTGCTCGAAGTCCTCCTGCTGCAGCGAGACGATCTTCTGCTGCATGGTGCGGATGATCTCGAGTCCGGTGCGGTCGCCGACGTGCGCCAGTCGCGGATAGGTGTGGCCGCCGAAGTTGCGCTGGCTGATCCGGCCGTCCTTGGTCCGATCGAACAGCGCCCCATAGGTTTCCAGCTCCCACACCCGGTCGGGGGCCTCCTGGGCGTGCAGCTCGGCCATGCGCCAGTTGTTGAGGAACTTTCCCCCGCGCATGGTGTCCTTGAAATGGGTCTGCCAGTTGTCCTTCTCATTGGCATTGCCCATTGCGGCCGCGCAGCCACCCTCGGCCATGACGGTGTGCGCCTTGCCGAACAGGGACTTGCAGACCACCGCCACGGACAGCCCGTGCTCACGGGCCTCGATGACCGCACGCAGGCCGGCACCGCCGGCACCGATCACGACGACGTCGTACTTGTGCCGCTCGACTTCAGGCATGGAACCGAATACTCCTGGGAGACAGAGGAATAGAGGACTGTCAGCCGATGAGGCGAGGATCGGAGATGGTTCCGCTCGCCACCAGCATGACGTAGAAATCGGTGAGGACCAGCGTGCCCAGCGTGGTCCAGGCCAGCTGCATGTGCCGGGTGTTCAGCTTCGACACCACGGTCCAGAAGCGGTAGCGCACGGGGTGCTGCGAGAAGTGCTTGAGCCGGCCGCCCGCGATGTGACGGCAGGAGTGGCACGACAGCGTGTACGCCCACAGCAGCAGCGCGTTGCCGGTGATGATCAGCGTCCCCAGCCCGATGCCGAAGCCGCCGCCCTTGGCGTGGAAGGAGATCACCGCGTCATAGGTGTTGATCACCGAGATGATGATCGCGACGTAGAAGAAGTAGCGGTGCGCGTTCTGGATGATCAGCGGAAGCCGGGTCTCCCCCGAGTATTTCGCATGCGGCTCGGCCACCGCGCAGGCGGGCGGCGACATCCACACCGACCGGTAGTAGGCCTTGCGGTAGTAGTAGCAGGTGAGTCGGAACAGCAGCAGGAACGGCAGCACCAGGAAGCCCAGCGGAATCCACATGGGCAGGTGGCCGACCGGCGTGCCGAAATGGCTGGAGCCCTCGACGCACGAAGCGCTCAGGCAGGGCGAATAGAACGGTGTCAGATAGTGGAAGTCCGGCACCCAATACGCGCTGCGCACAAAGGATCTGATGGTCGCGTAGATGACGAAGGCCGCGAGCCCCAGCACCGTCGCGGCCGGCGGCACCCACCACCTGTCGGTGCGGAGCGTGCCTGCCGAAATGGCGGCCCGTCCCCTACTGAAAACCCCGGTTGTGCTCGATTCAGAAGCCTTGACTGGTGCGGCGCTCACTGCTGGATGCCTCGCTGCTCTACCCCGTGGAACGTCATCGTTACCTCCGGCATCGAATGTGATGGTGAGCACCTTACGACAGTGGCGCTATCACTCGAGCTCGCAACAGCTATTTCGGGATCCCGTGATTTGCGCCACATTTCCTGTGGCCACCAGCAATTCGTTTGCTTGGTGAACAAACGGCAATCTCGCGAACTCGCCGGGCTGTCAGAGTGTTTCGGATTCCGGCCCGCGCGCAGGTCGGGCGGCTCGTCCGCGGCGGTTACCGCTCGTCATATGACAGCAACAACGGTGTGGTGGCCTGTCGGTCTGCTGAGGGTTCGAAGGGAGCCGGTAATGAGACGCGCCGCCATCGTCATGCCGATGCGCACGCCCGTGGGTCTGCCCGGCGGAGCACTCGCCGCGGTGCCGCCGAACCGGTTGGTCGGCACTGTCATCTCGGCGGTGCTCGGCCGCTCGGGCATCGATCCCGCGCGGGTCGAACAGCTGGTCACCGCCGTCCCCGATGCCGAGGCCGTCCGCTCGGCCCTGCCGCTGTGCGGACTGCCGCCGGAGCTGGGTGACTTCGCCCTGGGTGAGGGTCCCGGCAGCGGACTGCGCGCCCTGATCACCGCTGCCATGATGGTGCGCACCGGCGCGGTCGATGTGGTGCTGGCGGTGGGCGCCGAATGCCACAGCGCCGCAGGGGGATTCGACGCGCAATCCGCCAGCGTCCCGCCGCTGCCCGGCGTCCGTGCCCGCACCGCGGCCGATGCCGGACCCACCACCGACCAGCAGATCGCCATCTGGTCCGCCGAATCCGCACGCGGACAAGCGGATTCGGACGGCATCGAACAACTGGCCCGCGACCACGACCTGAGCCGGGCCGCGGCCGACGACTTCGCCGCGGTCAGCCACCGTCGTGCCGCCCGCGCCCATCGCCAGGGTGTGTTCGGCGCGGAGACCGCGCCCGTCGTGGTGTGTGCGCGTCCCGACGATCCGAATTCCGAGGTGGTGCGCCTGGTCGACCGCGACGAGGGGTTGCGCGACGATGTCTCACACCGCGCCTTCGCGGCCCTGTCCCCCTTCCGGCCCGACGGCGTGACCACGGCCGGAAACAGCAGCAGCCGCGGCCTGGCCGCCGCGGCCTGCCTGGTGGTGGCCGAGGACCGGCTGGTGGATCTCGGCCTGGAGCCGATGGGCTACCTGCTCGGCTGGGTCAGCACCACCGCTCCCCTGGGCGTCCCGGTGCCCGCCGCCACCTCCGCGGTCGCGAAGGCACTGTGGCGTGCCGGTTTCGAACTGTCGGACCTGGCGCTGCTGGAGGTGGAGGAGACCTCCGCCGTCGAGGTGCTGGCGCTGGCCCGCACCCTCGGCCTCGAGGACGACGCCGCGGAGCGCCTGAATGTGCACGGCGGCGCGATCGCCCTCGGTGATCCGGGCGGCGCGGCGGGTCTGCGCATGGTCACCACCATGCTGCACGAACTGGCCCGCCGCGACGGCGGTCTCGGCCTGGCAGTGACCCCCGCGGGCCCCGGCCGCGCCCTGGCCGCGATCTTCGAATCCCCCGATCTGGAACCGGTTTCGCAGGCCCCGCGCGGCGCCCGCTTCCGCGGCGTCGGCGGCCGGCGCTCCGCACGGGGCCGGCACCGCCACTGAGGACTAGTCACGCGGGCGGAGCCGGACGACCGCCGTGCCCCGGGCAAAAGCCGCTGCCAGCTCCTCGCGGTTGACGCTGCCGTCCGAATTCAGGCTGATGCCCGCGTATTTCCCGTGGGTCGGGTTCTGCGCGACGATGATCCGATACGGCTCGGCCGCCGCGTCCACGTCGGTGACGACCTCCCAATCGGCGTCGATCTCCCGGCGCCGCAGGCCGATTCGCACCGGTTCGCCGGGGCGCAGATTGTGCCGCCACTTGGCCGCGGTGCCGATCAGCAGCGTGCCGTCGTGTTCTGCGTAGGCGACGGGGTTCTCGTACACCCGCCCGCTCTTGCGGCCGACCACGGTGACGATGAGCAGTTTGCCGCTGACCACCCGATGCAGCGGTGAGCGCAGGAGCCGGCGCATAACGGCGTCGAGCCGCTTCTGCTTACGGGTGGCGGCCGGGTTCGAGGTGGTCGTTACTGGCTGGGACATCGGTACGTCCTCCGGTTCCCTATTTACTGAGTGACTACTCAGAAAATACGACCAGGTGCGGCATACTGCAAGGGTCGAGCTGGAAAACGACAGTCGAAACGTGACAGGAGGCGATGTGGGGACCCGTTCCCGAGGGCGGCCCAGTACCGGTGTGCGCGAGGCCGTGATCACCAATGCTCAACAGGTGCTCGCGGAATCCGGCCTCGCCCGGCTGTCCACCAAGGAGATCGCGGCCCGGGCCGGAGTCGCCGAATCCAGCATCTTCTACCACTTCGGCGATCGAATGGGCCTGCTACAGGCCGTGATCCAGCACCAGCTGCGCCCGCTCAAGGACCTGCTCGCCGACGCGCCCACGGCGGATCTGCCCACGGCGCTGCGGTCGCTGCTCGCGACCCTGGAGGAATTCTTCGTCTCCGCCCTGCCGGTGATGGCGGCGGTGCAATCGGATGCCGAGCTGGGCGCGGTCTACCGGGAACGCAGCCGCGATCTCGACCTGGGCCCGCACCGCGCGGTGGACGCCGTGGTCGCCTACCTGTCGGCCCGGGGCGTCGAGGCCGCGGATCTGCGCACCGCAGCCCTGCTGCTGGTCGGCGCGGCTCATCAGCGCGCCCTACAGCGGCAGCTGAGCCCACCCGATGCGCTCGTCGAATTGCCGAGCCCCGACGCCATTGTCGAGGTGGCCCTGCCGCTGTTCGAAACGAAGGATTAGTTACTTGGTGCGGGGGCGGGAGTGGAAGCCCAGGCCCTCGTCCTGCGCGCCCATCCAGGCCGCCTCATCGTGCTTGGCGTCGGGGACGTAGATCGTCTCCTGCTTGGCGCGCGGTGCTTCCGGCGGCGGCGCCTGTTCGAACTCGTCGGTGTCGATGACGAGCCTTTCCAGATCGTTCTCCAGCCGGCGGACAGTGCCCGCGTCTCCGTAGTGCGAACGCAGTGCGGTGACGCACTGCCGGAGCTGGCCGACCGCGTAGCGGAGTTCCGCAATCTCGCTGCGTGTCATCGAAACCCTCCTCGAGCCGTGTGACAGACCACACATCGTGATCTACAACACAGTACGTGATCGTGCGGGATTCGTCTCGTTGGCAAAGGATATTCGCAGCTAGAGGGCCTGTCATTAGGTCCGAAATTGGGGCGGCGGACGTTTCAGATCGTCGAATCCGCCCGCCACGGATGATCTTCCGGCTACCCCGCGATGGCGTACTCCGGTCCGCAGTCGGGACCGCAGTCCGGGTCCGCGCCGCGCGCCGCCGCGGTCGCCCGGGCCACCAGCGCCACCACCGCGGCGGCCACCTCCTCGGCCCGCTCCAGGATCACGCTGTGCCCGGCGCCGTCCAGTCGCACCAGCTCGGCATCGTCGACCTGGGAGGCCAGCACCACCGAGTGCGCGAACGGGATCATGATGTCCGCGGATCCGGCCAGCACCAGCACCGGAATCGAGCCCAGCCGGTGCAGGGTCGCGGTCTCGTCGAAGCGGATCAGCGACTCCAGGAAGCTGGCCATGGTCAGCAGCGAGGTGTCGTTGAGCATGGCCGTCGCCACCGCCAGCATGCGCGGGCTCACCTTGCGGGTGCCCAGGGTGGCGTCCCGCATGATGGGTTCGAAGATGCGGCGGCTCAGGTGTTTCGAGGCCTGCATGGCCCGCGGCGCGCGCCGCACCGCCACCCGCAGCGAGTTCACCGCCGGTGCGCTCAGCAGCCGCCCCAGCCCGACCCGGGTCACCCCGTTGGCGGCGCTGGAGAGCAGGCCGACGCCCACCACCCGGGTCCCGATCGTCTCCGGATACAGCCGGGCGTAGGCCAGCACGGTCATGGCGCCCATCGAATGACCCACCAGGACAACGGGTCCGATCGGCACCACGACCCGCAGCACCGCGTCCAGATCCCGGGCCAGCTGCTCGATGGTGTAGGTGGCGGGGTCGGCATCCCCGGAATCCCCGTGTCCGCGATGGTCGTAGAACACCATGTGGGTGTCGTCGCCCCAGGTCTGCAGCAGGTGCCCGCGCATGAACGCCCACGATTCGGCGCGCAGGCAGTGGCCGTGCACGAACACGACGGTGACGGGGGCGTCGATGGTGCCGAATTCACGCACCGCGAGCGGCACGCCGTCATCGGCGGACACGGTGATGTGGTGGCCGTCGAAATCGGCGGCGCGGGTGTCGATGGTGGACATGACGTCCTCCTGAAGAGTGCGCCTTCTTGCCCGGTTGTCGGTGGGAATAGCCCCGTCGTTAGCCCCCCACACCAGGTGTTATACACAAGTTGTCCAACTGACTCCGCTGATCTATGCACGGCTGTCGGTGGATCTGTCGGAGTCTCGCCACATTGCTGGACCCGGGTAGAAATCCCGGCACGTCCGGCCGTCGTCCGCAATTTCTTCTTATATCTAGTGAATGAGCTAGACAAAAGTAGATGCGTATCGCATCGGGAGTGACCGGCGCCATATGCCGCGTCGTCACCTTCCGGCGCTCCCGCCGGTCGTCGAGATGACGGACCGAGCGGCCCGGAGCGGGTCGCCGATCACGAATCTCGTTGCAGGAGAAGGACAATGAACGCTCGGATGACCAACCCCGCCGCCCAGTTCTTCGACGAGAAGCAGCTTGCCGGGATCGTCATGATGATCGCGGTGACCAACCTGTTCAACCGGCTCGATGCCACCACGCGTCAGCAGGCCGGAAAGGCTCGGTAGCCCGGGTGGTCCGTTGTCAGGGAAATCTGCCGCTCTCTAGCAATATGACTAGAGAGCGGCAGATTTCTATGCGGAGCCTGACTACGTGGCCGCCCCCGTCTTCGTGGACGGGAGGAACGGCCGCAGCAGGTTCTGTTCCACCGACGGCCCGAACTGCCATTCGGCGATCCACGGGCCGGTGCCCTCGCTCGGATCCAGTGCGCCGCCCTCGAGCCAGCGGTAGCGCCCGTCGAGGATGCCGCGGGTGAGGTCGGTGTCGGCATCGTCGGTGTTGGACCAGAGGTCGTCGAAGAGCTTCTCGACCCGCAGGCGCGCCTGGCGGCAGAAGACGTCGGCGAGTTCCTCGGCGGCCACGCCGTCGGGATTGCCGTCGACCCGCAGGGCCTGGGCGCGCACGCAGGCCGCGGCCATGGCGAACAGTTCCGCGCCGATGTCGACGATGCGGCCGAGGAAGCCCTGCTTGTACTCGAGCTTGGCCTGCCAGCGCGCCATGCCGTACATGAGGGCGCGGGCCTGCTTGCGCGACATCCGCTCGACGAAGCGCATATGCCGGGCCAGCGGGCCGAATTCGCCGTAGCCGACCGGTGCGGTGCCGGCGCCGACGGTCAGCTGCGGGAACCATTTGGCATAGAAGCCGCTCGCCCCGACCGCCGCCTTGGCCTTGTCCTTGAGCTCGGCATTGCGATCCACCAGCGCCCCGGCGGCGGCCATGTGGGCATCGGCCATCTCGCGGGCGATCAGCAGCCGCATGATCTCGCTGGAACCCTCGAAGATGCGGTTGATGCGCAGATCGCGCACCATTTGCTCGGCGCCGACGGCTCTTTCGCCGCGGGCTCGCAGCGAGGCCGCGGTCTCGTAGCCGCGGCCGCCGCGGATCTGCACCAGTTCGTCGGCGATCCGGCACGCCATCTCCGAGGCCCACAACTTTGCCAGCGCGGCCTCGATGCGAATGTCGTTGCGGTTCTCGTCGCACATGGTGCCCGACAGATCGAGCACCGATTCCAGCGCGAAAGTCGTTGCGGCGATGTAGGAGAGCTTCGCGCCGACCGCGCCGTGCTCGCCGACCGGGCGGCCCCACTGCACGCGGGTGGCCGACCATTCCCGCGCGATCTTGAGCGACCACTTGGCCGCGGCCGTGCACATGGCCGGGATGGCGAGGCGACCGGCGTTGAGGGTGGTGAGCGCGATCTTGAGCCCGTCGCCCTCACGGCCCACCAGATTCCGCTTGGGTACGCGCACCTTGTCCATCCGGGTGACACCGTTCTCGATGCCGCGCAGGCCCATGAACGTATTGCGCCGCTCCACCGTGATGCCGGGGCTGTCGGCCTCCACGATGAACGCGGAGATCCCGCCGCGATGGCCCTCGCTCTTGGGCACCCGCGCCATCACCACGAGCAGTTCGGCGACAACGCCATTGGTGGTCCACAGCTTCACGCCGCTGATCTCGTAGGCATCCCCGTCCGCGGTCGGGGTCGCGGTGGAGGCCATGCGTGCCGGGTCGGAGCCCACATCGGGTTCGGTGAGCAGGAACGCGCTCACCGCGCCCTTGGCGCAGCGCGGCAGGAACTCTCGCTTCTGTTCCGGGGTGCCGGCCAGCTTGAGCGGCTCGGGCACGCCGATGGACTGATGCGCCGACAGCAGCACGCCGAGGCTGGCGTGCGCGGAGCCGACCAGCATGAGGGACTTGTTGTAGCCCACCTGCGACAGCCCGACCCCGCCGTACTCCTCGGGAATCTTGAGGCCGAAGCAGCCGAGCTCGGCCAGCCCGCGCACGTATTCGTCGGGGATGCGGCCCTCGGCCTCGATGCGCTGGCCGTCGATGGTCTCGCAGAAGGCCCGCAGCCGGGTCAGGTACGCCTCGGTCTTGACGGTGTCCGCGGCGTCGGGGCGCGGGAACGGGTGGATGAGGTCGAGCCGGAACCGGCCGAGGAACATCTCCTTGGCGAACGATGGCTTGGCCCAGGTGGTTTCGCGGGATTCCTCGACCAGTGCCCGGGCTTGTTCTTCGGTGGCGTCGACTTTGGCGGCAGTCGCCATGATGTCCTCCTCGACCGTGATGAGAATCACATTCGAGTGTAGGAGTCTTTGTTACCCGCCGGTAGGGGCTGGCAAAGATCGAAAAGCCTTGTCATGAGATGATCTTGATCAGCTGGCTAATCTTTGGTTATTGAACGCCGCGCAGGTATCGGCCGAAATGCGGGACCGTGAAACCGATGGTTCCGCGCTCGGCCGAGTAGATCAGACCCTTCTTGATCAAGCCGTCGCGCGCCGGGGACAACGAGGCGGGTTTGCGTCCCAGCTCGTGCGCCACCGCGGCGGTGGCCACCGGCCCGTCGTCGCCGGACAGGTCGGCCATGGCGCGCATGTATTCGCGCTCGGCCGGCGTCGCTCGCTCGTAGCGGGAGCCAAAGAAACCGACCGCCAGCTCCTCTTCGGCGGCGGGTGCCGCCACCGCCACATCCTCGGCCGAGATCGGGCTCTGCGCCGCCGCGTCCCAGGCGGCCTTGCCGTACGCCTGCACGAAATACGGGTACCCGTCGGCCTTCTGGTACAGCGCGTCCAGTGCCTCCTCGGAGTACTTCACGCTCTCCCGCTCGGCCGGCGCGATGAGCGCCTGGTCGGCCGACTCCCGATCCAGCCGATCGATGCGGTGGTAGGAGAACAGGCGCTCGGAGTAGCTCTTGGACGCGGTCAGCACCGCGGGCAGGTGCGGCAGACCCGCCCCGACCACGATCAAAGGCGCGGCGTCCTGGCTCAATTCGTGGCAGGCCCCGCAGATGGCCGAGATGTCGGCCGCCCCGAGATCCTGCATCTCGTCGATGAACACCGCGATGCCGATGCCCAGATCGCGCACCAGCGCCGCCGCCTCCATGAGCAGCTCCACCAGATCGATCTCGATATCGCCGGAGTCGGCCCGTCCGGTCACCGCGGGCACGTCGATGCCCGGGTTCCAGCGTTCCCGCATGCCCTTGCCGTCGGTGGAGCGCAGTGCGAAAGCCTTGAGAATCCCCAGGAAATCGTCCACCTGCTCCGTATTGCGGTGTGTCACAGCGAGCGAACGCACCGCCATGTGCAGCGCCGAGGCCAGCGGTCGCCGCAGTTCCTGATCGGGGCGGGCCTCCAGCTTCCCGGTGCCCCAGCCGCGCGAGCGGGCGGCCGAGCGAAGCTGGTTGAGCAGCACCGTCTTTCCGACACCGCGCAGACCGGTGAGCATGACGCTGCGCTCCGGCCGTCCGCGCGCCACCCGCTCCAGCACGATGTCGAAGGCTTCGAGCTGCCGGTCCCGGCCCGCGAGCTCGGGCGGTCGTTGCCCCGCGCCGGGCGCGTAGGGATTCCTGACGGGGTCCATGCGGCCCAACCGTAGCGCGGTCATCGCGGATTATCCGGGCATCTATCGGGGACACTAGAGACAGTTATCGACCGGCATATCGGTCCGGCCGATCCGCGATCAATAGAAGTCGATACAGCGACTCCGCGGTGTCCCCGGGAGTCTCTACCCTTATGCCTGATTCGTTGGGATCCAGCGCAGGAGGGTTCATGTCGGAAGAAGCCGTACCCACGCCCACCGTCGCGGAGGTGGTCGAATCCTGGAACGTGCCCGCCGAGGCGATCGTGGCCGCGCGCATCCGCAACAACATCCTGGTGGCCATCGAGCGCGGGTACGACGATCCGCAGCTGGTGGCCGATCTTGCGGTGGGTCCGCTGGTGATGGCGCTGGGGCAGTTGGAAGTCGAGCTCGCGGACGCTCGCCGGCGGATTGCCGAGCTGGAACGGGCGATCGCGGCGAAGGGTTGATAACGGTCGGATCGACCACCTATATCGTCTCGTGATCCACGGCCCTATACACCGAATTGCAGGTTCAGCGGGGCATTTTCATAAAGATGCGACACGCTTCTCGCGTCGGGTGGACAACGGAGCGGCCTAGTCGTAATCTTCTCGTGACTTAGCGGAGTCTGTTGCTTCATCGGAGAGGCAGCCCGCGACGTTACAGCAGCAAGATCGGAGATGCGGCTCAGTGGGTAAGCACAGCTTGCAGCGGGAATCTCGGCTTCCGAATTCCGTGAAGGGTGCCATCGTGATGGGTGCGATGGCCGCGACGACTACTGGCGCGTTCCCGGCGATCACCGCCACGGCCGCCACCGTCGAGATCCCGGGCATCGGAAACTTTGATGTGCCGGACGATTTCGCGCCTCAGGTGCAGCAGTTCAATCAGACGGTCAAGGACGCCGAGACGGCGCTGCAGACCCCGGGCGGACTGGGCGGCGGCGCTCAGGTCGGCACCCCGGCGGTCCCCCCGGCTCCGCAGTTCCAGCTGCCCAGCATCTTCAACAAGCCCAGCTCCATCGGTGACGTCGCGCTGCACGCCGCCGAGACCAAGGTCGGCGCCCAGTACTCCTGGGGCGCGACCGGTCCCTACAGCTTCGACTGCTCCGGCCTCGTGCAGTGGGCCTACAAGCAGGCCGGAGTCGAGCTGCCCCGCACCAGCTTCGAGCAGTCCAACGTCGGCGCCCCGGTCGCCTTCGAGGACCTGCAGCCCGGCGACATCGTCATCACCAACGGCGGCGGCCACGTCGGCATCTACGCCGGCGACGGCAAGCTGCTGAACGCCGTGCAGACCGGCACCCCGGTCTCCTACACCAACCTGCATGCGAGCCAGGTCGTCACCGCGCGCCGCATCGTCAACGCCTGACGCAGTATCGTCGACGTGTGACCTCTGCTCCACTGAGCACCACGGCTCAGGCCCGAGTTGATTCTTGGACCTGGGCCGTCCGCATTTTCAAGACCCGCTCCGCGGCCGCCGCGGCCTGCCGGTCCGGGCATGTGCGGGTCAATGGCGTATCGGTCAAGCCCGCGCACCATCTGAAGCCCGGTGACGAGATCCGCGTCCGCGTCAATGGTTCCGAACGCATCGTCATCGTCGAGCAGCTCATCACCAAGCGGGTCGGCGCGGCCGTGGCCGTGCAGTGCTTGATCGACAAGAGCCCGCCCCCGCCCGACCCGCAGTTGACCTCCCTCATTCCGCGTCGTGATCGCGGCGCCGGCCGCCCGACCAAGCGCGAGCGGCGCGAGACGGACCGGTTGCTGGGGCGCGACCTCCCCCTCCTCCCCGGGACTTCAGCGGACGGCTAGGAGCCGTCGACAGCCTCGCACCCGTGCCGAAGGTTGGTGCCGACCCGATTTTGGACGTGCCCGACGAGTTACCCGCGACTCACGAAATCAGTTGTCTCGTTGGGATAGTGCGGCATGGCCCGGCGTGCCCGTGGCCGCCGCCCGCGCGCCCCACGCGGCGGCGGCAATGGTGACCAGCGCGCCGAGCATGAGCGCGGCCGGTTCGCCCGGCTTCAGCACGTGCAGTTGGGTGCCGACCGTGACCGCCGCGACCGGCACGCCGATCTGCGCGGAGGCGATGGCCCCGAGCGAAATCGGCTGACCCAGGAACCGCATGAACGCGTGGGCCAGCACCGCGCCCGCGCCCAGCGCCAGACCCAGCAGGATCAGGTGCGGGTGGTCGCCGAATTCGCGCAGGTTCAGCCGCGCACCCAGCCAGACGAAGAACAGTGGTGCGAGGAAGCCGTCGCTGATGGCGAAGAGCTGCTTGGCGACTCGGCGCGGTTCCCCGATGGCGGCCACCACCAGGCCGAGTGCGAAGCCTGCCAGCATGATCGAGACGTGGCTGCGGGTGGCGAGCGCGCCGAGGGCGAACAGCAGGGCGAGGCTGACCCGCAGTTCGAGCGCGAACTGCCGGTCTTCGGAGATCTTGTGCAACCGGTGCCGGATGCCGGAGTCCTCGAGCCAGCGCAGGAAGAAGTACGCGACCGCCGCCGCCCCGGCCACCAGCAGCGCCCCGAGCGCGGCCCGGCTCGCATTGCGCGGATCGATCACCAGCGGCAGCGCCACCACCGCGGCGGCGTCGGCGATGGCGACCTGAGCGG
This sequence comes from Nocardia sp. NPDC046763, assembly GCF_040645495.1. Classification (NCBI taxonomy): domain Bacteria; kingdom Bacillati; phylum Actinomycetota; class Actinomycetes; order Mycobacteriales; family Nocardiaceae; genus Nocardia; species Nocardia sp. NPDC046763. The sequence goes on along the minus strand of NZ_JBEYYI010000002.1, from coordinate 158,902 downwards.
TCAACTCCAGCACGGGTTTTCCGCTCAGCCCCTGGGAGTCGATGATGGGCAGCACGATGGCCGCCGAGGAGGAGGCGAGCAGTACGGCGTAGAGCAGTCCGTGCCCGGTGTCGAACCAGGCCGCGATGCCCTGCCCGGCGATCACCGAGAGCACGCCCACCAGCACCGCGCGCAGCGCGCCGCGCCCCAGCGCCGAGCGAATGGCCGCGTCCCGCACCGGCACGTGGGTGCCGGCCACGAACATGACCACCGCGAAGCCGACGTCGGCGATGAAGGCGAAGGTCGGGTCCTCCGGGTGCAGCAGGCCGAAGCCGGTGGTGCCGAAGACGATTCCGGCCAGCAGTTCACCCAGGATGACCGGCAGGTGCCAGGACTGCCGCCAGGCCAGCCAGGGCCCGGCCAGGCCGAGCAGGATGATGAGGGTGAGGGTCTGGAACGTCACGACGTCGTCTCGGCATTCATGTGGTCAGGGCAGGGAGGCGATCTTCACCGGGATCGCGATGTTCTCGTCGGTGTAGTAGATGGCGCAGACCCGGTGGTAGCCGTCCACGATCTGCATGGGCACGGCCTTGCGAAAGTCCCCGGGCACCACCAGGATCGGCGAGAGCGCCAGGCCGGCCATGATCTTGGCGAGGTCGCGGCGGACGTAGGGGTTGAAGGTCGGCAGGATCTCGAGCTGTGAGGCGCGCAGCAGGTCCTTGGCCTTCTTGTGCACCACGGGGGCGGCGCGCAGCTTCTGGACGACCTTGTCGACGACGTCCGGCTCCGCCAGCATGTCGAGGTAATCCGCAGCGGCCGGGTAGTCGTGCTCGTCCGGCTCCTTCTTCCACTTGACCGTGATCTCGGGGTCTGCCATGGAGTCATCATTCCTGTGCGACCGACCGGTCGCATACGGACACGCGGATTCTGCCCCAATTGACCGTTTCGCCCGGCTGTTAGGCCGCGGGGCCGATCTCCCACTCCACGCAGATGACCCGCCGATCCACCTGCGCCGCCGCCAGTTTCCGCACCGCACCCGGCTCGGCCGCATTGGGCACACAGGTCAGCAGCACGGTGAAATCGGTGGCATCCGCCGCCGTCAACTCCAGTAGATTCGCCGCCGCCACCAGCCGCGTCTCCCCCGATGCGTGCACCACGCCCCGGACCGCCGACCCGCACTCGCGAATGTCCTGCAGCGCCGTCGCCAGATCGGTGCGATCGGCGCAGTCGCACCGCATCACCACAATCCGCTCCTCCATACCCGTCAACCCGGGCGGCAGCGGCCGCGGCGTGCGGGTCAGCACCACCACGTCCCGTGCCCCCGCCTCCAGCAACCACCGCACCGCGACCTCACCCTGCGGGCCCAGCCCGCCCGCGACCACATACGTTCCGTCCGGCCGGATCTCGACGGCCGGAAAGGCCGGTGCCGGTGGCTGCCCAACCGGGTACGCCGCGCCGAAGCCGTCGTTTCCCCACCGGCGCCGCACACCGGAATCCGATCTGTGCCATTGCCGTTGCGGTGGCGGGGCCGTAAGCGAGCCGAGGGCCGTCCAGTCCACGGCGCGCCCGTCCAGATACCGCCGCGCGACGGTGTGCAGAAAACTCTCCGCCTCGCCGTCGCGAGCCAGCACGGCCTGGGCGCCCTCCCGGTACGGGGCGCGCTCACGCAATCCCGTGGTCAGCACCGGCTGCGGACCGATCTCGAGGATTCTCGAAATCCCATCGGCGGCAGCCGATTCCAACGCCGCGGCCAAGTGGACGGGATGCCATGCGTTGGCGGCCCAGTAGGCGGCGTCGGTGCGCAGGTCGTCCGTAGCGGGCGGTGCCGTGGCACGGGTGGTCTCGTCCTCGGGGGCCCGGGTGACCGGCAATAGCGGCACCGGGCGGGGTCGGGTGGTCGAGTAGAACGGCAGTTGCGGCGGAAGCGCGGCGAGATCGGTGAGTTCACGATGCAATTCGGCGGCACGGTCGCGGATCGCCGGCAGGTGCGCGGCGGCGGGTATTGCGTCGGCCGGGAGGCGCTGGGCGAAGATGGCGCGGCGATGGGCCCGCCGCACGAGGGCGTCGATATAGCGGGGCTCGCCCGCCACGGTGATGGCCGTCGGACCGTCCACGGTGGCGACAGCGACATCGGCGCGCATGGGCTCGACCAGCCGGGTCACCTCTGCGAGAGTCGCCTCGAGAACGGCCGCGGCCGCACCCCCGCCCGCCCGTTCGAGCAGCCGCGCCCGCGCCACCACCACCCGTGCCCCGTCGTCCAGCGACAACGCACCGCATGCGACCGCGGCGGCGACCTCACCGACGCCGTGCCCGGCCACCGCATCCGCGTGTAGCCCCACCGACTCGAGCAACTCGGCCAGTGCGACCTGAAAGGCGAACAGTGCCGAGTGCTCGAATACGATGTCGCCCGCGCCGGATTCGCCCGATGTGTCGCTCTCGCAGCCGAATTCGCGGGCATGATCGGGCCCGTGGTCGCCGCCTCGCCGCGGCGCCTCGACGAGCCGGCCGGAGGCGGGGACTGCCGAGTCGGCGGACGGTGCGCGACCGCATTCCGCCTCGGGTAGCCCCGCGCTCGGCCTGGTCGCAGGGGTCGTTCGGTGGAATCCATTGCGCGGCGTCCAGACTCGTGGGCCGCCGGCCGCTGCCACGGCGTCCACGGCCGCGGTCAACGCCGCCGCGAAGACCGGGTACCGGGCCGCGAGCGCGCGTCCCATGCGCGGGTGGCCGCCGGTTCCGGGGAAGAGGAAGAGCGTGCCGCCGTCATGATCGGTGCGGACCGGGTCGAAGATGCCGGCGGTCGCGCGTGGGAGGGGCACGGCCGTGACCGTTCCCGTGGTGCGGGCGCTCACAGGTGTGATGGCGATGCGGCGGGCCAGGGTGCGTAGCTGGGCCGCGGCGTCGGCGGTATCGCGGGCGAGGACCGCGGCGCGGGTGGGTTCGGGGATGAGCCGGGCAGTGGCGGAGGCGAATTCGCGCAGTGAGCGATAGGAGCCGATCGCGACGGCCCAGCGCAGCGCGAGGGCGTGGATGGCGGCCGGGTCGCGTCCGGTGAGCGGGAGCAGTACCGGGGGTTCGTCGCCGCGGTCGAGGGCCGGGGGCCCACCCGGGCGCGCGGGGTCGTCCAGGGCGATGTGCGCGTCGGGGCGGTCCGCCTCGGGAAAGCCGATGGCGGGCCCGCCGATGTCGGCGTAGCGGCGGGTCCGGTTCCGTAGCGCGTCGGTCGTGCGCTGCAGCACCAGGACGGTGCAGATGCCATTGTCGCCGCCGGCTCCGGTGGCGACTCCGCTGCCGAGGTTCCTGGGCACCGGTATCCTGAGGTCCGAAATGTCCGGTAGCAGAGCAAGATCCACACCGCCCGCGATGACGAAGGGCACGGCTTCGTCGGCCAGCAGCCGTACGCCCATGTCCACGGCGACCAGCGGTGAGGTGCGCCGGCTGTCCACGGTGAGGCTGGGACCGCGCAGGTCCAGGGCACGCGACAGGTGGTGGGCGCTATTGGTGCCGCCGACCGCGCCGAAGACCACCGCCGCATTGGACGCCGGTGCCAGACAGCCCAATCCGGAGTCGTCCAGTGCTTCCACGGCGACCTCGAGGTTGGTGCGCTGGCGCGGGGTGAGCCCGGCGGCCTCGAGGCGATCGATGCCGAACCACTCGTGATCGAACTCCAGACCCGTCGACCGGCAGCCGACACCGACGATCGACACCCGGGGGAAGGGGGTGGGATCTGTTGATGCTCTCGTACTCTGCCGCACAGGAATGCCCTCCCGTGTCCGCGCGCTGCCGGCCGTCGAGGTACCGCGGGTGATTCTGCCAAGATTTCGCCGTGGCCAGAAGAGCTTTCGCGCAGGCGAATTCGTCACCCGGCGCTTGCGCAGGTCAGCGCCTACCCGACCGCCCCGAGGGCATCGGGGTCATCGTTCCGCATGACTACGAGGCCGTGGCCGTCCGTCCCTGAAAGGGATGGTCGAAATCCTCGGCGGTGGCATGGGAACTGAAGAACCGGAGTGCGAGGTTCACCGCGTCCTGTTCGGTGTTCACACCCGAGATGGCCATGGTCCGGCGCAGCGCGTCGTCGTCGAGATAGATTCGAGTGATGGCCATTTCAGGCACCTCCGCCGCATCCGTCGTGTCCTCAAAGCATGACGGATCCAGCAGCCGCCGATAGCCGGAATGGCCAGAGCCCTTGGCAGGAAATGCCAAGGGCTCTGTCGTAATTGTCTGGGACGTACGGACTTTCGCCGGAACTATCCGATCATGCTCGCGAGCCGCTGCTGGATCAGCGCCTCCGCCTCGGTGACCATCCGGGAGACCAGCTCACCGCAGGTCGGAATGTCGTCGATGAGGCCCTGCACCTGACCGGCCGACCAGATGCCGGCGTCCAGGTCGCCCTCCTCGAACACCCGGCGGCCGCGCGCGCCCGCCACCAGATCCTTGACGTCCTCGAACTTGCCGCCGGCCTTCTCGATCTCGACGACCTTGCGGCTGATCTCGTTGTCCGCCACGCGGGCGGTGTTGTGCATGGTGCGGAAGATGAGCTGGGTGGCCCGCTCCGAGTTGGCGACGATCTGCTCCTTGACCGTCTGGTGGATCGCCGACTCCTGGGTGCACATGAAGCGGGTGCCCATGTTCACGCCGTCCGCGCCCAGCGCCAGCGCCGCGACCAGGCCGCGGGCGTCGGCGATACCGCCGGAGGCGATGACCGGGATGTCGAGGGCCCGGGTGGCGGCCGGAATCAGGATCAGGCCCGGCACATCGTCCTCGCCCGGGTGCCCGGCGCATTCGAAGCCGTCGATGGACACACCGTCCACGCCGATCTTCTGCGCCTTGAGCGCGTGCCGCACGCTGGTGCACTTGTGCAGCACCTTGATGCCAGCTTCCTTGTAGTACGGCAGGAACGGCTCCGGATTGGACCCGGCGGTCTCCACGATCTTCACGCCCGACTCGATGATCGCCTGGGCGTACTCCTGGTACGGCGGCGGGTTGATCGACGGCAGGATGGTGACGTTCACGCCGAACGGCTTGTCGGTGAGCTCACGCGCGCGGTCGATCTCGCGGCGCAGATCGTCGGGAGTGGGCTGGGTGAGCGCGGTGATGATGCCGAGACCGCCCGCCTCGGAGACGGCGGCGGCCAGTTCGGCGCGGCCGACCCACATCATGCCGCCCTGCACGATGGGGTGCTCGACCCCGAAGGTCTCGGTGAATCTGGTCTTCAGTGCCATGGGCGCTGTCCTCTCCCTGCCTCTCGCGAACTGCCCCGATACTCGCATAGTTGCATATGGAGCGACAACCTTGATGTGAGTCGAAGTTTGCACATGACCAGGGCTGTGACCAGTGCACCCCAGGTTGGCTGCTCATGGTTATGAGTGTCTACTAGGCCGCAATACATGCTCTGAACTGCTGAATGAAGCTGTGAGAACTTCTCGGTGAAACCTTCTCTGTAACCCTTGTCACGTCAGAAAGTTAAGCGCTATTCTCACAGTTGATCAGCGTGAAAGGACACCGCATGACCTTCCAGCCGCTAGACGAGCCGATCCGGTCGCGGCGCAACCACTGGGTGAACCAGGTCGCGACCCACGCGGCCATGCGGCCCGGTCAGGTCGCCTTCAAGTTCAAGGGCGTGGACACCACCTGGAAGCAGCTGCACGAGCGGTCGGAGCAGTTCGCCGACGCGCTGTCCCGTCGAGGGGTCGGGTTCGGCGATCGTGTGCTCATTCTGGCGCTGAACTACACCGAGTACATCGAGGCCGTCATGGGCATCAATGCGCTCGGGGCCATCGCGGTGCCGGTGAACTTCCGGCTCACCCCGCCCGAGGTCGCCTACATCGTGGCCGACTCTGGAGCCAAGGCCATCGTCACCGACTCGGTGCTGCAGCCGCTGGCTGTCGGCGTCGCCGGGCAGGCCCCGGACCTGTCCACGGTCGTGGTCATCAACGGGCAGACCGGTGCGGGCGTCATCGGCTACGACGACTTCCTGGCCGAGCCGGGCGAACCGCATGCGCCACTGGACATTCCGGAAGAAACCCCCTGCCTGATCATGTACACCTCGGGCACCACCGGCAGCCCCAAGGGCGCGGTGCTCACCCACGCGAACATGAACGCGCAGGCGCTGACCTGTATCCGGGCCATGGAGATCACCCCGGACTCCATCGGCTTCTGTAGCTCACCGCTGTTCCACATCGCCGGATTGGGCTCGCTCACCCCGTATTTCATGCTCGGCGGCAAGACCGTGCTGCACCCGCTGGGCGCCTTCGACGCCACCGTATTCCTCGACGCCGTCGAGGCCGAGCAGGCCACCGCCGCCTTCTGCGTGCCGGTGCAGTGGCAGCTCGTCTGCGAGGAGCCGACGGTCAAGCAGCGCAAGCTCGCACTGCAGGCGTTGTGCTGGGGTGCGGCCCCCGCCTCGGACACGGTGCTGCGCGCCATGGCCGACTGCTTCCCGAACGCCTTCAATGTGGCGGTCTTCGGCCAGACCGAGATGTCACCCATCACCTGCGTGCTCGAGGGTAAGGACGCGCTGCGCAAGATCGGCTCGGTCGGCCTGCCCATCCCCACCATCCAGGCCCGCGTGGTCGACGACGAGATGAACGATGTCGCACCCGGTACGGTCGGCGAGATCGTCTATCGCGGACCGACTCTCATGCAGGGCTACTGGAACAAGCCCGAGGCCACCGCGGAGGCCTTCCACGGCGGCTGGTTCCACTCCGGCGACCTGGTCCGCCAGGACGAGGAGGGCTTCATCTACGTGGTGGACCGCAAGAAGGACATGATCATCTCCGGCGGCGAGAACATCTACTGCGCCGAGATCGAGAACGTGCTCTTCGCATACCCCAAGATCCACGAGGCCGCCGTCGTGGGCCGCGCACACGAGAAGTGGGGCGAGGTGCCGGTCGCGGTGGTCGCGCTCGTCGACGGTGTCGACGACCTGACCCTCGAAGAGCTGGAACCGTTCCTGAACGAGTCGCTGGCCCGCTACAAGCACCCCAAACACCTGGTGGTCGTGCCCGAGCTGCCCCGCAATGCCAGCGGCAAGGTCGTGAAGGTCGAACTGCGCAAAGCGTATTCGGCGTAACTCGCGACAGTTTCAGATCATGTCGTTGGCGGTGAGCCAGCGCATGATCGGCCAGCCGCAGAACACCGGCAGCCAGCAGGTCAGCACCCGGTAGAGCAGGACGGCGGGAACCGCGATCCCCGCCGAGACACCGAAGGCGGCCAGACCACCGATGAGGGCGGCCTCCACCGCGCCCACACCGCCGGGGGTCGGGGCGGCCGAGGCCAGGGTGCCGCCGATCATGGTGACGATGGTGACGGTCACGAAAGTCGTACTGCCGCCGAAGGCTTCGATGCTCGCCCACAGCGCCAGCGCCATGCCCAGTGTGGTGGTGGCGCAGCCGCCCACGATCATGGCCAGCCGGCCGGGCCGCCGGGCCAGATCCTTCAGCTGGCCCACCACCTCCGCCAGCTGCGGGCGCACCTCGTTGAGCAGCCACTTGCGCACCTTGGGGACGAACATGGTCACGCCCAGCAGGCCCAGCAGGGCGCCCGCCACCAGGTACAGCACGGTGGCACTGGGCACGAAATGCGACAGGTTCGTTGAGGTTCCGGCCAGCGCGCCGAAGATCAGCAGCAGCACCACGTGGGTCACCACCTGCACCGTCTGCTGCAGGGCGACCACCGCGGTGGCCCGCACTGCGCCCAGGCCGCCCTTCTGCAGGAACCGCACGCTCAGCGCCAGACCGCCCACGCCGGCCGGGGTGGTGGTCGCGGCGAAGGTGTTGGCGATCTGCATGAGCAGCAGGTTGCCGAACCTGACGGCCTCGGAGGCGCACGCCCACAACGCCATTGCCGCACCCACATAGGTCAGGGCGGACACGGTCAGCCCGAGCAGCGCCCAGCCCCAGTTCAGGTTGCGCAGCTCCGAGGCGAAGGTGGGCACCGCGCTGATGTACGGGTAGGCCACGTACACCAGGCCGATGAGCAGCACCAGCTGGATGATCTGGTTCCGCGAGAAGCGCGTGATCTGCGCGGCCTCGATCTTGTCCTGCCCGGTTTGCGCGGCCACCTCCGCGCGGATGTCCTTCATCAACTCGCCCGCGTCCGGCACCGCCTTGCGGACATGGGTGGGCACCGCGGTCTTGGTGAGCCGGGCCGAGGCGTCCAGCACCGCCTGCTTGTCCAGTACTTCGAGCGCGGTGCGCACGGCCGGGCCGACACCGAACAGGTCCGCGGAGGACAGCAGCAGCTGGGCCACGTCGGAGTCGAAACGCACCTGGTACGCACCGAATTCGGAATTTACGAACCCGCCGAACAGCACGGTGCCGTCGCCGAGGACCCGGATCTCCTCGGCGTGGAGTTCGCCGTGTGAGATCTGGGCCTGGTGCATGCTGTGCAGCGCCTGCCACACCCGGGTCAGCGTCGGCTCCCCGTCGGCGGCGGTCAGCGGCCGGCCCTGGGGCACGGTGTGCGCGTACACCATCCAGCCGCGGTCCAGCGCCGCCACGGTGAGCGGTTTATTGCTGGCCAGGCCCAGATCGGCGATGGCGAAACCCATCAGGGCGCGATGCTCGACCGCGCGGCGCATGGAGGCGAACGGCGCCGGGTACTCGCCGCTGCGAATCGTGAGCCAGCGCTTGAGTTGCTGCAGCATGCCGCGGCTGCGCTGGTTCGCGCCGTACATCTCGATGATCAATTCATTGTCCGGCGAACGGGATTCACCGGACTCCGCCGCGGCGGACGTGCCGTTGGGTGAGGCCCCCAGTTCCGGCTGCGGCACCGTGCTCGCCGAAAGCACCAGTGGCCCACGGGCGGCCGGGCGCAGCACCTTGAAGGCGGTCACCCGGAAGCCGCGCTGGGCCAGCACCCGCACCGCCGCGCCGAGGGGCACCTCGAGCGCGGGCGTGCCGACCACCAGCACGATCACCGCGCCCACCAGCCAGCCCACCACCAGGCCCAGCGCGGCCCGGGCGGGCACCACCAGTGAGACGAACAGGTGGATCGGCACGAAGGCCAGCAGCAGCGTCCACCACCAGCGTCGCGCCCGCGCGGGCAGCCAGGGGCTGGCCACCGTGAGCGTCGCCGCCAGCATGGCGATCCAGCGCGGATCGTCGAGGAACTGCGACAGGAAGGTGTTGACCTGTCCCGGTTCCGACAGATGCCAGCGCGGCGCGGAGAAGCCGGTGCCGGTGATGGAGAACAGGCCCAGCGCGATCAGGCCCGCGGAGATGAAGCCCGCCAGCAGTTTCCACTGCCCGCGCAGCACCAGCCGCACCAGAATGGCGAAGGGCAGCGCGAGAATGGCGATTCCGTAGACGATGTAGACCAGGTTCGACTGTTCCGGTGTTAGGAACCCCACGATGCCGGAGACCGAGCGCTCCAGCGCCTCCCACTGCGGCCTGGTGATCAGCGATCCGGCGATGACGATGGCCACCGACAGCGCGGACAGCACAACACGCAGAATGTCACTGGTCCGGCGGATCCGCGGCTGCAGCAGGCTGCCGGAGACGGGAATTTCCCGCCCGTCGACTCGCATGTCCTATTCGCGCTTTCGGATCGTGGGAACGGCTGTGGTCCCATGGTCGGCTCGGTGTGAGTATGCGGCAGGCGACGGCGTCACCGACCACCCAACACGCTGGTAACCGTAACAGTGTCTGATTCGCCCCTCCGCTCCGCTCCGGGGCGGGTTACTCCGGCTCGATGCGAGTCTTCGATGGATCGCGAACGGGCGTGCGAGGATCGGGCCGTGGTGCTCGATCTCCGTGTGTGTTTCATCGGTGAGTCCTTCGTCGCGGGCGTCGGTGATCAGAAATGCCTGGGCTGGGCGGGTCGGCTGGCGGCCCGGGCCACGGCGGCCGGACAGCCGCTGACCTACTACAACCTCGGCATCCGACGGGAGAACAGCACCGAGCTGCGGGCTCGCTGGGAGGCCGAGTGCACGCCCCGGCTACCCGCGGGTGCGGACTGCCGGGTGGTGATCTCCACCGGCGTCAACGACACCCAGATCGAGGACGGCCGGCCCCGGGTCGCTCCCGGTGAGTCGGAGCGCAATCTGGCCGGCATCCTGCGCCGGGCGCGGGAAAAGGGCTGGCAGACAATGGTGGTCGCGCCGCCGCCGAATGTCGACGACGAGCACAATGCCCGGCTGCGGGCGCTCGACGCCCGCTTCGCCTACCTGTGCGAGGAGGTCGAGGTGCCCTACCTGCGGGCGCATCAGCCGTTGCGCGAGAACCAGATCTGGATGCGCGATGTGGCCGCCGGCGACGGCTTCCACCCGGGCGCGACCGGCTACGACGAGTTCGCCGCCCTGCTCGCGCCTCACTGGCTGCTCTGGCTGGCCGATCCGGGCTCGGAACTGCCCCTGGTGCGCTGAGTTTCGGTTCCGGGTCCCAGCCAGTCCTCGACCATGCCCTGGAGTCGCGGCTCCCGGGTCGAGGTCACCAGGCCCGAGCCGACCAGCACGCCCAGCGCGATGGCGAGCACGGTGAGCACCGCGGTGACCATGATGTGCAGCCCGTTGGGGTCGTTCTCGGTGACCAGCGCGGAGATCCCGCTCAGGCTCATGCCGCCGGGCACCAGCATCCAGAAGGCGGGTAGGAACACGACCTGTGTCGGCGGGGCATCCTTGAAACGCTGCACCAGGTATGCCACCGGCACCGCCACCATGCCGCCGAGGAACGAGCCGAGCAGCCCGCCGCCGAGCCGGGTGCCCAGCTGCTGCCCGCAGAACGCCGCGTACAGCACGATCAGCAGCCAGCCCAGGGATTTCGGCGGTGCGCTGGCCCGCCAGCTGTGACCCAGTCCGATCAGCAGCACACCGAGTATCGGCGTCCACCAACCCAATCCGTGTCCGGCGTGCGGTGACACCGTGGGCAGCGTGCCCAGCAGTTGCAGCCCCACCAGTACCCCGAAGGCCAGCAGCACCAGCTTGTTGAAGCCGTAGATGGTGCGGCTGGCGCCAGCGACCATGGATCCGGTGGCCAGCTCGATGGATCCGTTGGTGAGCATGGCGCCCGGCAGCAGGCTCGATACCGAGGGGATCAGCAGCTGGGAGGGATTGCCGCCGCCGAGCGCGTTGGGAAAACCGAACGACAGCAGGGTGACCACCGCACCGGCGAGCACCGGCAGGCTGGTGGACAGCAGCCGGAACCGGTCGGCCGCCATGATCAGCAGCTGCACCGCCAGTCCGAGCACGATGTAGCCGAGCAGGGCGGTGGAGGTGGGGTTGAGCATCAAGCCCAGCCCCACGGTGAGCACCACATTGCCGGTCAGCAACCGCCACACCGGTGTCGGCTGCGGGGAGGCGAGGATGTCCTCGAGCGCCGCGGTGGCCTCGGCCGGCGGCGGCAGTTCGTTCGTGATCCGATCGATGAGTTCGTAGAGCGCGGCGATCTGATCCAGGCGCAGGGTGTCGGAGTCGGCCTCCAGCAGGTCCATCGCCGATCCGCGCGAATCCTGTACGCGCACGAACACTCCCGTGGGCAGCACGAAGAAGTGCACCTCGGTGGCGTCGTAGCGTTGCGCGAGTTCGTCGAGGACGTCCTGTACCCGGCCGGTGGTCTCGCCGGAGCGGATCAGGGCTACGCCCATGTGCCGCAGCAGATCCAGCAGGTCGGCGGAGATGGGGGTTCCTCCGGCCGCGTGCCGCGCGCCGGTGCTGTGGATGGTGCCCCGACCGACTCGTAGGTCTCGCCTCCATAGATGAGCAACTCTGTAGCAATCAAAATCTAGCGCGCGGCGGGCCCGGATCCGCCGGACGCGAGCCAAGTCACTCCGATGCATCCCCGCTCTGGAGTGGAAGTGCCGATAGCATCCCGCCCGAATCCCGGCTTCCAAGCCATGGGGTATGCCTACCGGTTGCCCTCTTCCTAACCTGGTGGCATGGATATCGATACGCGACTGCTGCGCTACTTCCTGGCAGTCGCGGACGCGGAGAACCTGCCGCGGGCGGCGCAGCGACTACATGTCGCGCAGCCCGCGCTGGCGACCCAGATCAAACAGCTGGAACAGCAGCTGGGTGTGGAGCTGTTCATTCGTTCCCGCGCGGGCTGGACCCTCACCGCGGCCGGCAAGGTGCTCGCCGAGCAGGTGCCGGCGCTGCTGGCGTCCTGGGACCGGATCCTGCGCGACACCAAGAGCGATGCCAGCCGCGCCTCCCGCGTGCTGCGGCTGGGCTGCGTGAACAGCGCTGCCGACGGCCACATTCCGGAGATCATCCGGGTCTTCCACCGGCTGCATCCGGACTGGCAGGTCGATCTGCACCAGGGCGGCTGGACCGACCCGACCGCCGGGCTGGACGAGGGCGACGTCGATGTGGCCCTGCTGCGCCTGCCCTTTCCGGGCCAGGACGAATATCACCTGCGGGAGCTTTTCGCCGAACCGCGCTGGATCGCGCTGCCCGAGGACCATCCGCTGGCCCAGCGCGACGACATCGCCTTCCGGGAGCTGTGGGACGAGCCGTATGTCGCCTCGCCCGCGGAAACCGGCTGGTGGCGCGACTATTGGATGGGCCTGGATTCGCGGCCGGCGGATACCGCCATCATCGGGGCCATCGCCCGCAATACCGAGGAATGGCTGCGTGCCATCGCCAATGGCTTCGGCGTGAGCTTCACCCCCGCCTCCACCGCCCGCACCGAGTACCCGGGTGTGGTGTTCCGGCCCGTGCACGGCATCGGCCCCACCCGCGTGGCGGTGGTGTGGCCGGACGCCTCCGAGTCCGATCCGGTCATGCGGTATTTCATCCGCTGCTGCTCCGACATCATGGGCCAGCACGGCGCGGACGGCCGTCGCACCTCCTAGCCGCCGGTCGGACATGATTGGGGGCATGAGCGACCAGCACGAGCACTGGCAGCGCACCTACCGCACGCATCCGGAGATGTACGGCGACGAGCCGTCGGAGGCCGCCGTGTACGCGGCGCGCCTGTTCCGCGAGCGCGGGGCCCGCGACGTGCTGGAACTGGGCGCGGGCTACGGCAGGGACGCACTCCACCTGGCGCGCCAGGGTTTTCGGGTGACCGCTGCCGATTTCAGTGCCGTCGCGCTGGCGCAACTGCGGGAGCGGGCGGACGCCGAAGGCGCGGGTGAGCGGGTCCGCACCCTGGAACACGATGTCCGCCAGCCGATTCCGCTGCCCTACCGCAGCGTGGACGCGGTGTACGCACACATGCTGCTGTGCATGGACCTCAGCACCCAGGAGATCCGCGACCTGGTCGCCGAGATCCGCCGCGTCCTCAAACCCGGTGGCGCCTTCGTCTACACCGTCCGCAATACCGACGACGCCCACTTCGGCAGCGGCAAGTCCCTCGGCGACGACATCTATGAGCACGGCGGCTTCGCCGTGCACTTCTTCTCCGCGGAACTCGTCGAGACCCTGGCCGCCGGATGGGAGCTGCGCGACCGCCATTCCTTCGAGGAGGGCGAGCTGCCCCGCCGCCTGTGGCTCGTCACCCAGCTGCTCCCGGCCCGCTGACCGCGTCCGCGATCTCGGCGTGGATCGGGCGCGGCACGCCGGACAGCAGGGCGGGCAGATCGCTGTGGGTGGCGTGCAGGAAGCCCGCCTTCAGGTTGGAGAACAGCGACACCGTGTGCCCGATCCGATACGGTTCGAGTCCCCCGCCGAGCAGGCTGTCGCGCAGCTCGGTGAGCGGCACGTCCCGGTATTCGACCGGGCGGCCGAGGGATTCGCTCAGCACCTCGGCGATCTCCGCGCCGCTGACCGAGGTCACGCCCTCCAGCTCGTAGGTGCGACCGGCGTGCACGGTGGGCGTTCCGGCGCGCAGGTCGCGCTCGACCTCGGCGGCCACCCGCACCGCGACCTCGGCCAGATCCTCCCGCGCGACTCCGGAGATGCGGCCGGTGCCGAACGGTGCGGCGAAAACGCCGGTGGCGGCGGCGGATTCGGCCGCCCCGGCCGCCAGGCCCACCGGCACCGCGCTGTAGAACCCGTTGCGCAGCACCGTCACCTCGAAAGGCGCTGCGGCCAGCTGCTTCTCGGTCCACAGGTGCGGGACGGCGATGGTGGTGTGCCCGGCCGACGCCGAGAGGCTGGTGTAGATGACGTGCCGCACCCCGGCGCTCGTCGCGGCCGCCACCACCGCGCCGTGGCGGGTCGTCACCACATCGTCCTCGGCGAATCCGGCGGAGATGAACACCAGCGTGTCCACGCCGTCGAAGCCGGCGGTCAGGGATGCGGGATCGTCGAAATCGATGTGCCGGGCGGTGTCGCCGGTGTGCTGCGCGGCTCTGCCGTCACCGGAACTGGTGCCCGCCACCACCTCCAGATCCGGCCGGGCCCGCAGGCCCGCCAGCACCAGTCCGCCCAGAGCGCCGGAAACGCCGGTCACGAGAATCATTGCGCTACTCCTTGCGTTGAGAAGGTCGTGGACCACGACCTGACCGAGCTTCCGACGACGGCGGCGACCTGGGAAGAAGGCACTTCGTTGTCAGTCACGAACACCGCTGTTACCGACCAGGCCGCAGCCTCTGCGCCCATCGGGCCGTGTGGCGATGACCACTGCGGCATCCGCGACACCCTGGACCGGATCGGCGACAAATGGACCGTGCAGGTGCTGGTCGAACTGCGCAAGGGCGTGCGCCGGTTCGGCGAGCTGCAGCGCGCCGTGCCCGGTATCTCGCAACGCATGCTGACGCTCACCACGAAAAGGCTGCTGCGCGACGGGTTCCTGGAGCGCACGGCGTACCCGACCATTCCGCCGCAGGTGGAGTACCGGCTCACCGAGACGGGTGAGAGCCTGGCCGGGGTCGCCTTCTACCTGGCCGACTGGTCGCGCGCGCACATGGACGCGGTGGCCGCGGCCCGCGCCCGCTGGGACGCGGAGCACGGCGAACTGGACTGAGCGCCGATGCCGGTCGCTCAGCCCCGCATGCGGCGCTCAGCCCTGCAAGCGGTTTCGCTCAGCCTTCTTCGAGGACGGCCATGGCGGCATTGTGGCCGCCGATGCCGCTGACGCCGCCGCCGCGCACCGCGCCCGCGCCGCACAGCAGGACATTGCGGTGTCCGGTCGCGACGCCCCACCGGGCGGCGGGGCTGTCGTCGGCGTCGTCGGCGCGGTAGGGAAAGGCCAGGTCCGCGTGGAAGATATGGCCGCCGGGCATGCTGATCTCGCGTTCGAGTTCGACCGGGGTGCGGGCCTCCAGACACGGATTGCCCTCGCCGTCCAGGGCGAGACAGTCGCGGATGGGTTCGGCCAGCACCGAATCCAGTTGCGCCAGTGTGGCATCCACCAGCCGCTCCTTGACGCCCCGCGGGTCGTCGGCGAAAAGCCGTGCGGGCGTGTGCAGTCCGAACAGGGTGAGGGTGTGGAAGCCGCGCTCGTTCAGCTCCGGCGCGAGGATCGACGGGTCGGTCAGGGTGTGGCAGTAGATCTCCGAGGGCGGGGCCGAGGGCAGCACGCCCGCCGCCGCCTCCCGATAGGCGCGCTCGAGCTGACCGGCCGATTCGGCGATATGAAAGGTGCCGGCGAACGCGGTGCGCGGATCCACCTGCGGGTCACGGAGTTTCGGTAGTCGCCGCAGCAGCATATTGATCTTCAGTTGCGCGCCCTCGGGTTTCTCGGCCGACTCGCCCAGCAGTCCCGCGAGCACATACGGTGCGGCGCTCACCAGCACGTGCCGCGCGCTCGCCACATGCCCGTGATCACCGTGCAGGAAGTGCACGTCTGCGGTGTCGCCGTAGGGATCGATGCTGGTGACGGCGCATCCGGTGCGCAACTCGGCCCCGGCGGCGCGGGCCGCGCCGGCGAGTGCGTCGGTGAGCGCGCCCATGCCGCCGACGGGCACATTCCAGTCGCCGGTGCCGCCGCCGATCACGTGGTAGAGGAAGCAGCGGTTCTGCCGCAGCGCCGGATCGTGGGCGTGGGTGAAGGTGCCGATGAGCGCATCGGTGAGGACCACGCCGCGCACGGTGTCGTCGGTGAAGGCAGCCTCCACCGATTCGCCAAGGGGCCGTTCGAAGATCGTCTCCCAGGCCGTGGAATCGTCCACCGTGCGCTGCAATTCGGCGCGGGTGGGCAGCGGGTGGGTCAGGGTCGGGAAGACGCGCTCGGCGAGGTGTCCCATCATGGCGTAGAAGCGCTGCCAGGCTTCGTAATCCCGCTCCGATCCGGTGACCTGCGCGAAGCTGGCCCGGGTGGCGGCCTCGGAACCGTTGTCCACCAGCAGCCCGGTGTCACCGATCGGCGTGTACGACGCGATGCGCCGCTTGCGGGTCTCGAAGCTCAGGTCCAGGTCCCGCACGATGCGCTCGGGCAGCAGGCTCACCAGATACGAGTAGCGCGACAGTCGCGCGTCGAAGCCCGGGAACACCCGCTCGGACACGGCCGCGCCGCCGGTGTGGGTCTGGCGTTCCAGCACCAGCACCGAACGTCCGGCCCGGGCCAGGTAGGCGGCGGCCACCAGGCCGTTGTGGCCGCCGCCCACCACGATCACGTCGTATCCCGCTCGCGTCATGCGCCCATCGCATCACACCTGTGTTCAATTTGCCCTCCGCTTCGCTCCGGGCGGGTTCGCGGCGCCGAAGTCTCGTTCTTCCCTCCCTCCGCTCCTCCGCTTCGCTCCCCCGCTCCAAGCGCGGGGAGGCGGAGCGCGGTCCAGAACGAGCGCTCCGCCTCCCCGCGCTTGCGCCGCGAACCTTCGGTGCCGGGAGCCTCCTCTAGCGGCCGCTCATGTCGAGTGCCGCCAGGTGGCTGAACAGCACCGACGCGCCGATCGGATTGCCGCCACCGGGGTAGACGGTGCCGCTGACCGCCGCCATGGTGTTGCCCGCGGCGTACAGTCCCGGGATCGGCTCACCGTCGGTGTTCAGTACGCGCGCGGCGGTGTCGGTGCGTAGCCCGCCCTTGGTGCCCAGATCGGAGATGCCGAAGGCGGCCGCGTGGAACGGGCCCTTCACGATCGGGGTGAGCGGGGGCTCGCCATTGGAGAAGGCGCGGTCGTAGGCTTCGTCGCCGCGGCCGAAGTCCGGATCCACGCCCTGGGCCGCGAAGTCGTTGAACCGGGCCACGGTCGCCACCAGCGCCTCGGCGGGAACACCGATTTCGGCGGCCAGGCCCTCGAGGGTGTCGGCGGTCTTCCACAGGCCCGCCTCGACATAGCGTTCCGCGTCGACCATCGGCACATTGCTGGCCTTGACGGGCGGTACGACACCTTCGGTGTCGTCGTAGATCATCCAGAACGGAAGTGTCGCCGAGCCGTCGTTCAGGTGCTCGATGATGTCGCGGCCGAGCCGGTCGTAGGGTGCCGACTCGTTGACGAAGCGTTCTCCGGCCTGGTTGACGAAGATGCCGCCGGTGAACCACAGGGCGAAGGCCGCACGCCCGTCCGGGTGCACCAGGCCCGGCGACCACCACGCCTGATCCATCAGGTCGGTGTCCGCGCCCACCGCGATGCCCGCCTCGTGCGCCCTACCCTGATTTCCCCACGGCCCCATGGTGTCTCGGGCCACGCCCGGCACACCGTACCGCTGCCGCAGTTCGTCGTTGCCCTCGAAACCACCGGCGGCCAGCAGCACGCCCTTGCGGGCCCGGATGGCCACTCGCTGCCCCTCGCGTTCGACGATCGCCCCGACCACAGCGCCGTCCTCGGTGACCAGCTCGACCAGCGTGGAGTTCAGGTACAGCCTGGCGTCGGGGTACTTGGACAGCGCCAGCAGGAACCGGCCGACGAGGGCCCGCCCGCCGATCAGGTAGTCGGGCTGTGGATCGCCGTGGCGGTCGGTGCCCAGCGGCCCGCGCACCGAGTCGCTCAGCTCGCCCAGCTTCGCGGCCCGCAGCGGCGCGGGAATGATGTGCCGCTTGCCGTCCAGCCGCGCCTTCGGCGCCTTGCCGAAGTAGTCCGGCCACGGAAACATCTGGAACTCGAAAGCCTCGTCCTGCTCCAGGTATTCGATGACCTTGGCGCCATTGCGGACATAGGTTTCCTGCAGCTCGGCCGGGGTACGGTCCCCGACCACGGACCGGAAGTAGGTGAGCGCGTCCTCGATGGTGTCGTCGACGCCCGCGCGCTGCAGCACCGGATTGCACGGGAACCAGACCCCGCCGCCGCCCGAGAACGAGGTGGTGCCGCCGAACTTGTCGGTGGCCTCCACCACCGCCACCGTCAGCCCCTCACGGGCCGCCGTATAGGCCCCGGCCAGGCCG
Organism: Nocardia sp. NPDC046763; assembly: GCF_040645495.1. NCBI lineage: Bacteria > Bacillati > Actinomycetota > Actinomycetes > Mycobacteriales > Nocardiaceae > Nocardia > Nocardia sp. NPDC046763. The sequence goes on along the minus strand of NZ_JBEYYI010000002.1, from coordinate 140,777 downwards.
CCGCCCGACCCTGCCACCAGGACATCGACTTCTTCGTTCCAGTCCGTCACCGTTACTCCCTGATCGACGTGGTCTCTTCGCGACGGTATGCGCCGGGGATCGGCGCGTGCATCAAGTATCCCGATGGCCGGAAAGCCGGATCAGTCGTTCCAGGCGGTCAGGACGATCTTGCCGCGCAACCGGCCGGATTCGCTGAGCTTGTGCGCCTCGGCGGCATCGGCCAGGGACATCACCCGATCGATCTCGCCGCGCAGCCGCCCGTCCGTGACCAGGTCCGCGACCGTGCGCAGGTCCGCGCCGGACGGGGCGAACCAGAGGCGGCGATAGCGGGGATCGTCGAGCTGCTCCTCGCCCTGGGCGTCGATCATCCGGCCGTGCGGGGTGAGCACTCGCAGCGAGCGGGCCGCATAGTCGCCGCCGACCAGGTCGAACACGATATCCACGTCGCTGACGGCGGTGGTGAAATCGGTTGCCGTGTAATCGATCAGCTCGTCGACGCCGAGGCCGCGCAGGAAGTCGTGATTGGCCGCGCGGGCTGTGCCGATCACGTAGGCACCGCGTGCCTTGGCGATCTGCACCGCGAGATGACCCACGCCGCCGGCCGCCGCGTGCACCAGAACCCGTTGTCCCGGTTGGACATCGGTGAGCGCCTGCCACGCGGTGAGCGCTGCCGTCGGCAGCGCGGCGGCATGGATGCGGTCGAGCCCGGCGGGCCGGTGGGCGAGGAACCGCGCCGGGGTCACCGCGTATTCGGCGTATGCGCCGGAACGGCCGAGCACATTCCCGAAAACCTCGTCACCGGGCCGGAATTCGGTGACCTCCGCGCCGACCTCGGCGACCACACCCGACAGGTCGAAGCCCAGCGTGAACGGCGGCGGGCCCAGCTTGGTGACCGCGCCCGAGCGCAGTTTCCAATCGGCGGCATTGATCGAGGTGGCGGCCACCCGCACCAGCACCTCGCCGGTGCCGGGTCGCGGAACATCGACCTCCACCGTCTCCAGAACGTCCGGTCCGCCGAGGGTGCGCTGACTGATCGCTTTCATGTTCTCGATCCTGCGCCGGATAGCATCTCGTGGAAAGAAGGCACTCTTTTGATCCCGAGGTACCTCATGGATACCGTCTCCGACTGGGAGCCATCCGGAAATCTGGTCGACAGTTACCTGCGGCGCTGCCCCGCCCGCGACATCCTCGCGGTGCTGGCCGACAAGTGGGTGCTGCTGGTGCTGGGCACGCTGCGCAACGAGGGCGGGCCGATCCGATTCAACGAACTGCGCCGCCGCCTCGACGGCATCACCCAGAAGGTGCTCACCCGCACCCTGCGGGACCTGGAACGCGACGGGCTGGTCCGGCGCGCGGTGTATCCGACCATGCCGCCGCGGGTGGAGTACACGCTCACCGACATGGGCGCCGATCTGGGCCGGATCACCCACGCCATGGGACAGTGGGCGCTGCAGCACGCCGAGGAAATCACCGCCGCCCGAACCGAATTCGACGAGCGGGCGGCACGGGAACCGGAACCGATCCGGCCCTGACCGCCGGCGCGCTCAGACCCTGACCGCCAGCATGGCCGCGTGCGGGGTGTACTCGTCCGGGCGGGCCTCCCGCGACAGCGTGGCGGTGGCCCGGAAACCATGGGCGGCCAGGGCTTCCGCGAAGGTGCCCGGCGCCCACCGGTAGGCGGGGGCGACCTTGTGCGCGTAATCCCGCACGCCCGTCGGCTCGTCGGCGGCCTGGAAGCCGAACGCGGCGTGCCCGCCGGGCCGTACCACCCGCGCGAACTCGGTCAGCACCGCCGGAACACGTTGCGGCGGAATGTGAATGATCGAGTACCAGGCCACCAGCCCCGCCAGGGACGCGTCGTCGTAGCGGAGTCGCTCCATGGCGCCGACCTCGAAAGGAATGTCCGGGTATTCCTCCCGGGCCAGCCGGATCATCTCCGGCGACAGATCGACCCCCGACATCTCCAGCCCGGCCGCCGCCAGATACGAGGTGACCCGCCCCGGCCCGCAGCCGATATCGGCCACCGGGCCGTTTCCGTTCTCCTGCACCGCTTCCGCGAAGGCGTCCAGCATCACCCGGTCGAACGGATTGGTGTGCGGGTGCCGGTGGAAGAGCTTGGCGTACCGCTCCGCCACCTCGTCGTAGGCGGTCCGGGTCACGCGCATGTCCTCGCTGTCGATCATGCCTCGACTCTAGCTAGGCGTCCGGCGCGGCCGCCTGCGCGCCGATCGCGCCCGTCGACGGAGCGCGCACCGCCTGAAATTCGCCGTTGAGCAGCACCCGCAACCGGGCCTGCGGCGGCATCAGGGTACGCAACGGCAGCACCGCCAGCCGGGCCAGCCGGCGCAGGTCACGCGGCAGGGCGGGCAGCGGAAGATCGATGTGCCACAGCGGATATCGGTGATCGGGATGCTGCCAGCCGTCGCGCAGCATGAATCTCAGGACGCGCGGGGACAATTCGCGGGCGGTCGCGCTGGCCAGTTCCAGCCGCAACAGCTCGCGGTCCTGGTCGTGGTCGAGATTGATCCGGGCGCGATGCGGTTCCCCCGCGTCCACGGTGAGCTGGCCGGACTCGGTGAGATCGGCGATGAGGGCGGCCAATTCCTCGTAGCACTGCGCCCATTCGCGATCGTGGGCGCGGAAGGCGGCGCGCTGCTGCTCGATGATGAGGCGGCGGTCGCGTTCGCCCGGCCGCACCAGGTACAGCTCCACCGTGTCCGGCTCGGTGACCAGGCCCACCGTGAGCCGGTCATCGGGCCAGGCCGGTCCGTGCGCCTGCCCCAGCACCGCATGGCGCGGCACGCCGAACTCGGCGCGGAAGCCGTCCAGCGCGCGGGCCTGGGCGGCGGTGCGCTGTTCGCGCACCTCACCGGGCAGGCCCTCGTCGTAGAGGAACGATTCGATGCTGTCGCTGAGGGTGACGCACACCGCCTCCAACCGGTCGCCGTCGAAGCAGAACCGGGCGCGCGGATCGTCCACGCCCAGCTCGGTGTCCGTCCACACCGTGCGCTCGCCGGTGTCGTTGTCGTGCACCGGTTTCCAGCCCGCTGCGGCCGCGAAGCCGTCCAGATCGGCGCGCGTCCAGGTCCAGTCGAAGGCCCGCGCGGCGCGCGCGATCTCGACACCGGCGGGCACGTCCACCCGCAGCGGCCCGGCATCGAAATCGGAGACCGCGTGGCGGCGCAGGAATTCGGCGCGCTGGCTGCGCGAGGTGGGATGCGGCGGGACGCCCAGCGGCGTCACGTCCAGATCCGCGCCGCCCTCCACCCAGGCATCGGCCACCAGCTCGGTGGGCGCGGTGACACCGACCGCGCGCAGCGTGTCGGCCGTGCGCAGCGCCAGCCCGCTCATGGCCACGGAGCCCGCGCGCCGGGACAGGGTGCGCGTCCAGTTGGCCTCGCGCGGCGGCGTCCAGCCCAGGTCGATCAGCCGCTGCTCCGTCTCCGGGCCGAAATACCAGGTGGGGTCGATGAATTCGGCGCGGGCCAGCTCGCCGGTCAGCTGCTCCGGCCCGGCGTCGAACTGCACGAAGCGGCCACCGGGCGCGGTGACCAGCAGTCGCGCGTCCACCGGTAGCGTCTCCAGGAAGCCCGCCAGGTGCTCGGCGAAGCGGGTCCAGGCGCCCACGGCGGCGCGGCGGCGGGCGGTCTCATGCCGGCGTTCCATCCAGTACCGCTGCGCGGTCGGGTTCACCAGCAGCAGGTCGACGGTGTCCACACCGATGGTGAGGCCCGCGAACACGGTCGGGAAACGCCAGGCCGGACCCTCGGCCGGGCCCGCGGCCGGGCTCTCCGGATCGCCCCAGTGCTCGGTGAACACGGCCGCCGTGCGGGACAGCGCCGCGTCCAGGAGTTCCCGGCTGCCGAACTCCGCGGGGGGCGGGCAGTCGGAGATGGTCACGCGGACATGGTCGAGGCCGCGGTCGCTGCCCCAGAACATGGCCGAGTCCCACCACACCGACAGCCCGGTGCGGGAGAAGACCGGGCCGGTGCGCAGTGTTCCCACCGGCTGCGGACTACTCCATCCGACCAGTCGGGCGAATTCGGAGACATTGCCGGAACCCCAACGCCATCCGAACCCCGCTGCCGCTCTCACGATCTCGACCGCACCCGCGGTATCGACACGCACCTCGAAACCCACCCAGCGACACTAACCCCGGCCGGCCGTGCCGGGCGCCTTCGCAATGGCGATTAGTCTGTAGGCGGCCGGTGCTTCCCGCACGGGGCGGACAATCCACGGGAAGCCCGGCCACGGTCATCGTCGGGGGCGAATATGTCAGTGCGCCATCGGGAAATGTGAACTTCCCGCGTCGCCCGCCGGAATGATCGGCAACACCAGCGCCGACGGGTGATCCTTGTCGTGATACACGGTCTGGGTCGCGACCTGCGTGTTCGTGTTCTGCCCGAACGGGTCACCGGTATTCGGATTCGGTGCGAACTGCGGGAAATCGCTGCTCGACACCTCGACCCGGATCGCCGATCCGGCCTTGACCAGATAGCTGGTCGGCCAGACATCGATCGTGAACTGATACGGCTGACCCGGCACGATCGGCGACGGATGATCGAGCGAATCGCGGAACGCGGTGCGCACGATGCCGTTGTTGAGATTCACCGTCGAGCCGTCCGGCGCCACCGCCACCACCTTCGCGGTGAAATCGGTGTCGGTCGCGGTCGAGGACGCCCACAGCGTCATGCGAATCGGACCGGTGAGTTCGGTGTCGGAGGGCATCGGCGCGGTCGTATAGGTCAGCACATCCGAACGCTGCTCCACCACGAACTGATCCACCGGGCCCTGCGGTCCCGTCGACGCACCACAGCAGGAGTGCCCGCCCGCGCTGGGCGCCGGATCGAGCGGGTCGTAGTCGTAGCGATCCGGCTGCTGCGCGTCCTTCGGGGCATCGGTGGTGAGCAGCCCGGCCCGGCCCTGAATCCCATTGCTGCCATTGCCGGACAGGTAGTAGGTGGTCCACCGGGTATCCGGCAGCGGCCAGGCCGCGGCCGACTTCCACTTGTTCGCACCCATCAGGAAGTAGTCGACGACCGGCTTCCCGGACACCTTGTTGTCCTTGCCCTTCAGGAAATGGTCGTACCAGGCCAGCATGAGGTCGTTGATCGGACTGTCGCCCGCCGCACCGCTCGCCGCCAGCATCGGGGTCTCCACCTTGCTGCCCGGACGCCCCCAGCCGACGTGATCCCACGGGCCCAGCACCAGCCGCTGCCCCGCACGGGCCTCCGGCGTGCCGCCGCCGGCGACCATGCCGGAGAAATTCTGCACCCCGCCCGCGAGAAACGCGTCGTACCAACCCTCTACATCCAGCACCGGGACCTTCACATTCGCGTACCGATCGCGAATGCTCCACTGCTTCCAGTAATCGTCGCGGGTGGAGTGCGAGATCCAGTCGTAGAACCACGGCGCGACCGCCGGATCACCCGGGTGCAGCGGCGGAAACTGCTGATACGGGCGGAAACCCAGCCAGCGCGTGTAGTCCGCGCCATCGGCCCCCAACTGCTTGGCGGTGGCGGTGTCACCACGATTGAGGGCCGCGCTCGCACCGATGGTCTCCATGGCCCACGGTTCCACGAACGCCAGGCGGAACGCACCGCCCTCATAGGTCCAGTCGTCGTAATAATCCGAGGCGGTATTGGCGGGCACGATGGTCGTCAGATGCGGCGGCGCGCCGACGGCCGCAAGCCATTGCGTCGCACCGACATACGACGAACCGTACATCCCGACCTTGCCATTCGAACCCGGCAAGGTGGCGGTCCACTCCACCGAGTCGTAGCCGTCATTGGTGTCATTCGCGAACTCGGTGAATGTGCCGCCCGACGCGCCTTGACCCCGAATATCTTGCACCACAACCAGATAGCAGTGTGACGCGAACCAGTCCGGGGTTTGATAGCGGAACGGCTGAATCTGCGCGCCGGTCTTCCCGTACTGCGTCCGCATCAGAATCACCGGCACCGGATCCTCCGATTTGGGCCGATACACATCGGCTTTCAGCACCACGCCGTCGCGCATGGTCGCGGGAACATTCTCCTGCTTGTCGACCGCGCAGGACCCGCGTCCGTCCGACGGCGGCCAGCTCGCCGCACCCTGCGGCGCCGACCCGCCCCCACCGCTCCCGCAGCCTGCAGCCACCAGTGCGACCGCCCCGACCGCCGCCCCCATTCGAGCGATCGGACCGCGCCCTCTCCCACTACGGCTCATGGATCGACGGTAACCCCGGCCCCGGCCCCACGCCCACTCATCGACAATCGGGCAAAGTAGGCCGGTCCCATCGCGAGACCTCCGCGGCCAGCAGGTCTCGCGCCCGCGTGATGGCCACCGGCGACCGGTCCAGATCCGCGATCCGATCGGTCAACCGGCGCCGCGCCCGCTCACACCCGCCCAGCTGCCCGTCCGGCGCGAAGCACGGCAGCAGATCCGCGACCCCCGACAGATCGAGACCCACCTCGGGCATCGCCCGAATCCGGCGCACCCGTTCGATACTCGACTCCGGGAAATCCCGGTAGCCGTTGGACCGCCGCCCGGCCTCCAGCAGGCCGCTGCGGTCGTAGTCCCGTAGCGCGCGGGCACTCACCCACTGCGCTGCGACAGCTCGCTGATCAGCATCGATGTCCTCCGGCTTGACCTTGACCCCAGTGTCGACGTTTAGTGTCGAGCCGCTGCCGTCCATTCCCCGCCGGAGGAAACGCCATGGTCACCGATGTCCACGCCCACGTCACCGCCGACCCCACCGCACAGCTGGCGCGCGCGAAGCAGGCCGGAGTGGATCGCACGGTGCTGCTGTCCACCCGGGTCCACCCCGAACGCGCCCGCACGCTCGACGAGGTGCGGTCCGAATTCGCCAGACTGACAGCGGTTATCGGCGGTGCGGACGCGGCGGCGGACGAGGTGCGCGCGGCCATGGACGAGGTGCTGCGCGCGCTGGACGCACATCCCGACGCCACCCTCGGCTTCGCGAGCATGCCCTCGCTGCTGCCTGCCGAGCGCCTCGGCGAATGGTTCGAGCCCTACCTGTCCCGGCCCGGCATCGTGGGCATCGGCGAGGTCACCCCGCCGCCCGGGCAGGCCGCGCGCATCGAACCGGTGCTGGGCGTCAGCGCGGACCACGGCGGGATTCCGGTACTGGTCCACGGCTTCGCGCCCAATACCCTCGACGATCTCCGGACCTATGCGGCACTGGCCGCCCGCTATCCGTCGGTTCCCCTGATCGTCGGTGCCCTGGGCGGATTCCACGCCCTGGAGCTGGTGGAGCTGGCCGCGGAGCGGCCCAACCTGCACATCGATCTGTCGAGCGCGTTGCAGGTGTTCGCAGTCGCGGCAGCCGCGCGGGAAGTACCTGATCAGTGCCTGTTCGGATCGAACACACCCTACGGGGACGTAGTCGCCGCGCGGCACACCGTCGAGGCGGCCATTGCGGATCCGGCAGTGCGAACCCTGGTACTGGAGGGCAACTTTCAACGAATTCTCGGTGCATGACCTGCGGGTAGACGCCAATCCACAAGAATAGCACTAATTTTCGGCAACGAATCCTGTGCGTCGGACGATAGGTATGTCGAGCGAGCGTGGCGACGGGAACTGCCCCCGTCGCCACGCCCGCTTGCGCCGGGTGCGGGGACCGGTTCCGAACAGCCCTGCGGCCCCACCGGCCGCTCGAGCGAGCAAATCGGAATAGATGAGATCGATTCGCGGAAAATCGAATTCGGCCGGTGATCGCAAAGGATGGCTATCCGCCATGGCACAGTCGACGGCGTAGCTCTCGAAGCCCTGGCCCTCACCAACACCCGAGCCTTCCGGGGCACGCAGGTAGTAGCGCTGCGCGATGGCGTGCCCGCCGCAGTCGTGGGCTTTGAACCCGGCCAGGTAGCCCAGCTCGGCGGCGGTCGAGAACGCTTGGGCGCGAACCTGTTCGGTGTTGTGGCGGGCGCGCAGCAGGCCGGGGAGGTCGGTGGCCCAGCGGCTCGGCCCGCGCGGAGCGGCCGCTGCCACCGCCCTGCTGTTCGTCCGAGTAGTGAAGTTGCACCCTTAACCAAGACACCGTTGTGGTGATTGTCCGATGCCCGGCACCAGGTTTCGGGCCTTCGGCAATGAACTGGCCCGCAGCGGAGCTCATGCTCCGGCTGCGGGCCGTTGAGTCGGGGATGGGGAGAAGGGTCAGGCGGGGTCCTCGGCGCCGCGATAGTTGTAGAGGTCTTCGAGGAATTTGCGGCGCAGCGCGGGGATCTTGCTGGTGAGGCTGAAGTAGGTGCGGGCGGCGAAGAGGGCCAGGCGGCCGGTGAAGGGTTTGTAGAGCGGGTCGTCGCCGCTGGTGCCGTTGTTGTCGAGGGAGTCGGCGACACGGGCGAAACCGTAAGGCAGCATTTCGGATTCGTAGTCGGCGATGGCGGTCAGCAGGGTCTTCTCGCCGCGCGCGGCGGCGACGAGTTCGCGGCACAGCAGGGCGGCGTCGCGCAGGGCGGTGTTGGCGCCCACGCCCTGGCCGGGGGTCATGGTGTGGATCGCGTCGCCCAGCAGGGTGATGTTGGTGGTCTTCCAGGGCCCGACCGGCACCGAGGTCGAGATCTGCAGGGGGAAGGCGGCTTCGGGGTCGGAGAGCTCGAAGATCCGGCGCAGGTCGGGGTGCCAGTTGCGGGTCACCTCGAGGACGGTGGTGATGAGCTCCGCGCCGCGCTGCTCGACCGTGTTCGCGGGGAAGTGGTCGTGCGAGCTCCAGACCGAGAGGTTGATGTAGTCGCGGGTGTTGTCGAACTGCAGGCCCGACCAGCTCTGCAGCTGGTCGGCATCCGCCGGGTCCTTGGGGTTGCCCTCGGCGTCCCACTTGAACTCCATGACGTGCAGCATGCCGATCAGGCCCTTGGTGGCGAAGATCAGGTTGATGCCGTTGAGCATCTCCTCGGTGAGCAGGGCGCGGGTCTCGGGGGTGAGCGCGGTCTTGGTCGCGATGGAGGTGATGCCGGCGTCCTTGACCTCTGCGTGCGGCAGGAACTGCCGGCGCACGGCCGAGCGGGTGCCGTCGGCAGCGATCAGCACATCGCCCGTGTCGGTGGTGCCGTCGCTGAAATACGCGGTGACGGTGCCGTTCTCATGCTGCTCATAGTGGGTGAACTCCTTGCCGAAGCGCACCACGTCGTCCATGCCGGTGAACAACACCTGCCGAAGGGTGGACCGCGAGACCGAGCGCTCGCTGTTGATTTCGTCGCTGTCGTCGCGCAACGGGATGCTCGCGGTGGCGTGCATGGACTGGGTCAGCACATTGAAGTGCCGCGGACCTCGGGCGCAGGTGGCGACGAAGGTGTCGAAGAGCTCGGGCGGCAGGCACTGCTGCAGCGCCCGGTTGCCGGTGGGGTCGATGCCGACCCGGTAGCCGTAGAGCCCGTCGCGGCGGGACCCGTAGCGCTCGTAGACGGCGACCTCGACACCTGCCTGCTTCAGGCCGTGCGCCAGGCACATGCCGCCGGTGCCGCCGCCGATGATCATGACCCGCATGTGAACCACTTCCCTTAAATTTCGTTCTTCTTGATTATCAAGCAACTAGAGCTTGTCATTCAAGATACTTGATTGTCAAGTCTATTTTCGGGCGATGTGCCACGACCGCCGCGGAACCTGGTCCGGGTCGTGGTGGGCCCCCGAGTGTCAGCCGACGTGGTCGGTCTCGGCGTGGTGGGCGATCGCCGCGCGGGGTATGGCAAGGCACAGCAGTGCGCAGGCCGCGCACGCCACCACCGGCCACTGCCCGGCGCGGCCGATCGCATCCCCGTAGCCGGTGCCGATGTGGGCGAAGAACACGCTACCGATGACCGCCACGCCCAGCGCGCCACCAAATTGCTGGGCAGTGGTGAAGACCCCCGACGCGGCGCCGGCCAGATCCGCCGGGACTGCGGTGAGCACGATGTTGGCCAGCGGGATCACCAGCAGTCCCAGGCCCGCTCCGGCGATCAGCAGTCCCGGCATCAGTGGCCAGGCCGCCGCGTGGGTGCCTGCGTGGCCGGCGGCGCGCACAACCCAGGAGAACCCGCCCGCCAGGATCAGCCCCCCGGCCGCGAGCGCGCCGCGGCCGAACTTCGCGACCAGCCCGTCGGCCATCGGGGCAGTGAGGAAGGTGCCGCCGCTGAACGCCACCATCGCCAGCCCGGCCCGGGCCGGCGAACAGCCTTGCCCGGACTGCAGCCAGATGGTGAGGATCAGCATGAAGCCCGACATCGCACCGTAGAACAGCATCTGCACGACCAGCCCCGCGACGAACGCACGCGAAACGAACAACCCGGCAGGCAGCATCGGCCGCTGCTCGCCGAGCGCCCGCTGCCCCACCGCCAACCCGGCCAGGCCCGCCACGCCCGCGCCCAGGCACAACCAGCCCCACAATGGCCACCCCGCGGAGCGGCCCTGCGCCAGTGGCAGCACGATCGCCACCAGCGACAGCGCCAGTACACCCGCGCGCACGACACCGACCCGGCCGGGTGTGCGGTCGTGGGCAGCGGGAATCCACAGTGCGCCCAGCGCGATCACGACGGCAGCCAGCGGCACATTGACCGCGAAGATCGTCCGCCAGCCCCACCCGAACAGGTTCCAGTCCGTCAGCACTCCGCCCAGTACCACTCCGATGGCCACCGCGATCCCGGCGATCGCGCCGTAGATCGCGAACACCTTGCCCCGCTCGGCGCCGGTGAACAAGGTCCGCAGTGAGCCGAGCACCTGGGGCATGATCACCGCGGCAGCCACACCCTGCACTGCCCGCGCCGCGATCAGCTGCTCCGTCCCGGCCGCCGCGGCACTGGCCAGGCTCGCGACCGCGAACCCGGCCACCCCGGCCAGGAACAACGCCTTGCGGCCGAACCGGTCGCCCAGATGCCCGGCGACGATCAGGGTGCCCGCGAACCCCAGCAGATAGGCCGACACCGTCCACTGCAGCTGGGCGGGAGTCGCGCCCAGCTCACGGCCGATCGACGGTAGCGCGGTGTTGACGATCGAACCGTCGATCATGTCCAGCAAGGCCGCCAGGATCATCACGATCGCGGCAGCCCATCGCTTGGGATGGGGTGATGGCGCGGCGGCCGGCGCCACGCCGGTCGCATTCAGGGCCCGAGGCATGAGTGGCTCCAGAGTCTCACTTGACTATAATGAATCTCGAATATAATGTTTCTTGATTGTCAAGTTAAATTAGCATCCAAGGAGATGACTCGAATGTCAAGCGAAATGGCGGAAGTGCTCGCCGAGCTGGGGCAGGCGACCCAGGCCTACCAGGCCGCCGTCGACGACTTCGACCGCGAGACCGCCCGCCTGCTGGGCGTCAACGGCACCGACCTTCGCTGCCTGGAAGAGCTTCTCGCAGCCGGTGAGCTCACCCCACGCGAGCTCAGCGACCAGCTCAACCTGACCACCGGCAGTGTCACCGTCATGCTCGACCGGTTGGAGAAGCTCGAACTGCTCACCCGCGCGCCGCACCCCGTCGACCGGCGCAAAGTGGTGGTCCGTCTCACCGACGACGGCGCTCAACGCTGCTTCGCCCTCGTCGGCCCGCTGATCAGCGACGGAGAACGCGAGCTCGGCGCCAAATACGACACCGCACAGCTGCGGCTGGTCACCGACTTCCTGCGCACCAACACCGCCATCCAGCAGCGCCACATCGACCGCCTCCGCGGCCGTCCCACCCCGTTGTCCGCCCGCCGCCGCACCGGCGCACGCTGACCGCACGCGGTCGGCACCGCTGGTGCGCACGTATTTTGTGTGTTTCGCGCAAGAATCACTCAACGGCAATAAGCGCTGGAACGGCCTGAAAAGTTCAGCACTGGAACGACTTCTGGAACAGGCCTCGACGAGTGCGAGAACGCCGACGTCTCCAGCTGATTCACCGACCGGGCTACAACCCGCATCCGTTCGAAGGCCGCTTCCCCTTCGGGGGAAGCGCGCTCATCGGCTGCGCCACACGACTACCAGCGGCATCCACGCATCGAAAGGCTGTACCGCATGCCACGTTGATCGACTCGATCCTGTTGTTCGGGCGCGGGTTTGCCCGATCTCGGACTTGAACGGCGAATCGCGTCAGACGAGCCACCACGTACGGGTGGTTAGCCTCGGGCCATATCGACGAAGCGGCTCAAATGCAGCTGGTGCGCAACGGTAATCGTTGCGGTAGGGCCGTTTCGGTGTTTGCCGAGAATGAGATCCGCTTCACCGCCGCGAGGGTCGTCGCGTTCGAATGCATCGGGGCGATGCAACAAAATAACCATATCCGCGTCCTGTTCCAGCGAGCCCGATTCGCGAAGGTCGGAGACCATGGGGCGCTTATCGGTTCGCTGTTCCGGACCACGGTTCAGCTGTGAAATCGCGATGACCGGAACTTCGAGTTCCTTGGCCAGCAGTTTGAGGCTTCGCGAGAATTCCGAGACTTCTTGCTGGCGGGATTCGACCTTCTTGCCGGAGGTCATCAGCTGAAGGTAGTCCACCACCACAAGGCGTAGGTCGTGGCGTTGTTTGAGCCGTCGGGCTTTTGCCCGAATTTCCATCATCGTCAGGTTCGGCGAATCATCGACGAACAGTGGCGCTTCGCTGATCTCGCTCATGCGGCGGGCGAGTTTGGTCCAGTCGTCGTCGCTCATGCGGCCCGAACGCATATCGCCCAGTTTGATTTTCGCTTCCGCGGATAGGAGGCGCATGACGATTTCCGTGCGGCTCATTTCCAGGGAGAAGATGACGCTGGCCAGGCCATGCTTGATGGAGCAGCTGCGCATGAAATCCATTCCCAGCGTGGAATTATGGGTGGGGATCATGGAGCGGCCGGCAAGGTACAGATGGTCGGAGTTCGCCACTTCTACACAGCGGACCGGGACCGATGGGATCGGGCGGACGTCGGCGATGAAGCGGGAGCCGGAACGCGCCGTGTTGGTCGCGCCGCGACGCAGCTTGTGCAGCAGCTCTTTTCGGCTCAGCCCGAAGACCTCGTCCTCGGTGGCGAAGGTCAGCGTGTAAGCGGTCGAGGTCGCCTCGGTGCGGCCTCGGGCTCGCTTGGTCGACAGTCGGCAGCGGTAGCCGAGGCTCACGATCAGCTCTTCGGTGTCCCGGGCCAGCTGCGGGTTGGTCACCGAGAACTGGACAGACCCGCCATTGGTGACGGTGCCGTCGGTATCGAGCAAGCCGGCCAGCAGGGCGCGTCGTTGTGCCTCGGAAGCGCGTAGATAGTCGAGGGGGATGTGCTTGTCGCCGAGTACACCGAGGGTGCGCAGGCGAGCCTGCACGCTGCCGATCGCATTACGGCAGGACTGGCACAGGCGGAGCCCGATGGACGGGCCGCCGCATTGCGGGCAGGTCGGGGCCGGTACCGGACCTGAGACGATACGAGCCTTGCCGCCGCACGATCGGCCGCACGTGCGGACTTCGCTGGTGAACGGAATGAACTCCGCACCGCAGACAGTGCAATCACGCGGCTCGATCGGTGCATCCTCGGGCAGCCGCAGGCTGTATCGCCGCGGCGCGGAATCCGAGTGCGTCGCAAGGATTCCCTCGTTCTCGATCCGATGAATGATCTCGGGATCAGCCGTGGTCAGCTGTGCACACGCAGAACTGCCGTCGCCGAGCCATGCGCCCAGTGTGTACGGGGGTACGAGCAACTCGCGCTCGGGTAATTGCAGTGCCTCGGTGTTCGCCACGGAGTGGTTGAGCCGTCGATCCGCGGTCGCGCAGAGCACGGTGGCCGCGATTTCGGCGGTCGTACGGATCTCGGCGAAAGTCTTCTGGTTCCGGTACCGGTTCCGGCCGGTGGCGGCTTGCTGCGCAGACCGGCGCGAGGAGCGGGTCTCGGTGAGCCATTGATGCTGTTCGTCGGCGACTATCACTGTGCCGTCCGAGAATTCGACCTCGTAGCAGGGTCGGCCCGCCATCACCTCGGTGGCGGCCACGACCCGTGTGGGCCGGCCCTGAGCATCGAGCAATTCGTCGCCAACCTGGACCTCACCCATGGTGGTCCAGCCGTCCGGCGTGGGCAGCGGAGTATCGAGAGCAAGTGCCTTTCCGACACCGGGTCGGGCCGCGACGATGATCATCTGGCCCGGGTGGAGGCCGTTGGTGATTTCGTCGAGTTCGGTGAAACCTGTTGGGACGCCGAGGGAGATACCGCCTCTAGAGGCGATGGAGTCGAGTTCGTCCATCGTGGGCTGGAGGATGTCGGTGAGGGGGGCGAAGTCTTCGCTGGAGCGGCGTTCGGTGACGTCGTAGAGCTCGGCCTGGGCGCGGTCGACGACCTCGGCCACGTCCTGGCCGTCGGCGCCGGCGTAGCCGTACTGGACGATTCGGGTGCCCGCCTCCACCAAGCGGCGCAGGATCGCCTTCTCCGCAACGATTTCGGCGTAGTAGCCGGCATTGGCCGCGGTGGGGACCGTTTGTGTCAGCGTGACGAGATACGGGGCTCCGCCGATGCGCTTGAGCTCGCCTCGGCGGTCGAGGGTGGCCGCCACCGTCACCGGGTCGGCCGGTTCGCCGCGGCCGTAGAGGTCGAGGATGGCGTCGTAGACGGCCGCGTGGGCGGGGCGGTAGAAGTCGCCGGGGCGGATGACCTCCACGACATCGGCGATGGCGTCCTTGGACAGCAGCATGCCGCCCAGGACGGATTGCTCGGCTGCCATGTCGTGGGGCGGCTGACGGCCGAAATCCTCGCCGGGGGCGTCGGGATAGTCGGAGGGCCCGTGATCGTCGTGGCCGCGATCGTCGATGACTGCCATGGGCTCGACCGTCCTCTCTCCTCGCGCCCGGAACGAGTCCATGACCGTTGTACGCCTGCGCACCGACAGGTTCGGTCCACCACGCGGTGCCGCCACGCCGAGTTGTACAGGCGCGGTGGCAAACCCGTGGTGGTGGGCGCTGGATACACGGAGTCGTGTCGTCCGGGCAGTGGTCACGACATTGAATGCGAACCTAGGCGACCGGACGGTGACCCGCCAAACCGAGCTGTGTACACACCTGTGGACAACGTGGGTATTGTTCACCAACTGTTGTGCACCCCCTGTGGAAAACTTGGGGACAACAGTCGATGTGATCAATCAATGCGCTGGTAGTGGCCGAATTCGCATTGTGTGTAATTGTGGATCAATTCGGTGCGGCGTGTCGCTGGACGGCAACGTCCGGGCGTGTTGGGTGAACGAACGGTCTCACGCCTGTGACCTGTCACACAACGAGAATGGTTGGTTTGCTGGGCAATCCACAACCCGGGCGAACACCGCGAATTCTGCATACCGACACCTCGCCCCGGGTGCACTCGACACGCAATCAGCGAATATTTGGCAAACAGACGAATCGAACAAAGAAAATCGGAGGCCGCCCCACAGCTGAGGCGACCTCCGACAAACCGAATTACTCGGCGGCAGTGACCTGCAGGTCGACCTTGGCGATCACATCCGGGTGCAGGTGCACCACGACACCGTGCTTACCGGTGCTCTTGATGTGGGCCTTCGGCAGCTCGATGCTGCGCTTGTCGACGACCGGGCCACCGGCGGCCTTGATGGCCGCGGCGACATCGGCGGCGGTGACCGAACCGAAGAGCTTGCCGGTGCCGGCGGTCTTGACCGCGAGCGACACGCCGGTCAGGCCCTCGATGGCCTGCTTCAGCTCGTTGGCGTGGTCCAGGTCGCGCACGCGGCGGGCATCCTGCGCCCGGCGAATGCCCTCGACCTGCTTCTGCGCGCCACGGGTGGCGACAATCGCCAGGCCGCGCGGCAGCAGGAAGTTACGGCCGTAGCCGTCCTTGACCTCCACGGTGTCGCCGGGCGCACCGAGGTTGTCGACATCAGCGGTGAGGATGAGCTTCATTGCTGTGCCTTCCTTTCTCAGCGGGCGGTGGACACGTAAGGCAGCAGAGCGACCTCACGCGAGTTCTTCACGGCGACAGCGATATCGCGCTGGTGCTGGACGCAGTTGCCGGTCACCCGGCGAGCGCGGATCTTGCCACGATCGGACACGTACTTGCGCAGCAGCGCGGTGTCCTTGTAGTCGATCTTGGCGCCGGCCGTGTTGTTCTTCTTGCCAGCCTTGTCTTCCTTGCAGAAGGTGCAAGCCTTCTTCTTCAGCACCTTTTCGCGTGCCGGTGCTTTGGCCATGGTCTTTCAACTCCGTAATTTCGGGAACCCGGCCGTCGGGGCGGATTCCGGGGAAAGCCGTTGTCTAGAACGGCGGTTCGTCGTCCATCGCGCCGCCCCCGAAGGAGCCGGCCGCGGGGGCACTGCCCCATGGGTCGTCGCCGGCGCTCTGGCCGCCACGACCCCCACCACTGCCACCACCGGAGAAGCCGCCGCCTTGCTGGCCGCCGCCCTGTCCGCCACCGCCGAAGCCGCCGCCACCACCGCCACGGGTGGTCTTGTTGACTTTCGCGGTCGCGTACCGCAGGGAGGGACCCACCTCGTCGACCTCGAGTTCGACGACCGTGCGCTTCTCACCCTCGCGGGTTTCGTAGGAGCGCTGCTTGAGTCGTCCGCTCACGATCACTCGCGAGCCACGGGTCAGACTCTCGGCCACATTCTCCGCAGCTTCACGCCAGATGTTGCAGCGCAGGAAAAGCGCTTCGCCGTCTTTCCATTCATTGGTATTACGGTCGAACACACGGGGAGTCGACGCGACGGTGAAGTTCGCGACGGCCGCTCCCGCGGGCGTGAATCGAAGCTCGGGGTCAGCCGTCAGATTGCCGATGACGGTGATGACCGTGTCGCCTTGGGCCATGGTTCCTCCTGCTTTCCGGTGCAGTCCGCAATGCGCTCGCCCGTGCACGCCCGATTGTGGGCTCAGTGCACGGTTTGCCAGTCAGCCTAGAGATAGGCACCGACGGTTACGAGCGACGTTGCGGGAGGACTGGACTACTTCTTGTCGAGGCGCAGCACCTTGGTGCGCAGCACCGACTCGTTCAGGCCCAGCTGGCGATCGAGTTCGCTGACGGTCTCGGACTTGGCGGTCAGGGTGACGACCGCGTAGATGCCCTCGGCCTGCTTGGCGATCTCGTAGGCGAGACGACGGCGGCCCCAGATGTCGACGTTGTCGACCTTGCCGCCCTCGGCACCGACAACACCCAACATGTTGTTCAGGTTCGGGCCGACGGTGCGCTCGTCCATTTGCGGATCGAGAATAACCATCACTTCATAATGACGCACGGACCTCATCACCTCCTGTGGACTGTGAACGGCCCACGGACTGTCCGTGGGCAGGAGGGTTCGTTGCGTCAGCAACCCGACCAGGCTACATGAGGGAACGCGGCGCCTCGCGCCGGGGTATCGAGGCTCCTGCTCGCGTGTTCACGCCGGTGGCGGCCGGGCGATAGATAGGCATGGCCTGCGAAATCTGGCCAGTCCCGAGCTTGAACAGGCGGACACGCCGAAGAGAGACCTATGGTGGTGCGCATGCCGAACCGACCCGTCGCCAGCGCAGCGGTCGCTCGCCGTGCGGCGGGCCGTTCGATGATCGCGGTCACGTCGACGCTGGTGTGCGGGGTCACCTTGCTGATCGCGTATGTGAACAAGGCGCGGTGTGCCGGCGGGCCGTTCGAGGAGTCGGGTCGCAGCGCCATTTTCGATGCCATCAAGGACTCGAATGTCTGCTATTCCGATATTCAGTACCTATGGCTGGGCCGTGGCATCGATGAGCACGTCTTTCCATATATAACCGGCGGCATCACACCCGATGGCCAGTTGACCGGCGGCGCGGTCGAGTATCCGGTGCTGAGCGGTCTGCTCATGTGGATCGGCGGCATCGGCTCGCACACCGATGCGGATTTCCTGCTGCACTCGGCGCTTTTGCTGGCTCCGTTCGCGCTGCTCACCGCATATCTGCTGGCCCGGATGGCGGGTCCGGCGGCGCTGCTGTGGGCGGCCGGTCCGCCCCTGGTGCTCTACGCCTTCCACAATTGGGAACTGCCGGTGGTGGCCACCGCGGTGGCCGCGTTCTATGTGATGACCGTGCTGACGCGATATTCCCTGCGGGACCGGGCGATAGCCGCGGCGGTATTCCTGGCGATCGGCTTCTGTTTCAAGCTGTATCCCGGAATCTTCGTGCTGCCCTTGCTGATCTACGTGCTGCTCGGTGAAAACCCGCTGCGGAAGCGGCGATTCGATGTGCGCGGTGCGCTCATGGTGGCCGGTACCGCTGTCGGCACGGTGGTCGCGATCAATCTGCCGTTCGCGCTGGCGGGTTATGACGGCTGGCGTGCATCGATCACCTTCCAGCAGTTACGTCAGGCCGATATCACCACGAATTCCATCTGGTACTGGGGTTTGCGTCCGCTGTTCGCCCAGACCAGCGAGGGCGAGTCGACGTTCCAGGGCGTGGTGTCGGCGGCCTCACCGCTGCTGGTGCTGGCGTCCTTCGTGCTGGCCTGCTGGCTGGGCTGGCGACGGTATCAGTTGGCGGGGGTGTATCCGTGGATCGGTGTCAGCGGCGCCATGCTCTGTGGATTCCTGTTGTTCCACAAGGTGCATTCGCCGCAGTACACGCTGTGGCTGATCCCGTTCCTGGTGCTGCTGGAGGTGCCGTGGAGTCTGACCGTCACCTACCTGATGGCGGACGCCTGCATCGGGATCGGCGTCTTCCGCTACTTCTATGCCCTGGGTGCGGGCCGTGCCGCCGGATTCGAGCAGAACATCGTGCAGATCGGGGTATGGGGCCGGGCCGCTTTGCTGGTGGTGTTCTTCTTCCTGTTCGTGACGGCGCGGGCGCGGTCAGCCGGCCGGCTCGGTGTTCCGGGCGCGGAACGCCTTGCTCTTGGCCCGGTTTCCGCAGACGGCCATATCGCACCAGCGGCGCGAACCGCCGCGTGAGGTGTCGATATAGAGGCGGGTGCAGGCGTCTCGCCCGCATTCCTTGATGCGGTCCCGGTCGGGGCTGCCGAGCAGTTCGATGGCGGAGCGTGCGACGGCCGCGAGCGCGGAATCGAGTGTCCCGCTGCGGTGCACGCTGCCGTCGGCGCGCAGGGTGAGCACGGGCGGGCTGTCGTGAGCGTGCCGGTTGACGAGTCGCCGGTCGGCGTCGGCGGCGGGTTCGCCGTCGAGGGTGGCCAGCATCAGCCGCCAGGTGGCCTCGCGTAGTTTCACGGCCCGCGTGAGGGCGCCGACGCAGTCCGGCTCGGTGTCGAGGATGCCTGCCGCCGTTGTCCACTCGGCGAGTTCGTCGTCGCTGGTGAGCCGGTCGATGAAGGTGGTGCGTCGTTCCTGAGCCGTACCGATGAAGTTCAGCGCGAGATTGCCGCTGATGAACAGGTGCGGGTCGGCGAAGGTGGACATGTCCTCATAGTAACCCCCTTGACAGGTTATGCAAGGAGGTGTCACGGTATAACCACCTGAACCGGTTAGCGGTGTGGAGGAATCATGGACAACCGGCTTTTCGAAGTGGCGGGCCCGCCGGCCCTCATCCTCATGTGGAGCAGCGCCTTCATCGCCGGCATCGTCGGTGTGGGCGCGGCGCCGCCCATGCTGGTGCTGTTCGCCCGCTTCGGCATCGCCGGCCTGCTGCTCATCGCGTATGCCCTACTGGCGCGGGCGGTCTGGCCGCGCGGCAAGGTCCTCGCGCACACGCTGGTGGTAGGCCTGCTCATGCAGATGGTGCAGTTCGGGGCCTTCTACACCGCCATGCACGAGCACGTCACCGCCGCCGTCATCTCCCTGGTGCAGGGCCTGAGCCCGGTGGTTATCGCCGTATTCGCCGGTGGCCTGGGCGAATCCGTGAGCGCCCGGCAGTGGCTGGGCTTCGGGGTCGGCGGTCTGGGTGTGGGCCTGGCGGTGGTCGATCAGTCCAGCTTCTCGCTGGTGGGCCTGCTGCTGTGCGTGGTCGGCCTGCTCGGCCTCAGCCTCGGCACCGTGTACCAGAAGCGCTTCACCCCCGCGATCGATCCGCGGGCCGGCACTGCCCTGCACGTGGCGGTCAGCGCGCCCTTCGCGGGCGCAATGGCCGTGGCGGGCGGCGACTTCCACATCGCGGACCCGGCTCGCTTCGCCGGATCCATGGTCTGGATGGTGCTGGTGAATTCCATGGGTGCGTTCCTGTTGCTGAACACCATGCTGCAGCGCTGGGACACCACCCGTGTCGGCCGCTTCTTCTTCGCCATCCCGGCGGTGACCGCCGTGATGGCCTGGCTGGTCATCGATCAGCCGTTGCGCCCATTGACGGTTGCGGGCCTGGGCGTGGGACTGATCGGCATGGTCCTGGCCTCCCGTCGCGCCGCGCCGAATCCCACCCCGGCCGAGCCCGAGGCTGTCCGCCGACGCTTCTCGCTGCCGCAGCCCGCGCGGGTGTGATCACCGCGACCGGCCGGGGTGTCATGGCGCGAATTCCGTGACGCCCCGGCCGTTTCGCGCTTCCGGCACCTGCCCGCCCCCTCCGCGCGGCAGACTGTGCGCATGCTGCACCTGCGGATTCTCTCCCCCACCGCCATGACCGGCGAGGTCCTCGAGGTCCTCGAGACCGATGACGCGGTGACCGGGCTGGTCGCCTTCCGTGGTGTGGCGCTGCGCCCGCCCGGCGACCTGATCACCGCGCAGATCGCCCGCGAGGCCGCCAACGACCTGGTGCAGAAGCTGCGCGATATGCGGGTGCACCAGGAGGGCAGTATCGAGATCGAGCAGGTGGGAACCTGGTTGTCGCGCAGCGGCTTCGAGGCCGAGGTGCGCATGCCGGGCAGCAGTGCCGACGCGGTGGTGTGGGCGGAGGTGGCGCAGCGGGCGTACGACGACACCGAGCTGAACTGGACCTATCTCAGCTTCCTCACACTGGCCACCGTCATCGCCGGCATCGCCATCATCACCGACTCGCAGATCCTGACCGTCGGCGCGATGGTGCTCGGCCCCGAGTTCGGCCCCATCGCCGCGCTCGGGGTCGCGCTGGTGCGTCGGCGTTTCGTACTGCTGCGGCTGGCCCTGCGCACCTTGGTGATCGGTTTCGTGACGGCCATCGGCATCACCATCCTGCTGGCGCTCGTCGCCCGCGCGCTGGGCTGGCTCACGCTGGCCCAGGTGACCGGTCCCCGTCCGGCCACGGGTTTCATCTACACGCCCGACAAGTGGTCGTTCATCATCGCGGTGGTGGCCGGCGCGGCCGGGGTCCTGTCCATCACCTCCGCGAAGTCGGTGGGCCTGGCGGGTGTGTTCATCTCGGTGACCACGGTGCCCGCGGCGGGCAATATCGCCCTCGGCGTGGCTGTCGCCGACGGCGGGACGGTGTGGGGCAGTACGGCGCAGCTGCTGGTGAACATCGCCGGGATGGCCTTCGCGGGCTGGCTGACCCTGGCGTTGCAGCAGCAGCTCTGGTCACGCGTCTCGGTGCGGCGCGCCAAGCACATGTCCGCGCCGCGCCGCATGCTGTGAATCCCTCCTCGTGACCGGAAAGCCCGCCACACGCTCTGGTGTGGCGGGCTTTCCGGTTTCGGTGGATCAGCCGACGGTGGTGGGGTTCGCCAGGCCCGCGGGTTCGTCGTCGTCCTCGTCGGACTCGGCCGTCTCACGCCGGTTGCGGATCACGCTGGTGATGAACGCCGCTCCGATGAAGGCCACACCGACCAGGCCGCTGATCACCTCGTTGACGTGGACGCCGATGGTGATGAGCAGGATGATCGCCAGCGCGCCGATGGCCCAGAACGCGCCGTGCTCGAGGTACACGTATTCCGAGAGTGTGCCCTTGCGCACCAGGTAGACGGTGATGGATCGGACGAACATGGCGCCGATCAGGCCCAGGCCCAGAGCGATCAGGATCGGGTCGGAGGTGATGGCGAACGCGCCGATCACGCCGTCGAAGGAGAACGAGGCGTCGAGCACTTCCAGATACAGGAACAGGAAGAACGCCGCCTTGCCGGTCGCCTTGACGATGGCCGAGGGTCCGGCGGCGGTCTGTTCGTCGGCGTGTTCCTCGGCATGGAACAGGGAGCCGAGCCCGTCGACCAGGATGTAGGTCATCACGCCGAGGATGCCGGCCAGTAGCACGGTGGACCGGTCGTCGTCGGCCGCGATGAATTCCGCCGCGATGACAATGGCGCCCAGGGTGAGCACCACCGCGAGCATGTCGAGTTTGGCGAGCTTGGCCAGCGGGCGTTCGATCCAGCCCAGCCAGGTGATCTCGCGCTCCTCGAGGATGAAGTCGAAGAACAGCAACAGCAGGAACGCGCCGCCGAAGGCCGCGATCTGCGGGTGCGCGTCGGTGAGCAGCTTCTCGTAGGAGGGGCTGCCGTCGGCGAAGGTGAGCGCTCCGCCGGCGGGCGGGTTCATGGCCAGATCGAAGGTGCGAATCGGGTTGAGGCCCGCGGTGATCCACACGATGGCCAGCGGAAACACCAGGCGCATACCGAAAACCGCGATGACGACGCCGACGGTGAGGAAGATCCGCTGCCAGAACTCGCTCATCCGCTGCAGAACGCTGGCGTTGATCACGGCGTTGTCGAAGGACAGCGAGACCTCGAGGACGCCGAGGATGGCACACAGCAGCAGTGCCGTGGGACCGCCGTACACGAGGGCCGCGAGCAGCGACAGTACGGTGACGATGATGGACAGGCCGAATATTCGCACCGCAGCTGGCCTTTCGTTGTGCCGGGGTCGGGGACTGGAGGGGGTGGGCACACGAAGAGGGCTCGTGCGACCGAGCCCTCTTCGGGTCGCTATCTATTCGATTCAGACATTGACGCCTCAGACATTGACGCCGAAGTCGCGAGCGATGCCCGCGAGGCCGGAGGCGTAGCCCTGGCCGATCGCGCGGAACTTCCACTCACCATTGTTGCGGTAGAGCTCGCCGAACACCATGGCGGTCTCGGTGGACGCGTCCTCGGAGAGGTCGTAGCGGGCCAGCTCGGCGCCGTTCGCGCGGTCCACGACCCGGATGTAGGCATTGCGGACCTGGCCGAAGCTATGGCCGCGCGAGTCGGCGTCGTAGATCGACACCGGGAAGAAGATGGACTCGATGGCCGGCGGGGTGTTCGCCAGGTCGATATTGATGACCTCGTCGTCGCCCTCGCCCTCACCGGTCAGGTTGTCGCCGGTGTGCACGATGGTGCCCTCCGGGGACTGCAGGTTGTTGAAGAACACGAAGTGCTTGTCCGACAGCGCCTTCTTCTCCGCGCCGGTCGCGATGGCGCTGGCGTCCAGGTCGAAGTCGGTGCCGGTGGTGGTCCGGACGTCCCAGCCGAGGCCGACGGCCACCTGGGTCAGGTTCGGAGCCTGCTTGGTCAGTGAAACGTTGCCGCCCTTGGACAAACTGACACCCATTGCGGGAATCCTTCCGTTGTAAAGCGTTTGAAGCGTTTCTTGGCCAACCGTGTGTCCTGCTCATCGGTTTCGCCGCCTCGACAGTAATGGTTTTCCCAAATCTTGGATAGGGAAGGCTCAACCCTACCGCTCGGAAGCAACTATCAGACGACAGGTTTCCACAACGCGTCGTCATTGTCGCCCCAACGACCGGGTTCTCCTACCATCGGGGGCGTGGCAGGCCGTCGACGCGGATGGTTCCGGGCACCCCGGAACAACGAATGGGTGCAGCAGGCCCGGCAGGTACTGACGACCGCATTCCTGGATATGGACCAGCGGCAGACCATTGCCGAGGCCGCCGTCACCGCCTCGGCCGCGCTGTTCCCCGCGCGCGGGATGGCCGCGCGCTGGGAACCGGTGCGCGCCCGCTGCTATGACGCCTCCGGCGCCTACCTCGCCCTCGACGACCGCCTGGAGCAGGCCGAACGCGAGGACGGCGGCCCCGTCACCCAGCCCGAGATCGATACCGTCATCCGGAGACTCGCCGACGCCGCGCGCGGGGTCGACGAGTTCTACCGGGGCAATCAGCCACACCTCGAGCACGCGGTCGCGGTGTACGGCTCGGTGCCGCAACTGGTCTCGCAGGTGCATGCGCAGGCGGCACAGCTGCGGCAGGCCGCCGACGCCTCGGCCCACGCCGCCTACCCCTCGATCCGGCAATGCGCGGCCGCCGTGGATGAGGGGCTGCTCACGCTCGAGGCCGCGGTCGCGACCGGCACCGGCGGCGCCGCCCGCGACGCCGCCACCCGGCTCGAGACGCTGAACCGTGACCTGTCCACCGCCCTGGAAGCCGCACCCGGCAAACAGCATTCGGCCACCACCGCCCTCGCCTCCGCCGCCACCCGGCTCGACGCCGCCCGCAACCGCCTGGACCGCATCGCTCCGGCCATGTCGGCGCTGCTGCGGGAATTCGCGGCTGCGTCGTCGAACGATTTGGCCAACAATGAGCGACAAGCCCGGGAGGCCGTCGCGGCCGCCGACGCGGATCTGGCCCGCGCCCGGGCCGCCCTGGCCAATCACGACCCGGAGGACGCGCTCGACCTGACCACCGCCGCCCGCACCCACCTCGCCACCGCCGAGGAGCGCGCCGAGACCGTGACCGATCGGCTCGCCCTGCTGCGCGCGGTCCGCGACCAGCCGGCCGAGCGCGCCAAGGCCGTCCGTTTCAAACTGCGCGACGCGCAGATGCTCGCGGTCAACAAAGGCGTGGTCCCGCAATGGGGTTCGGTGCTCGACGCCCAGGCCGAACGCCTGGATCGCGCGAGCGCGGGCCTGACCGGACGTCACCCCGACTACTGGGCCTATGTGTCCGAACTCGACGCCATCTCCGCGTTCGTCGCCGGAGTGGTCGAGCGCATGCGAAATACCGACAGATAGACCGAAAGACAGCAGGAGGACGACCGCGACGATGACCGCGATGATCACCAGCGATCCGGATGTCGCGCCGGTCTCCCTGCGGAAACGCTTCCCGCTGAGGCATTTCCGGCAGGTGCCGGGCCCGGAGCTGCGGCGGCTGTTCCACCGGCTGCCCGAACCCTTCGGCGGCTCCGTCGACCGCCACCTGCTGGCCATGGCGCTGGGCGCGACCCTGTACGTGCCCGCCACGCGGCCCGATCTGACCGCCACCATCCTGCGCCGCGCCGAACGCGGCGTGTGCTCGATGGTCATCGACCTCGAGGACGCGGTCGCCGACCACGCCGTCGAAGCCGGGAAATGGCAGGCCGCTCGGACCGTCGACGAACTGGCCGACAGCGGCGAGGCCTACCCGCTGCTGTTCGTGCGGGTCCGCGACCCGCACAGCATCGGCGAGATCGCCGACCGGCTCGGGCCCGGTGCGGCGGCGCTCACCGGCTTCGTGCTGCCCAAATTCGACAGCTCCTGCGCGGCCGACTACCTGCACGAGCTGGGCCTGGCCGCACAGCGGCTGGGCCGCACGGTCTTCGGTATGCCGGTGCTGGAATCCCCCGCCCTGGTGCACCGCGAGACCCGCGACCGTGAACTCAGCCGCATCGGCGCGCTACTCGCCGAGCACCGCGAACGGATTCTCGCGGTGCGGATCGGGGCCACGGACATGTGCTCCACCTTCGGGATTCGCCGCGACCGCGACCTCACCATCTACGACGTGCGCGTGGTCGCCGACGTCATCGCCGACATCGTCAACTACCTGGGTCGCACCGACGGCACCGGCTTCACCATCACCGGACCGGTCTGGGAGTACTTCGCCGACCACGCCCGCATGTTCCGGCCACTGCTGCGCAACTCGCCCTTCGCCGAGGTGGGCGCCGTCCCCTTCCGGCAGTCGCTGGTCAGCCGCGATATGGACGGGTTGCTGCGGGAGATCACCCTGGACCGCGCCAACGGGATCCAGGGCAAGACCGTCATCCACCCCTCCCATGTGGCCGTCGTGCACGCCCTCTCGATCGTCACCCACGAGGAATACGCCGATGCCGTCGACATCTTGAGCACCGCCGCGGGCGGCGTCGCCGCGTCCGAGTACCGCAACAAGATGAACGAAATGCGCCCGCACCGCAGCTGGGCGCATCAGATCATGCTGCGCGCCAATGTCTTCGGCGTCGCCAATCAAGGAGTCTCCTTCGTGGACCTGCTCGAGGCCCTGGTCGAATCGTGACCGTGGACCCCGCTCTACCGTGGGCCACCCGGCACCTCGGCCTCACCCTCCGCCACATCGATTCGGCACTGCAGGAACCCGATTGGCGCATCGACACGCTCGTCGAACCCGGCCTGCGCCGCAACCCCCGCCGCGCCCACCTACTGGTCTCGACCGTGCTGGGGAAACATCTCCCCACCGACCCGCATCGCGTCCTCGACGCGGGCAACCGCCTCGGTGACCTGGTGTGCGAGCTGCTCACGGAAGATGGTGCGCTGCAGCGGAATCGGCTGGTCACCGCCGCGGTGGTGCTGGGCTTCGCCGAAACCGCGACCGGACTCGGCCACACCGTGGCGGCCCGCCTCGGCGCGCGGTGCTACCTGCACTCCACGCGCCGCGACGTGCCCACCGCCGAGACCCTTGCCGGTTTCGAGGAGGGCCACTCGCACGCCACCTCGCACCTGCTGCAGCCGATGCCCGCCGCGATATTCCACAACGACCTGCCCATGGTGCTCGTCGACGACGAGATCTCCACCGGTGCAACCGCTCTGGACGCCATCCGGGCCCTGCACACGCGCACTCCCCGCAGCCACTACATCCTGGCGTCGCTGGTGGACATGCGCGCGAAGGCCGACCGCCGCGCCTTCGACACGGCGGCCGCCGAACTCGGCGCCCGCATCGACACCGTCTGCCTGGCCAGCGGCAGCACCCGCCTGCCGGCGGGCCTGATCGACGCCGTCACCGCGCTGCCCGAGCCCGTATTCAACCCGATCGCCGATCGCACCGGCGCCTGCCTGCGCGTCGAACTGCCCTGGCCGCAGCAGGTTCCCGAGGGCGGCCGCCACGGCTTCCTCGACTCGGATGCCATGCCCTTCGATGCGGCGCTCACCCGCGCGGTGGCCGAGCTGACCCGTGCTCTCAGGACAATGACCGAGGAGCTGGACCCGCGGCGTCCGGTGATCGTCATCGCCCACGAGGAACTCATGTACCTGCCGCTGCGTATCGCCGCGGCCCTGGCAGACAGCGGAATCCCCACCCGATACCAGACCACGACGCGCTCCCCCGCCTACGTCCTGGACGAGGCCGGCTACCCCTTGCGCCGCGGATTCCGTTTCACCGCACCCGAACTCGGCGAGGAGAGTCCGCGCTTCCTCTACAACGCGCGCTGGCCGGGCACCCGGACCGCGGCCGACCCGATCCTGCTCGTCATCATCGACTGCCCCGCCGACACCGAAAAGCTTACGGCTACAGGTGGACTCGTAGACATCCTGACCGCGTCGGGCGCAGACGTGCTGCTGGCCGTGCTCCCCGACGCGGACCCGCGTGCCCTCGCTGCCGCCCGCTCGAGCCGCGCGCACGAGCTGCCGGAACCGTTGTGTGGGCCGGAGTTCGGGTCGTATGCGCGGGATGAGGTGGCGTGGCTGTTGACCGATCTGTCCGGGGTGGCGCTGGAAGCCGATGTGGCGGAGCGGGAACGGCGGATTCAGGCGGGGGTGGCGCATTACGCGGAATCGCTGCCGGTGGAGTATCAGCCGGACGCGGTGTATCGGGAGTTGTTCGAGCGGGTGCTGGCGGAGAGTGCCGAGCGGCTGGCGCTGGCGGTTGCGACCGTGTCAGAGTTGGTGATCAGCGAGCGGGGTCGCGACGTGGTGCTGGTGTCGCTGGCTCGGGCGGGGACGCCGGTGGGGGTGCTGATGCGGCGCTGGCTGGGGGGCCGGGGGATCGAGGTTCCGCACTACGCGGTGTCCATCGTGCGCGATCGGGGAATCGACGCGACAGCGCTGGAGTACCTTGCGCGGCACCATGATCCGGCGCAGATCGTGTTCGTGGACGGATGGACCGGCAAAGGCGCGATCACCCGGGAACTGACCGCCGCGCTGCATGCCCATCATGCGGCGGGCGGGGCGCGATTCGACCCCGACCTCGCGGTGCTCGCCGATCCGGGCAGCTGCGTGCGGACCTACGGCACCCGCGACGACTTCCTGATCGCCTCGGCCTGCCTGAATTCCACTGTGTCGGGACTTGTTTCGCGCACGGTGCTCAACGCCGGCCTGATCGGGCCGGGACAGTTCCACGGGGCCAAGTTCTATCGCGAGCTCGCGGGCCAGGATGTGTCCGGCCATCTCCTCGACACCGTCAGCGTCTGTTTCGACCGGGTGCGGACGCTGGTGGACGCGCGGGTACGCGACCTGCGAGCCGCCGACCGGACCCCGACCTGGGCAGGCTGGGAGTCGGTGGAGCGGGTGCGGGCGGCATACGGGATCTCCAGCGTGAATTTCGTGAAACCCGGTGTGGGAGAGACGACCCGGGTGCTGTTGCGCCGGGTGCCGTGGCGGGTGCTGGTGCGGGATCCGCACGCGGCGGAACACGCCCATATCCGCCTGCTCGCCGCGGCACGCGGCGTGCCGGTCGAGACGGTGCCGGATTTGGCGTATGCCTGTATGGGCTTGATCAAGGAAGTGAAGGGGTAGCCGGTGCGGCAGCACGGGATGATGGTGGCGACGGATCTGGATCGCACGGTGATCTACACGCGGGCGGCCTTCGGGCGTGCGGAACCGGACACGGTGTGTGTGGAACACCATGAGGGACAGCCGCTGTCGTACATGACGGTCGTCGCGGCGCAGCGGCTGAGCATACTCGCGTCGGCGGCGGCCGTGGTTCCCGTCACCACCCGCACCATCGAGCAGTACCACCGGGTCCGGCTGCCCGGCGGGCCGCCGCCCTATGCGGTCACCAGCAATGGCGGCACCATCCTGCGCAACGGGCTCCCTGACCGGCGCTGGCGTTCCGCACTGGACGCGCGGGTGCGCGCCGAATGCGCCACCCTGGTCGAGGTGCGCACCGAATTGCGTGCGCGCGTGGACGAATCCTTCGCCCTGCGCCTGCGCGAGGCCGACGACCTGTTCTGCTACCTGGTGGTGGACCCGCAGCGGGTGCCCGCCGGCTTCCTCGCCGACTGGGACGCCTGGTGCCGCCCGCGCGGCTGGACCGTCTCCCAGCAGGGCCGCAAGATCTACACCATGCCCGCGCCGGTCGGTAAGAGCCGCGCGGTGCAGGAGGTGCGCCGCCGCCTGCTCGACGCCGGCGAACTGCATCCCGAGTCGCGCCTGCTGGCCGCGGGCGACGGTGCGCTCGATGCCGAGATGCTGTGCACCGCCGACGTCGCCATCCGGCCCCGCCACGGCGAACTGGAACAGCGGAACTGGAACCACCCGCGCGTGGCCGTCACCGCCGCTTCCGGCATCCGCGCCGCGGAGGAGATCCTCGACTACTTCCTGCGGGTCCGGTCCTGATCAGCGCCAGGCGGCCAGCAGGGTGTTCGCCGCCTCGGTGAGGGCGCGCTGCAGGAACGGGCCGAAACTGACCCGCGCCACGCCGAGTTCGGCGAAGTAGGCGGGCGAACCCTGATCGGGAAGGCCGATGGCATTCACCGGCAGCGGCAGCTCGGCGGTCAGCGTGCGCTGCACGTCCGGCTCGTGCCGGCCCACCGGGTACAGCACGTCCGCGCCCGCCTCGGCGGCCAGTCGCAGCCGGGTGAGCGCGCTCTCCAGCCGCTCCTCCGGGGCGCCGGTGTCGGGGCGCAGGAACACGTCGGTGCGGGCATTGATCACCACGTGCACGCCGGTGGCGTCCGCGGCGGCGCGCAGCTCGGCGATCAGGTCGGCATGCTCCTGCGGGGTGCGCAGCCGCCCGCCCTCGCTGTGCACGGAGTCCTCGAGATTGAAGCCGATCGCGCCCGCCTCGAGCAGGCCCTCGATGATCCGGGAAGGCTTCTCGGCGTAGCCGGACTCCAGGTCGACCGACACCGGAATATCCACGGTGGCGGTGATCTCCCGCACCCGGCCCAGCACCTCGGCGAAGGTCATGCCCTCCTGGTCGGGCTTGCCCATCGAATCGGCGAGCGGGTGGCTGCCGATGGTGAGCGCCCCGAATCCGGCGTCCTGCACCAGCTTCGCGGACCAGGAATCCCAGACCGTCGGCAGGATCACCGGATTGCCGGGCTGGTGCAGGGACAGGAACGTCGTGGCTTTGTCAGCGAGGCTGGTCATGATCTCGATTCTCGGCCAGGGCGCGAACTTTGGCGACTGCCCGCGCCGCATCGGGTCCGGTTGCGCTGACTTCCAGCCGCTGGCCGGGGAGCACGCCGAGGGTGAGCACCCGGGTCAGGCTGTCGCCCGGGACCGGACCGGCGCCGGTGGTGGCATTTCGTAGCGCCACCACCGCCTCGACATCGCGCAGGGCCGAGACCAGCTCGGCGGCCGGGCGGGCGTGCAGGCCGTGCTCGTTCGTCACCTCGATGATCTCGGTGATCGCCGAATCATCCACAGGCTGCAGAGCTGTGGATGATTGTGGATCGCCGGCCGGACCGGCGCCGGCGGAGTCGCCGAGCTGCGCGTGTTTGGCGGCCAGGGCGTTCCCGGCCTCCCGTGCGACCGCGTCCAGATCGGCCCCACCGCCGGCCGCCGCCAGCGCCGACACCAGGCCCTCGACCAGCGGCCCGGTCGAAAGTCGCACGGCGACAGGCGATTCGAGCAGGTCCAGCGCGGTCTGGGCGGACAGCACCGCGCTGCCCAGATCCATCAGAACCACGACGCCGTCCCCGGAATCCGCGGCGGTGATCGCCTCGGCGACGGCGACGGCGTCCGTACCCAGTTCGGTGCCGGACAGTCCCGCCGCGATCCGGACGGCCACACCCTGATCGGGCAGCAGCCCGGCGGCCAGCGCCACCGCCGCCTCGGCCAGCGCCCGGCTGTGCGAGACCACCACCAGGCCGATCATCGCAGCGCCCGTACGGCCGCCCGGACCAGCAGGGCCGCACTGGTGGCGCCCGGATCCTGGTGTCCCGCACTGCGTTCACCCAGATACGAGGCCCGCCCCTTGCGCGCGACCAGCGGCGTGGTGGCGTCCCGCCCGGCCTCCGCGGCGGCCGCCGCGGCATCGAGAGCCTGTTGCGCCGACCCGCCACCCGCCACCTGCTTGTCGAGGGCGTCCGCCGCGGGTCCCAGCGCGTCCACCATGGTCTTGTCGCCGAGCTCGGCCTTGCCGCGCGCGATCACACCGTCCAGCCCGGCCCGGAACGCGCGCGCGAAATCGGCTATATCGGAACCACTTTCGATCGCCGCGGCGAAGCGCAGGAAGAACGTCCCGAACAGGGGACCGCTGGCACCGCCGATGGTGCGGATCAACACCAAGGCGGTCTGCTTGCAGACCTCCCCGGGGCTCCCCGGAGTCGAATCATCCAGCGCCGCAACGGCGGCCGCCATGCCACGCTGCATATTCGTGCCGTGATCGGCATCGCCGATCGCCGCGTCCAGCGCGGTCAGCTCGGTGGCGTTCTCGTCCACCAGCGCCGCGAAGTCGCGCACCCACGCGGCCGCGTCCACCACCGCCATCAGATTCCCCAGCGCAGCGCCGGAGTCCGCACGGGCGCGTCCCACAGCGCCGTCAGCTCCTCGTCCAGCCTGGTCAGCGTGATCGAGCAGCCCGCCATTTCGAGCGAGGTGATGTACGGGCCGACCAACGAGCGCTCGACGTGGATCCCGTGCCCGCGCAGGATCTGCGACACCTCGTCGAACATCACATACAGCTCGATGAGCGGCGTGCCGCCCATCCCGTTGAGGAAGCACAGCACCCGATCACCCTGCGCGAAGGGCAGATCCGCGAGGATCGGCTCCAGCAGCATCTGCGCCACATCCCGCGCCGGGGCCAGCGGCACCCGCACCCGGCCGGGCTCGCCGTGGATGCCGATGCCGATCTCCATCTCGTACTCGCCCAGCTCGAAGGTCGGATGCCCGACCGCCGGGACCGTGCACGAGGTCAGCGCCATACCCATGCTGCGCGACCGCGCGTTCACCGCCTCCGCGATGCGCGCCACCTCCGCCAGCGGCCGGCCCTGTTCGGCGGCCGCGCCCGCCATCTTCTCCAGGATCACCGTCGCACCCACCCCGCGCCGGCCGGCGGTGTACAGGCTGTCCTGCACGGCCACATCGTCGTTCACCACCACCGACCGCACCTCGGTACCGGTCTCGGCGGCCGCCAGCTCGGCGGCCATCTCGAAGTTCATGACATCGCCGGTGTAGTTCTTCACGATGTGCAGCACGCCCGCACCGGCGTCCACCGCGGCGGTAGCGGCCTGAATCTGGTCGGGTACCGGCGAGGTGAAGATCTCCCCCGGACAGGCCGCGTCCAGCATGCCGAGCCCGACGAATCCGCCGTGCAGCGGCTCGTGACCGGAGCCGCCGCCCGAGACCAGGCCCACCTTGCCCGGAACCGGCGCGTCTCCGCGCACCACGAATCGCTGTTCGGCATCCACCCGCAGTTCGGGATGCGCCGCGGCCAATCCGGCCAGCGCGGCAGCCACCACCTCGGCCGGATCATTGATGAGCTTCTTCACCGAATTCTCCCCTCGGAAGGCCGGTTCGGGTCCCTGCGAGCCAGACTCGCACCGCCGGTGCGGCTTTGGTGGCGATTCCGGCTAATGCTGTGGTTCGGAGGGCTCCTCCAGCGTGCGGGCCAGCTCGATATCGGTGACCAACTGCACCATCAGATCCCGCAATTCGCAGTCGGGCAGATGCTCGGCCGCGAACGCGAACGGCTCGGACACGTCCAGCCCGCCCTGGGTGGCGGCCAGGATCACCCACGGAATCCCCACCTCGGCCACCCCGAGCCGCTCCCGGATCAGGTCGGTGGTGTCGTCCACCAGTCCGGCCCAGGCGGCCACCGCGGCCGTCATCTCCTCGTCCAATTCGGCGCGGCGGCGCTCCAGCAGCCCGGCATCGGCGCCCGCCTCCTGCATGGGCGTGGTGCGCACCGACCCGTCCTCGTACACCTGGAAGCCCTCGTTCACGCAGATGGTGCCCAACTTCACCTCGGCCTCGGCCAGTTCGGGCAGGCTGCGCAGGCAATCCAGCACCGCATCCAGGGCCGCCACCAGGCGGTCGCGAATATCGCGGCGGCGCACCAGCTCCCGATCGGCGTCCTCGCGCTCGGACAGCACCTGCTCCACCGCGCGGCCGATCTGAAAGGCCATGGCTGTGGACTCGGGGGCCCAGCCGCCGCTGGGGACGTACTCGCCACGCTTGGGGGTGATGGTGTCCAGGAAAGCGTTCACGGCATCGAGCAGGTCGCGCAGCTGGTCTCGGGACACGGCGGGGTGCCGGAAGGCTCGCAGATACTGTTCGTGCGCTTCCGCGGGATCGACCTCACCGTCGCTCACCCAGCCGATACTGCCACGCCGTCCGGGTATCCCCGGACACCACCGCAACCACGGCCCCGGTCCGTGTCGCCGCGTTCTCGTAGAGTGGCAACGACAGCACCGACAACGAAGGGTCGATCTTGTCCGCAGTTTTGGTGAAGGGCCAGAACGGCCCTCTGAGCGTCCATGATCTGGTGATCAGCGTGCAGGTATCCGCACCGGCCGACCTGTCCGCACTGCTGGTCACCACCGCGGGCACGGTGCGCTCCGACGCCGATTTCGTGTTCTTCAACCAACCCTCCGGGCCCGGTGTGACCCTGCGGCCGGGCGCACCCGGTCAGCCCGCCGTCCTGGCCGTGTCGCTGGACGCGATTCCCGCTGATATCGAACAGCTTCGGGCCGTCATCACCCTCGACGACGCCAACGCCAGCTTCGGCCGGCTACCCGCTCCGGTCGCGCAGGTGAGCGACGTGGCCGGAAACGTGTTGTACGAGTACCGGATCGAGGACCTCAGCACCGAATCCATTGTCATCGCACTGGAGTTGTACCGCCGCCAGGGCGGATGGAAGGCCCGCGCCGTCGGACAGGGCTACGCGGGCGGATTCGCCGCGCTGGTCACCGACCACGGCGTCCAGGTGAACGAGGCCCCGCAATCCCCCGCCCACTCCCCGGCCCCGCCGCCCCCACCCGCGCCGCAGCAATTCACGTCCCCGCCACAGCAATTCGCGCCCGCGCCCGAACAATTCGCGCCCGCGCCGAGCGGATACCCGACCCCCGCGCCCACCGGTGACTACGCGCCGACCGGCGGTTATCCGCCGCCCACACCGGGACAGGGTTATCCACAGCCCACCGAGCCGTACCCGCCGGTCCGGGGCTACCCGCCGCCCCCGCAATACGTGCCCACCGGCGGCTACCCGCCGCCCGCACCGACCGAGCAGTACCAGCCCACCGGTGGCTACCCGCCGCAGATGGGCACGGGGTATCCGCCTCCGGGACAGTCGTATCCGCCGCCGCCCACCTACCAGCAGTCCGGCGGCGGTTACCCACCGCCGGCCCGGGATGACCGCGATCTGCCGGTCGGTCACGCCGTCAGCCTGGTCAAGGGTCAGCGCATCAACCTGCGCAAAGAAGGCGGCAGCGCACTGGGTTACGTGAAGATGGGCCTGGGCTGGGATCCGGTCAAGCGCGGCGGCATCTTCGGCAACAAGTCCGTCGACGTGGACCTCGACGCCTCGGTGGTGCTCTTCGCCGATCACAGCCCCGTCGATGTCGTCTACTACGGCAGCCTCAACTCCAAGGACGGGGCCATCCGCCACCAGGGCGACAACCTGACCGGCGAGGGCGAGGGCGACGACGAGGAGATCATGGTCGATCTCTCCCGCATCCCGGCCCACGTCACCACGCTGCTGTTCATCGTGACCTCCTACAAAGGCCACACGTTCGAGCAGATCGCCAACGCCTACTGCCGCCTGGTCGACAGCGCCACCAATGCCGAACTCGCCCGCTTCACCCTCGCGGGCGGCATGTCCTTCACCGGCATGACAATGGCGAAGGTGTACCGCCCCGCCCCGGGCGCGGACTGGAAGCTCGAGGCCATCGGCGAGGGATTCCAGGCCAAGCACCCCGGCGAGGCGGTGCCGCAGCTGGCCCGCTTCCTCTAGGGCACCGGCATCGGTTGCCTGGGT
Organism: Nocardia sp. NPDC046763; assembly: GCF_040645495.1. Classification (NCBI taxonomy): domain Bacteria; kingdom Bacillati; phylum Actinomycetota; class Actinomycetes; order Mycobacteriales; family Nocardiaceae; genus Nocardia; species Nocardia sp. NPDC046763. The sequence goes on along the minus strand of NZ_JBEYYI010000002.1, from coordinate 106,043 downwards.
CGCAGCAACGGCGGCAACCAGGCATTCAGGGGATCGGGGGCGCGGTCGATGATGCCGCCCCCCGGATCGTCGGCGCCGTCACGGCGCACCGGATCCTCACCCGGACGGTAGATCTGCCGGATCACCAGGACGCACAACGCGATCACCGCCAGATCGCGCAGCACCACCGTGCCGGTGAACCACTGCTCGGGCAGGCCCTTGTGGTCCTGGCCCAGGTAATAGAACATGCGCGGCACCCAGACCAGGGCATCGATCGTCATCCACGCCAACAGGATTCGCCGCTGCGGCAGCGCCAGCACCGCCAGCGGCACCAGCCACAGCGAATACTGCGGGCTCCACACCTTGTTGGTCAGCAGGAACGCCGCCACCACCAGGAACGCCAACTGCGCCAGGCGCGGCCGGCGCGCCGCGGTCAGGCCGATCCAGCCGATGCCGGCGCAGGCCGCCAGGAACAGCAGCAGCGATACCGCGTTCAGCACCGTGGGCGCCTGCTGCGCGGTCAGTACCCCGTCGAAGCCGGTCCAGCCGGTGAACGAGGTGATCACGTTGTAGACCGAATCCGGGTCGGCGTGCCGTTCGGTATTGAGCCGGAAGAACTCCCACCAGCCGTTCGGATACAGCGCCGCGATGGGGGCGTTCACCGCCAGCCAGGTAATGGCCGCCGCCGCGATGGCCCCGCCCGCCGCACGCAGCGGCCGGATGCCGCCCCACGCCGCCTCGTCCTCACCGAGGCGTTCGGCGCGGGCGCACAGGATCAGGATCGGCCCCAGCAACAGCAGCGGATACAGCTTCGCCGCCCCGCCCAGGCCCAGCAGAATGCCCGCCAGCACCGGCCGCCGCCGCGCCCAGGCCAGCAGCCCGCCCGCCGCGAAAGCCGTTGCCAGCGTGTCGAAATTGGTGAACGCATGCACCAGAACCAGCGGCGACAACGCGATCAGCGCGGCATCCCAGACCCGCCGCCCGGCCGTCAATGCCGTCGCCCAGATGGTCACCAGCCAGGCCAGCGACAGCCCGATGGCCACCACATTGAAGTAGATGACCACCTCCAGCGCCTTGTGTCCCGGCAGCGGGGACAGCTTCCACGCCTTGGCGATTCCCATGGACACGTACTGGTACAGGCCCGACAGCACCGGATACTCCATGTACCGGACCTGCGGACGGCCGTCGGGGAACTCCACCCACTGCTTCTTGTACGGGAAGGCGCCCTCGTTGAGATGCTCGGCCCCGTACAGCGGCACGGTGTCGGAGTAGCACATGGCGATGTACTGGCGGCCGTTGTTCCAATCCAGGCCCATGACGCCGTTGGCGTCGGGCCGCTGCTGGATGCAGCCCGCCTTGCCGAACCAGCTGAACGCCAGGAACAGCACCGCGAACGCCATCAGCACCCGCATAGGGGTCCAGAAACGCACCCGGCCGATCACCGCGTGGTCGCCGACCGGCCCGCCGATCAGATCGCAGAGCTGCGCGGTCAGCGTATCGGTGCGACTGGGTTTGTCCCGGTCGTCGGCCGACCGCAGATCGGCCGCCAGCGGCTCCGGCGACTCGTAGGCCACCGGCGTATCGCGCTGTGCGCCAGCATCTTCCACTCCAGCTGCCTCCCCCGGCTTCAGCGCGTCACCGGCCGGCGCGCCCGAGGCGCCCGGCCGGTGCACCAGTTCCTGCTCGATCACGGCAGCAGGCTACCGAGTCTGCTGCCGTCCGGTGCCGTTGCCGTTCCCATTGCCGTTTCCATAGCCGCCGTTCGGTGCGGTCGTCGGTGTCGAACCGTCGGCCGGCGCCGTCGGCTGACCCGGCAGTGGACCGGTCCCATTGCCATTGCCGGTCCCGTTGCCAGTGCCCGGATCCTGCGTCTCCGGCTGAGATTGCCGCTGGTTCTGCGGGTTCGGCGCCAGCCCCGGAACCGGAATCGACCACGGCAGACCCGGAATCGGCATCTGGCTGGTGGTGATCACCGGCGGCGCCACCGGCTGCTCGGTGGTCGAGGGCGCGGTGTACGGCGCCGACCACGACGGCACACCGGCCTGACCGCCGATCACGCTCGGCTTCGGGAAGTTCTCGTTGGTCGTGCCCTTGAGGGCGCCGTCCATCGTGGCCTTCCAGATGTCGGCCGGCAGACCCGAGCCGTAGATCATGCCGCCGCTGGCATTGCGCAGCGCGTCACCCTGATCGGTACCCACCCAGACCGCGGTCGACAGCGACGGGGTGAAGCCCACCATCCAGGCGTCGCGGTTCTCGTTGCTGCCGTCCTTCTGGTTGGTACCGGTCTTGGTGGCCGAGAGGCGGCCGCCGGCGAGCTGGTGATTGCGCGACCACGCCGCGATGGGCTTCATCGCGTCGATCACGTTGTCCGCCACCGCCGCCGAGACCCGCTGCTCACCCGCGGTCTCACCACGGTCCAGCAGCACGGTGCCGTCCGAGGCGACGACCTTCTGCACGAAGTGCGGCGCGTGATACATGCCCGCGGCGGCCAGGGTCGCGTATGCCGAGGCCATGTCGAGCGTGCGCACCGGGTACTGGCCCAGCACGATGCCGTTGTTGGGCGCGCTGCCGTCCGGCTCGACCAGCGTCTTGCCCACGCCCGGAATGGTGTCCGGGATCCCGAGCTTGTGCGCCATGTCGGCGATCTTCTGCGGGCCGTTGCCCGGCATGTCCAGCTCCATGCGGTAGAAGCTGGTGTTCAGCGAGCGCTTGAGCGCCTCGGCGATGGTGCACATACCGCACTGCTCGCCCTCGACATTGGTGATCGTGATGCCGTGCACGGTGACCGGCGAGGAGTCGTACAGCGTCGAGAGCGGCTTGCCCATCTCCAGGTTCTCGGCCAGACCGAACACCTTGAACGAGGAGCCCGGCGGCAGACCCTGATTCGCGTAGTCCAGGCCCTGGCCGTCGGAGCCGCCATAGTAGGCGCGCACCGCACCGGTCTTCGGATCCACCGACGACAGCGCGGTGCGCAGCTTGTCGGGTTCGCCGTCCATCACCTTGGTGACCGCGTCCACCGCCGCCTGCTGCGCCTTGGAATCGATGGTCGTGGTGATCTGCAGGCCCTCGGTGTTCAGATCGTGCTCGTTGATGCCGGCGGCCTCGAGCTCCTTGAGCACCTGGGTCTTGATCAGGCCCTCCGGACCGGAGTCCAGCGTCTTGTCCTTCTGCGCCTGCGCTGCCGGAATCACGGTGGGGTACTGCATATTCGCGCGGTCCGTCGCGGGCAGGTTGCCGCCGTCGACCATGCCGTCGAGCACATACTTCCAGCGTGCCTGCGCCCCTTGCGGATTCTTCTCCGGATCCAGGTTCGACGGCTGCTGAATGGTCGCGGCGAGCACCGCGCCCTCGGCCACCGACAGGTCCTGGACCTTCTTGTCGAAGTACGCCTTGGACGCCGCGTCGATACCGTAGGCGCCACGGCCGAAGTAGATGGTGTTCAGGTACGCGGCCAGGATCTGATCCTTGGACCACTGCTTGGCCATCTTGGCCGAGATCACCAGCTCGCGCAGCTTACGGGTCAGCGAGTGCTCGTTACCGACCATCGCGTTCTTCACGTACTGCTGGGTAATCGTCGAACCACCACCGGCGTCCGTATTGCCGGTGAGCTGACCGACGAACGCGCGGCCGAAGCCTTGGATGGAGAAGCCCGGGTTTGTGTAGAAGGAGCGGTCCTCCGCGGCGATCACGGCATTGCGCACGTGCGGCGGAATCTGGTCGATCGTCACATCGGTGCGGTTGCCCTCCGGCGGAATGACTTTCGCCAGCACCGAGGTGCCGTCGCTCATGAACATGGTGGCCACCTGATTGTTCTTCAGGTCGCCGGGCTGCGGCACGTTCACCGTCGAATACGCGTACAGGAACACCGAACTCGCCAGCCCGAGCACCAGCGCCATGCCGATGTAGACCAGGCGCCGGGCCAGCCGCCAATAGGAGGTCTTGCGGGGCGAGCCCTTGCCGCCCTTGCCGCCGCCTCCGCCCGAGCCGCCACCAGGCCGCCGCGGCGGCGGCCCCGAGGGCGTGCCGCTCTGCGCGCGCCGGGCCGCGGGCTGCGCGCCCGACGGCGGACGGGTGCGGTCCTCGGCCGGGCGTGGCCGGGTGCCGGTGCCCGAGCGCGCCGCACGATCGTCGATCCGCTGGGTGCGATCGGAGGTGGCCGCGCGTGAGTTGTGATTCGGAACCGCCTGGCGCGCTCCGGTATTCACCTTCTCGTTCGGGCCGGAATTGGCGGAATTGGGAAACTTGCGTGTCGCATCCGGATTGCCGGAACGCTGGGGCGGCGGCCCGGGACGCCGCGGCGGCTGACCGCCCTGCGGCGCGGGTCCGCGCTGCGGCTGCCCGTTGGGGCCGCGCGGCGGCATGCCGCCGGGACCGCCCACGGGTCCGCGCTGCGGGCCACCATTCCCCGGCGCGGGACGCCCCGTGGGCTGGCGTGCCCCAGGCGGCGGTCCTGCCGGTCTCGCTCCACCTCCCTGCGCTTGCGGCGGGTAGCCGCCGGGGCCGGGTTGCGAACCGCCACGGGGGCGGCCGCCGTGCGGTCCGTCGTCATAGGGCGATGTCACAGCCTGGCTCTCCAATAGTTAGTTCGATACGGTCCGGGGTGGCTCGATGCGGTCACGCGTGCACCGCGGCGGGCAGGCTCCTGCCCGCTGTTCAGCAGTCGACGTGGCCTCTCACTCGGCGGCAGTGCGCCGGGCGCCGGTGCGCCGGCGGCGTGTCGGCGCCGGGGCCAGTCCCAGCACATAGGACTGCACCAGATGGTTCCAACTACAGGTCCGGCACACCTCGACCACATGCACCGAGAACTCTTCCCGAGTCTCGGCCAACCGGACCAGTTCCTCCGGCGTGCGGGCGGAGCCCGCCACGGGACCGAGCCCGTCGCCGTAGACCCACGATACGAGAGTCAGCTGCTCCTTCCTGCAGATAGGGCATGTGACCTCGCTCCCCCGCCCATGGAACTTCGCCGCACGCAATAGGTACGGATTCGCATCGCACACTTCGGCGACGTCCACCCGGCCCGCGTAGACGTCGGCCAGCAGGGACCGGCGCCGGAGCGCATAGTCCACTACCTGCCGCTGTATTCGCACGCGACCCAGAGTACTTGCGGGGCCCCGGAGCCCGCACGCGCTGTTCCGCCTCCCCGTAACTTTTGCGGGCGGCCGGGAGCTGTCGGCACTGGTCACCCGTGCCGGCGGTTGGGTGCCAACACGATCTCCCGATCGGGTGGAGATCGGTCGTCACGTTCGGATACGCGGTATGGCGCGTGCAAAATATATCGGCGCGATATAGTTTGGAACTGCATCCATCGGTTAGATCTGAACAGTCAGGAGGTGAAGCCCGTGCTCGAGTTGGCAATCCTCGGGCTGCTCCTCGAATCACCGATGCACGGCTACGAGTTGCGCAAGCGGCTCACCGGTCTGCTGGGCCCGTTCCGGGCCTTCTCCTACGGGTCGCTGTATCCGGCCCTGCGGCGCATGCAGTCCGACGGCCTCATCGCGGAGGAGAGTCCGCAGGGCTTGGCAACGCGCCGTGCGCGGCGGGTCTACAACCTGACCGACACCGGGCGGGAGCGGTTCGCCGAACTGCTCGCCGACACCGGACCACAGAACTACACCGACGACGGCTTCGGCGTTCATCTGGCCTTCTTCGGCCGCACCCCCGCGGAAGCGCGGATGCGAATCCTGGAGGGGCGGCGGAGGCAGGTCGAGGAGCGCCGAGAAGGACTGCGGGAAGCGATAAAACGCGCCAGCGGGCAACTGGACCGCTATACCCGCCAGCTCCATCAACTCGGTCTCGAATCAAGCGAGCGCGAAGTGCGCTGGCTCAACGAGTTGATTGCTGCGGAGCAATCGACGAAGGCGGCACCACAGAAAGAGGGAAATATCGGCCATGAGTGAGATCAACACCGAAGTTCGGGTGGCCATCGTCGGCGTGGGTAACTGCGCATCTTCCCTGGTTCAGGGCGTGCAGTACTACAAGGACGCGGACGAGAATTCGACCGTTCCCGGGCTCATGCATGTGAAGTTCGGTCCCTACCACGTCCGCGATGTGAAGTTCGTCGCCGCGTTCGATGTCGACGCCAAGAAGGTCGGCTTCGACCTGTCCGACGCGATCTTCGCCAGCGAGAACAACACCATCAAGATCTCCGACGTGCCGCCGTCGGGCATCACCGTGCAGCGCGGTCCGACGCTGGACGGCATCGGCAAGTACTACGCGCAGACCATCGAGCTGTCCGAGGTCGAGCCGGTCGACGTTGTCAAGACGCTGAAGGATGCCAAGGTCGACGTCCTCGTCTCCTACCTCCCGGTCGGTTCTGAAGAGGCCGACAAGTTCTACGCCCAGTGCGCCATCGACGCGGGTGTGGCCTTCGTCAACGCGCTGCCGGTGTTCATCGCCTCCGACCCGGAGTGGGCCCAGAAGTTCGTCGACGCGGGTGTGCCGATCGTGGGTGACGACATCAAGTCCCAGGTCGGCGCGACCATCACCCACCGCGTGATGGCCAAGCTGTTCGAGGACCGCGGCGTCGTGCTGGACCGCACCTACCAGCTCAATGTCGGCGGCAACATGGACTTCAAGAACATGCTCGAGCGCGAGCGGCTGGAGTCGAAGAAGGTCTCCAAGACCCAGGCCGTGACCTCCAACCTCGAGGGCCCGCTCTCGGGCAAGGTGTACGACCGCAACGTGCACATCGGCCCGTCGGACTACGTCGAGTGGCTCGACGACCGCAAGTGGGCCTACGTCCGGCTCGAGGGCCGCGCCTTCGGTGACGTGCCGCTGAACCTGGAGTACAAGCTCGAGGTGTGGGACTCGCCGAACTCGGCCGGCATCATCATCGACGCCGTGCGCGCGGCCAAGATCGCCCGCGACCGCGGCATCGGCGGCCCGGTCCTCCCGGCGTCGGCCTACCTGATGAAGTCCCCGCCGAAGCAGCTCGCCGACGACGTCGCCCGGGCCCAGCTCGAGGCGTTCATCATCGGGGCCGAGTAGGAACCCTGGAACGGAAAGGGCGGCATCGCGAATCGCGATGCCGCCCTTCGTCGTTCGATGTCAGTCGAGGGAGACGTAGACCTCGACCGAGGTGGGGCCGGTGTAGCGCTCGATCTCCGCGGTGTGGGAGCGGGTGATGGTGCCCGCGTTCTCGGCCTTGGCGACCTTGGCCCACGCGGTGCGCAGCAGGTCGTAAGGCTTGTCGGAGACAACGAATTTCGCGTAGCGGCCCGCCGGGATGCGGGTCATCACATCGCCGGTGTCGAGGTCGGCCATGCCCGAAAGTTCGTATCCCAGAACGGCTACCGCGTGGTCGTTCTGGCCGATGTAGGCCGCGACGCGTTCGACGCTCTTCTCGCGGGCCAGGTAGCGGTCCCAGGTGAAGTTGACCAGGTCCAGGTCGCGGGCGGTGACCTCGCGGCCCGCCAGCGGAATGGTCAGCCCGCCGACCAGGAACTCATCGAGGGTGACGATTTCGAAGTCCACAGCTCCCCTACTCCTCCGCGCTCGTATCCAGCGCGACGAAAACCTCCACCGTCCGGTTGTCCGGATAGTGCTCGAAATCCCCGGTGTAGGCGCGTACCAAGGTGCCGGCCGCCTCGAGGTCCCAGACCGTGCGCCAGATCGACACGATGATGTCGCCGAGATTGTCGCCAGTGCGATTGAAGCGGGCGAATTTTCCGGCCGGGATACGGGCGAGTACATCGCCGGGCAATAGGTCGTCCGCCTTGTTGCATTCGTAGCCCACGATATGTGTCAGATACGAACCGATCTCGGGTGCGTGATCCACATAGGCGGTTGCCGGCGGGCCAGGCAGATCGCGTGCCAGATTACGTTTCCAGGCCTCCTCGACCTTCGCGCGGCGCGGCCCTTCGACCGCGAGTGCCGGACTGCGTAGCACCGTTCCGGCTACCAGCGTTTCGTGGCGTTCAACGACATTGAATTCCACCGGCGTCGCCCCTATGTCTCGTGCTGTCTCCGACCCCACCCTGCTCCCAACCCGCATCCTGCCACCGGCATTCGGAGTCGCTGAATCCGGTGGCGGCTTCCACAATATCCGCGGCTGCGCGGCGATGGGTAAGGAGGCGCGAAACATGATCAACGGGAAGCACGCGACCTCGTCCCGGTGCCCCGGAGGCGTATGCCGGGAGTGCAATTCATTTCGTGACGGTCGGAGTAACTCGTTCGGGGACGTCCGAGATGGGGTCGGCTCTCAATCGCCGACACGCATGCCCGACGTCGACGGATGTCAGCTGTGCGCTGAAGTCTCGGGGAGGCGGGGGGCCTAGCCCGGGACGGGGACGCTGAGGCCGGGGAAGATTTCCACCTGTTTGGGGGTGGGGGCCGGGGGGATGACGAGGACCGGTTCTTGTGGAGGGGACGGGGTGGGTGGGTTGAGGATGTCGTAATTGCCGTTCCCGGGGGGTGTTCCGGAGGTGGGGTCGGTGGGCTGGTTGGGGATCAGGTTGGGGGTGGGGCTGGAGTTGGGGGTGGGGTTGGGGAATTGGTCGATGGGGGTGCCGTCGAGGGCGGCGTCCATGGCTTGTTTCCACAGGTCGGCGGGCAGGCCGGCGCCGTAGATGGGGGCGCCGCGGGCGGTGCGGATGGGCTGGGACTGTTCGGTTCCCATCCAGACGGCGGTGGAGAGGGTGGGGGTGTAGCCGACCATCCAGGCGTCCTTGTTCTGGCCGGTGTCGCCGAGCTGGGTGGTGCCGGTCTTGGCGGCCGAGGGGCGGCCGCCGGACAGGGCGTGGCCGTTGGAGTAGGCGGCGATGGGGAGCATGGCCTGGGTCACGGTGTCGGCGATCGAGGTCTGGATGCGCTGTTCGGGTTTCTGCGGGCCGGCGCCGCGGTCGAGGAGCACGCGGCCGTCGCCGGTCACGACCTTCTGAACGAAATAGGGGGCGCGGTAGGTGCCGGAGGCGGCGAGGGTGGCGTAGGCCGAGGCCATGTCGATGGGGCGTACCGAGTAGGCGCCCAGCACGATGGCGGGCAGCGGCGGGCCGCCCCCGTCCTCGGTGAGCGTCTTGCCGGGCATGCCCGGGATCTGGTCGGGGATACCGGCCTGATGTGCTGCGTTCGCAATGGCTTTCGGGCCCTCGAACAGGGACTGGGCCAGCCGGTAGAAGCTGGTGTTGAGGGAGCGCTCGAACGCCTCGCCGAGCGAGCAGACGCCGCAGGACTCGCCGCCCACGTTCTGGATCTTCTCCCCATTGACGGTCAGGGGCGCGCTGTCGAGCCGGTACGACAGCGAAATGCCCTGCTCGAGCGCGGCCAGCACGGCGAAAGTCTTGAAGGCCGAACCGGTTTGCAGCGGGGCCTGCGCGAAATCGAAGCCGATGCCGTCGGGCCCGCCGTAGTAGGCGCGCACCGCCCCCGAGCGCGGGTCGATCGACACCACGGCGGTCCGCAGTTCGCCCGGCTGCCCGCCCAGTACATTGCCGACCGCGTTCAGCGTGGCCTGCTGTGCCTGGGCGTCGATGGTCGTGATGATCTGCAGCGCACCGGTATTCAGCTCGTGGTCGCTGATGCCGGAGGCGCGCAGTTCGCGCAGGACCTGCGCGCGGATCAGCCCCTCGGGGCCGCGCGGGGTGCTGTCGTCCACCCGGGCGGCCGGGACGATGGCCGGAAACTGGGTGGCGGCGCGGTCATTTCGATCCAGCACACCCATCTCGACCATGCCGTCGAGGACGTATCCCCAGCGAGTGCGCAGCTGGTCGAGGTGGTTCTCCGGGTCCAGGAGCGAGGGGGTGCGGATCACCGAGGCCAGGACCGCGCCCTCGGCCAGGGTCAGTTCGGGTGCGGGCTTGCCGAAGTACGCCTCGGCCGCGGCCGAGATGCCGTAGGCGCCGCGACCGTAGTAGATGGTGTTGAGGTAGGCCGCGAGGATGTCGTCCTTGCTCCATTCGCGGGCCATCTTCGCGGAGATGATGAGTTCGCGCGTCTTGCGGCTCAGCGTGCGTTCCGAACTCAGGAAGGCGTTCTTCACATACTGCTGGGTAATGGTGGAGCCGCCGCCCGCGTCGTCGCGGCCGAGCAGGTTGTCGCGCGCCGCACGCAGGAACGCGGAGGTGGAGAAGCCCGGATTGCGGTAGAAGTTGCGGTCCTCGGCCGACAGCACGGCCTGGCGCACCGGCAGGGGTACGTCGGTCAGCGGCACCAGCACCCGATTGCCTTTCGGCGGAACGACCTTCGCGATCACGGTGGTTCCGTCGGAGCTGAGGATGGTGGCGATCTGGTTGGTCTGCACCGTATTCGGGTCCGGGATCTCGGCGCTCCAGTAGGCGATGCCCAGCAGGGTGGTCGGCATGATCGCCAGGACCAGGAACAGTGCCAGCAGCAGCCGCCCGATGCGTTGCCCGCGGGTGCGGCGCGGTTTCGGCGCGGGTTCGGGCTGGTCGGGCCCCCGGGGTGGTTTCGGGCGGCGCCGGGGCCGGCTGTGCGCGTGGAGACGCTGTCGATGCGCGGCCGCTGTGGCCAGCTCGTTCCACCCGGCGGTGTCGGCCGATGACACGCCGGCGGTGCCGGCCGATGACACGCCGGCGGTGCCGGCCGATAACACGCCGGCGGTGCCGGCCGATAACGCCGATTTCCCACGCCGCCTGCTGCGGAACGAGCTCACGAGCATCTCCTTCCGGAGCGTCGACAAAGCTTTCGAGGCGGCCGCGACCACCCCGCGCGGCGGGACCAATGCTAATCGACGCGCCCGGACGGAGCGGGTAAGCGGTTCGGGGACAACGGCCCCGAACCACTTACCCGAGCACTCAGCTCTTGACGCCGCCGGCGGTGAGTCCGGAGATGATGCGGCGCTGGAACAGCAGCACCATGATGACCAGTGGGATGGTGACGATGGTGCCCGCGGCCATGATCGCGGTGTACGGCGGCACCAGCGGATCGTTGCCGGAGAAGCGGGCGATCGCCTTGGTCACGGGTTCGGTCTTGTCGCTGGAGAGCAGCGAGGCCAGCAGGTACTCGTTGACCGCAGCGATGAACGCCAGGATCGCGGTGGTGAATACCGCCGGCGCGGCCAGCGGCAGCATGATCAGCCGGAACGCCTGGAAGCGGGACGCGCCGTCGATGCGGGCGGCCTCCTCCAATTCCCATGGCAGTTCGGCGAAGAACGAGGCCAGGATGTACACCGTCATGGGCAGCACGAACGAGATGTTCGGGATGATCATGGCCTGGTACTGACCGATCCAGCCGATATTGGTGAACAGCTGGAACAGCGGTGTCACCAGCACGACGGCCGGGAACATGGAGGCCGAGAGGACCAGCCCGGACACCAGGTACTTGCCCTTGAAGGTCAGCCGCGCCAGCGCGTAGGCCGCCATCACGCCGAGGATCAGCGCGGCCGCCGTGGTGGCGCTGCCGATGATCACGCTGTTGACCAGGGCCCGGCCGAAGTTGTTGCCGCGGCTGGTGTCGAAGGCGTTGCGGAAGTTCTCGAGGGTGACGTGGGTGGGCCACGGGGTGTTGTCGAAGGTGTAGGCCGGATCGCGCAGGGCGGTGACGACCATCCAGTAGAAGGGGCCGAGCCCCCACACCAGCACGATCAGCGCGCCCACGTACACGCGCCCGGAGGCCAGTCGCCTGGTCCACGAAACCGATTGCCGGATCGGCTTTTTCGGCTCGGCCACGACATCCTTGGTGAGTTCGATGCTCATCAGTGCGCCTCCCGCTGCTCTTCCTGGGTGCGAACGGCGTTCGCCCCCAGCACCTTCACCAAGAAGAACGCGACGGTGAAGATGAGCAGGAAGGTGATGACCGACAGCGCGGAGGCGCTGTTGGGCAGCGATTTCGATTCCGTCACCAGCATCGAGACGGTGCGGGTGGCGGCCAGGTTCCGCGTCATGATGGCGGGCAGGTCGTACAGGCGCAGCGCGTCCATCGTGCGGAACAGGATCGCCACCAGCAGAGCGGGTTTCAGCAGCGGCAGCGTGATGTTGACGAAGCGCTGCCAGGCGGACGCGCCGTCGACCCGGGCGGCCTCGTAGACGTCCTCCGGGATCACCTGCAGGCCGGCCAGGATCAGCAACGCCATGAACGGGGTGGTCTTCCACACGTCGGCGATGATCACCGCGAAGCGGGCGGGCCAGGCGTCGGCGGTCCACAGGATATGGGTGCCGAGCACCCGGTTCACCACGCCGTTGTACTGGAACATGAACTCCCACAACCGCGCTGTGACCGCGGTCGGGATGGCCCAGGGGATCAGCACGGCGGCGCGCAGTAGCGCGCGGCCCTTGAAGGTCTTGCCCATGATGACCGCCATGCCCAGGCCGATGGTGGTCTCGAGCGCCACCGTGACCACGGTGAACAGCAGCGTGACCCCGACGGCGGCCCAGAACTGGGACCCGGTGTTGCCAGGCGGGCAGGACACGGTCTCGCCGAGCGAGTTGGTGCACTGCTGCAGCAGCCAGTGGCTGTAGTTGCCGAATCCGGCGCTGCCGCCTTCGACGAACATGCCGGTGGACTTGTCCAGGCCCGCGTCCTTCTGGAAGGACATCCATACTGCCCGGCCCACCGGATACCCGATGACGACCGTCAGTGCGAGCAGCACCGGCGTGACGAACATCCAGGCCCGAGCCGAAACCCCGAGGGCTGCCCCGCGGCGTTTCGGTCGTGGCTGTCCGTTTCGCATTGTTTGTTCCGTCAGGTCGGGCGGCGGCGCGACATCGGTCGCTCCCGAAGGACGTGACACCTTTTCTTCTCTCCTACGGGGCTACGCGATGGATCGTGGTGCGCGCATCGGGTGTGAGCGCGGCTCAGGATCCGGCGGTTTCGATGCCCTTCTGCATGGCATCGATCGCGGCGTCGACAGATTCCGTTCCGGTGATCGCAGCATAGGCGTTGTCCTGGATGGCCTTCGACACCGCCGGGTAGAAGGGGGTCACCGGCCGCGGCACCGCGGAGGCGATGGAGTCCTTCAGCGCGGACAGGTACGGCATCTTGGCGATCAGGGCCGGATCGTCGTACACGGAGGCCCGCACGGGCGGCAGCGCGCCGGCGGCCACGATGTGCTGGGCGTCCTCGCTGATCAGGAAGCGCAGGAAGTCCAGCGCGGTGGCCTTGTTCTTGGAGAAGGCGCTGATGGCGGCGTTGTAGCCACCGAGGGTGGATGCGCCGATGCCGTCCTTGCCGGGCAGCGGGGCGACCGAGAACTTGTCCTTGACCGCGGAGGCGTCGGAGCCCGCCTCACCGAAGGAGGACGGCCAGCCGCGCATGAACATGACCTTGCCGGAGACGAAGGCGTTCTGCGACTCCGGCTCCTTGAAGGTGATGACTTCCTTCGGCATGTCGCCGTTCTTGTAGGCGTCGACCAGGGTCTGCAGGCCCTGCTTGGCCTGCGGGCTGTTCACGGTCGGGGTCTTGCCGTCGGAGCCGACGAAGCTGCCGCCGAAGGCGTTGATGACCTCGGCGGTGTTCACGGTCAGGCCCTCGTACTGCGCGAACTGTCCTGCGTAGCAGCCGATTCCGGCGTCCTTGGCCTTCGGGCAGTCGGCCAGCAGCTCGGTCCAGGTCTTGGGCGGCTCGGGCACCAGGTCCTTGCGGTAGAACAGCAGGCCGCCGTTGGTGTTGCGCGGCGCCGCGTACAGGGTGCCGTTGTAGGTCGCCGAGGCCACCGGGGGCGAGAGCAGCGTGGAGGTGTCGATGGCGAAGGAGTCCTTCAGCGGCTGGATCCAGCCCTTGGCGGCGAACTCCGCGGTCCACGGCACGTCGAGTGCGACCACGTCGTAGTCGGATTCCTTGGCGCGCAGGTGCTGCACCAGGTCGTCGTACTGCTGGGAGGCGTCGTTGGACTGCTCCTTGAAGGTCACCTTCTCGTCCGGGTGCGCGGCGTTCCAGCGCTCGATGAGCTGCTTGACGGCGCCGGTCTCGGTGGTGTCCTTGCCCTCGACATAGGTGATCGGCCCACGGCCGGTGAGGTTTTCGGCGGTGGAGTTGCTACCGCTGTTGCTGCTGGAGCAGCCGCTGGCGAATGTCGCCGTCAGCAATGCCGCCGAGGTCACGGCCAGCACGGCACGCGGAACCAGCGTCGATCGTAGGGACGACACCTTCTTCAAAGCCATTGCGGATACTCCAGGGTCGATGAGTGACCAGTGGCACACTCAGCCGGGGGTGCACAAGGCAAGATACATGGTGACGCTATCGTCCGCCCGAACTACCTTGTTGATCATCCCAGAGGTTCGCGGCCGTCTCGATTCTGGACTGCGGTCGGAACAGACCTCCGCCTTGGAGCGGGGGAGCGAAGCGGAGGAGCGGAGGAGGGAAGAATCGAGACCTCAGGGCCGCAAACCCGCCCGGAGCGAAGCGGAGGGCCAATGGGCACAGACAAGATGCTCACCCGGATCGGGGGACTGTTGCGGCAGGCCGAATCGACCGACAACGAGCACGAGGCCGAAGCCTTCCTGGCCGCCGCGCAGCGGCTCGCGACCAGCTCGTCGGTGGATCTGGCGGTGGCGCGGGCACATATCGCGAATCGGGAGCGGCGGCCCACGCCGGCGCAGCGGGTGATTCCGATCGGCGAGGCCGGAAAGCGCGGGCTGCGAACCTATGTGCAGTTGTTCGTGGCCATCGCCGCGGCCAATGATGTGCGCTGCGACGTGGCCCGGTCGTCGACGACGGTGTACGCCTTCGGATTCGACACCGATATCGACACCTGCGAGGCGCTCTACACCAGCCTGCTGATCCAGATGGTGCGTGCCTCCGACCAGTACATCAAGTCGGGTGCGTACCGCTCGGCCACCACCGAGAAGGTCGTGATCGAGCGCCGGTACGGCCGCACGTTCCACCGGCCGGTGGAGGTGCCGGTGGCCGCGGTGACCGCGCGCCTGAATTTCCAGATGGCCTTCGCCGCCCGCATCGGCCGCCGCCTCGCCGAGGTCAAGGCGGATGTGGAGAGCGAGGCCGTGCGGGCCGACGCCGCCGAATCCGTGCCCACCGGAACGGCGCTCGCCCTGCGCGACAAGGAGCTCGCGCTCACCGACTTCTACACCCGGACCTCCGAGGCGCGCGGTACCTGGCGGGGACCGCAGGCCTCCGCCGGATACTCGGCGGCCGCGCGGCGGGCCGGTGACCGGGCGGGTAAGGCTGCGCGGCTGGGTGATTCGCCGGAGCTGGGCGGCGTGCGAGGGCAGCTGCCCCGCGGCGCGGGCGAATAGCGAACGCGCGCATGGCCGTCCGCGATGCGCAGCGGTCCCGGGTGTACGATGCCGAGGGTCTGGTGCGCGGAATGTTCGATCGCGCCGACGAATTCGGGGCGCGGACCGTCGAAGTGCACGGGTCCCATCTCACGCTGCCGATCGAGCGGCGTTTCGCATCGGTGGAATCGGTGCAGGCGTACGTGGATCGGGTGCTCGCGCTGAACTGGGTATGCGCCCGGTGGGACCGGGCGGCGCGGCCGGTCACGGTGCGAGCGCGCGCCGGGGCGAAGGCGGCGCACTACGAGACGGCCGGGTCGGTGCTCGCGGTGCCGCTGCACGCCCATGGAACCGCCTGGGCCCTGCGCGAATTGGTGATCCTGCACGAACTCGCCCACCACCTCGAGCCGGAGCGCACCGAGGTCGCGCCACACGGGCCCGAATTCTGCGGGCGCTACCTCGAGTTGACCGACGGCGTCATCGGGCCGGAGGCCTCGCTGCTGCTGCGCACCACCATGTACTCGTGCGGCGTGCGAATTGCCTGATCAGGGCAGGAGTTTCCGGACCCGGGCCAGGCGCTGCCGCCACCAGTCGGTCCGTTCCGGGTCGGGGTGCCGGTAGCGGTCGAGCAGGTCCTGGTCGGGTGCCGGCGCGGTGCGCGGGACGGGCAGGTAGCCGTCCACCGGGCGCAGCGGCTCGGTCACCACATCGCCGGTGAGCAGGGACAGGGTGTCGAGGCCGCAGGCGAAGTCGAGGTGGGGGAGGGCGCCGGCGAGGGCGACCTGGGCGGCCAGGCCGACACTGGTTTCCAGGGCGGAGGACACCAGGCAGGGCAGTCCGGCTGCCGCGGCGACCTCCAGCGCGCGCCGAACCCCGCCCAGCGGGGTGCATTTCAGGACCGCGACGTCGGCCGCACCCGCCACCGCCACCCGCAGCGGGTCCTCGGCGCGGCGAATGGATTCGTCGGCGGCGATGCGCACGTCCACCCGCCTGCGGACGGCGGCCAGCTCCTCGACGGTCCGGCAGGGCTGCTCGACGTACTCCAAACCGCCTGCGGCACGGTCGATCAGGCGGATCCGGTCGACCGCGGTGTCCACATCCCAGACCGCATTGGCGTCCACGCGCACCGCGCCCTCCGGGCCCAGTGCGTCGCGGACCGCCGCCACCCGTTCCAGATCCTCGGCCAGGGAATCCGGATGGTCGGCGACCTTCACCTTGGCGGTGCGGCAGCCCGACCCGGTCACGATCTCCCGCGCTCGTTCCGGGCCGACCGCGGGCACGATGCAGTTCACCGGAATCCGATCCCGGACCGGTTCCGGCCACCCGGCCGCGGCCTGCTCGACCGCCGTGGCCAGCCAGGCCGCCGCCTCGCGGTCGTCGTACTCGGGGAAGGCGCAGAACTCACCCCAGCCGGCGGGACCGGGAATCAGCATGCCCTCGCGAACGGTGATCCCGCGGAACCGGGTTCGCATGGGAATCGCGTAGACCACCGCCGACTCGAAATCCACCGCATCGCCGCTGTCGCTCATCCACCGCACCCTACTCACCGCCTTGGGCCGGTAAGGGGTGGCGGTGCGGCCCGGACCCGGCGACAATGCCGAATGAAGCCGATCCCGGCTCCATAGACCTGCGCCTCGGGGGAGACCGCAAACATGAACCCGCCCAACGAGCCTCGCCGTCCGGCCCGCGACGATCATCCCCCGTCCGATCCCGGCTTTTCCCCGGCTCCGCCGCGTGCGCCTGGCCAACCGCACGCGCCCGCCGCGCCCGGGGGACCCCGGAATCCAGCGGGTCCGGGATCGCCGCAGCGCCCCGGACGTCCGCAGCCACCCGCGCCGGGCCCGCGGTCCGGGGAACCGATCGATGCTGCGGGACCGACCCTGCCCGGCGGGAGTCGCCAGGGTCCGCCGCCACCGCCGGCTCCACCGCCGCCGCCCGCCGGTGCGCCGCGGCCCGGCGCGATGGATCCGGCCGGACCGACCGTGCCCAAGGGTGGGCGGCAGAGCCCGCCACCGCCGGTGCCGCCCCGGGCTCCCGGGAATGCCGGTGCCCCGCCGCGGTCGGGCGGACCGGTCGGTTCGCCGCAGGATCCACGCCCGCACCCGGTGCCGGGCGGCGCACCTCGATCAGCCGCCGGTCCCGGCCATCCGGGGCAGGGACCCGTGAGCTCCCCTGGGCCGCAGCAGCATTCCTCTCGCCCGCCGAGCGGGAACTATTCGCCGCCGGGCGGAGCGGTCCCGCCGCCCTTGGGTACCGAGATGCTGCCGGAGCCGTGGGCTTCGGGTCCGCAGTACGTGGTCGGCGGCGGGTCCGGGCAGGCGCCGGAAGCGGCCGATCGGACCATGCCCGCCACACCGCCCCCGGCGGAGGCGGCCGCGGCGGCGCTGCCGGGGGCCGCGCCGGAGCGTAAGCCGCTGCGCCGCAGGGACATTCTGATCTCGGCGGTGCTGTATCTGGCAGGGGTCGCCATGGCCTTCGGCTGGGGTTACGACCTGTTCGCGAAGCTGTTCGACCTGATCCACAATCGCTGCACCGCGAAGAAGGACTTCTCGGTGCAGTGCGTGGTGATCCGGCCGCCCGCATCGGCGCTGTGGGGCCTGTTGATCGGTGGCGGGGGCATGTTCCTGGCCCTGGTCGGCGCGCTGGTGCTGGCGTCGGTGGCGGCCATGACGGGCCGCCGGGGTTGGATCTGGACCGCGATCGCACTGCCCGTGATTCTCCTCGCGGGCGGTGCGGGCCACATCCTGGTGGCCACCGCCGTCAACTGATCTTCACCGCTGCGGCGGAGCGCCCGGCATCCTGGAAGGGTGGCCGGGTGGCGGCCGCCGATCACGGCCGCGGATTGCATCGTCACCCTGCTGATCTACATCGCAGCGTGTGGTTCGGCCTGGGTGCTGGCGGGTTTCGTGCCCGAGTACCGCGCGCTCGCGGGCCCGGGCGATGACACCCGTTTTCTCCCCCTGGCTTTCGCCGTGGCCTGGCTGGGCATCGGTCTGACCCTGCTGCTGGTGCCGCTGTGGACCCTGCGTGCTGTCCGGCTGCGACAGCGCGCCTGGTCAACAGCCCTGGTGGCCTTTCCGCTGCTGGCCGAGTCGTGGGTGCTCGGCCTGCTGGCGGCGATCGTGGCGGTCTCGTACTAGGCCGCCACGACCCGGATCGGCGACGTCCGTAGCTGGTGGCGTTGGCCAGACCGCCTGCCTCGCACGTGGTTTGCAGGCCGTAGCGGGCGCCACGCTGGTGCCCGGTTGGCCGCTCTATTGGCGTTTCCGCTGCTGGCGGAGGCTTGGGTGATCGGTTTGCTCACCGCCCTCGTCGTCAGGTCGGGCTGACGGGTCGTGGGAGTCCAGCCACGTCGGTGAGTCCACGGCCAGGGCGGAGTGGTCGAGTGGTGGGTTCATGCCCTGGCGGGCAAGGGCATCCAGGTTCGGGGCACGGGTCAGCAGTGCGCGCACGAGATGAGCCGCGGCGCGCAGTTTCGCGGAGGCGGTGTGTGCGGTCACCGGGCTCGACCGGGCGTAGCGACGGACGATCTGGTCGAAAGGCTCGGGCGGGGAGCCGCCTACCTCGAGGACCGCGTCGGTGGGAGCCCCGAGACCGAAGGCATTGCTCTGATAATCCTGGAGGAACCAGTAGAGCTGGCTGATGACGAAGTCGGAAAGGCCCAGGGACTTGGCGACTTTGAGGAACAGGGGGAGTGGCGCGTCCCGGTATTTCACCTTGCGGTTCAGGGCGGCGGCGAAGGCTGCGGCGATGTCGTCGGGTGCGAGTAATCGCGGGCCGGTGGGGCGGTAGGTCTTGCCGAGGTGTGGTGCCGGGTCGGTGAGCGCGCCGACGATTACGCGGGCGATGTCCTCGTTCGAGGGCGGGGCGTTGAGGCCCTGGCCCAAAGGCATTGCCAGCAGGCCGAATTGGGCGGCTGCCTCGAGGGCGGCGAGGTAGTTGTCGGCGAACCAGCCGGGGTTGACCACAACCAGGTCGGCGGTCGAGATCGAGTGCAGGACTTGGTTGGTCAGCCATTTCTCGCGGGCGTGCACCGCCGGGTGGAGGGGGTCGGCCACCCATTGGCTCAACGCCACCACGACTTCGAGTCGGGACTGTTGGGCGGCGGTGGCGAAAAGTGCTGCCCGGCGCAGGGTCCCCGGTTCCAGGGGTGGGCAGAAGTAGGCGCGCTGGACGCCGGTCAGGTTGGTGGTCAGGTCCGTCAGGTCTTCCAGGGATCCGACGGTGACCTCCGCGCCCGCCTCCCGGAGGGATCTGGCGCGGTCGTCGTCGCGGCGCACCATGGCGCGCACCGGATAGCCACGGGCGAGGAGTTGGCGGGTGGTGGCGGTGCCGGTTTTCCCGGATGCCGCCGTGACCAGAATCGTCGGCTTGTACATGGCCGCCTCGATGTTTTGTAGTGGTCGATACAGAAAATCGTAGCGGCGAGCGACGGCCGAGGGAAGGAAACTGTAGTAACTGCTCCAATTTGTGACAGGCTGGTCGCATGGGGCGCAAGCGGGCATTCGACTACGACGATGCGATCGAGCGGGCCACCCGGCTGTTCTGGGCCAAGGGCTACACCAACACCTCGCTGGCCGAATTGCTCGAGGTCATGGGGATCCGGGAGAGCTCCTTCTACAACTCGATGAAGAGCAAGAAGCAGCTCTATCTGGAGTGCCTGCGGCACTACAACGACACCGTGACGCGGCGGCGCTGGGAGGCGCTCGCGGCCGAGGCGTCGATCCGGGCCGGGGTCCGCGCCTACTTTCACGCGGTGCTCGACGATCTCGACGATCCGGGCGTACCCAATGTCTGCCTGATGGCCGGGAGCCTGTCGGCCGAGGTACTCGGCGACGGTGAGTTGCGCGGCTACATCCTCGGCGAGATGCGCACCCTGGAAACCGCACTGTCCGAGCGGCTGGCACTCGCCGCCCGGACAGGGGAACTGCCGCAAAACTTTCCGGCCGAGGTGGCCGCCCAGGTGATCGTCACCTTCCTGCAGGGCCTGTTCCGCGTGATTCGCGTGCTGGACGACCGTCCGCACATGGAACGCCAGATCGAGGCCCTGCTCTCCGGTTTGGGGTTGTGAACGCTCAGAGGCGCTCGTAGATGGTGGCGTTGGCGAGACCGCCGGCCTCACACATGGTTTGCAGGCCGTAGCGGGCGCCGCGCTCGTGCATGGCGTGGATGAGGGTGGTGGCCAGCCGTGCGCCCGAGGCGCCCAGGGGGTGGCCCAGGGCGATGGCGCCGCCGTTCACATTGACCTTCGACAGGTCGGCCCCGGTCTCCTGCGCCCAGGCCAGGACCACCGAGGAGAAGGCCTCGTTCACCTCGAACAGGTCGATGTCGGAGAGTTCGAGCCCGGAGCGCTGCAGGACCTTCCGGGTCGCGGGGATGACCGCGGTGAGCATGAGCAACGGGTCGTCGCCGGCAACGGAGAAGCTGTGGAGCCGGGCCAGCGGGCGCAGTCCGAGCTGGGCGGCGCGTTCACTGGTCATGATGAGGGTGGCGGCGCTGCCGTCGTTGATCTGGCTGGCGTTGGCGGCGGTGATGTTCCAGCCGATCTGCGGGAAGCGGGCGGCCATCTCCTCGCTGTAGAAGGCGGGACGCAACCCGGCCAGCGCCTCCAGCGTGCTGTCGACGCGAATCCCCTCGTCGTGCGAGAGCCCGGCGTAGGGGGCGAGCTGGGCCTCGAACGAGCCGTTCTTGGTTGCGGCGGCGGCCTTCTCGTGGCTGGCGAGGGCGAACTCGTCGAGCTGGGTGCGGTTCAGGCCCCACTTGGCGGCGATGAGTTCGGCGCTGATGCCCTGCGGTACCAGGCCCTCCGGGTAGCGTTCGGCGAAGCCGGCACCCGCGATGTCCTCGGCCCCGATCAGGTTGGCGCCCATGGGAACCCGGCTCATCGACTCCACGCCGGCGGCGACCACGATGTCGTAGGCCCCCGCGATCACGCCCTGGGCGGCGAAGTGGATGGCCTGCTGGCTGCTGCCGCACTGCCGGTCCACCGTGGTGGCGGGGACCGATTCGGGATAACCGGCGGCCAGGGCCGCGCGGCGGGTGAGGTTCGAGCCCTGTTCGCCGACCTGGGTGACCACGCCGCCGATCACATCGTCGATCAGGGCCGGATCGATCTCGGTGCGCCGCACCACCTCCCGCAGGCTGTGGGCGAGCAGATCGGCGGGGTGCACCCCGTGCAGGGCGCCGGTGGCCTTGCCCTTGCCGATGGGGGTGCGGACGGCTTCGACGATGACTGCGTCTCTCATGACGTTCCTTCCACGCGCGCCGCCCCGGATTCGAGTCCGACAACGGCGTCTGACTTGATCGCTCTAAAGTCAGAGTAGGAGCTGGCCATAGTGAAGGCAAGTCAGCGTTGTATGATGTGTGTCATGTCGGCAGTACTGGAGGGAAAACTCAACGATCTGGGCTCCTGGAAGCCCGAGGCCTGTTCGATCGCGAAGGCGATGGACATCGTCGGGACCCGCTCGGCGATCCTCATCCTGCGCGAGTCGTACTACGGCACGACGCGGTTCGACGGCTTCGCGGCGCGGATCGGCATCACCGACGCGGCGGCTTCCAGCGCGCTGCGCAAACTGGTCGATGCGGGACTGCTGGAGAAGCGGCCCTACCAGGAAGAGGGCAAGCGCACCCGCAACGAATACGTGCTCACCCCGATGGGTCTGGACCTGCTGCCCGTGGTCGTGGCGCTGTGGCAGTGGGGTGACAAGTATCTGCAGGACGGCACCGCGCCACTGGAACGGCTCGAGGATTCCACGGGCGAACCCGTGCGCGCGGAACTGCGCAGCGCCTCGGGAAACGAAGTCCCCCTGGAGAATCTGCGCATCCGGTTGAACGACGAATGGCAGCGGAAGAACCGCCGCCATTCGTGAGACCTGCCCGTCAGTGCAGCCGGCGTCCATCCTCGGGGTGGAAGAAGTACGTGTGGTCCGAGTCCGCGACCAGCGCGAGCTTGGTGCCCTTCGCGGGCGGGTTGCGCCAATCCGCGCGCGCCACAATGGTTTCCCCGTCACCGAGGGTGCGCCCGTAGATGTAGGCGTCGGAGCCCAGCTCCTCGACCACATCCACCTCCATGGCGATCCCGGCCTGGTCGCCGACCACGTCGAAGTGCTCGGGCCGGATGCCGACCACCACGCGCCCGCCGGTGGCCGCCGCCACCGAACGCGGCAACGGCAGCGGGCAGCCGCCCAGCGTGACCGAGCCATTGCCGACCGGCAGCGTGAACAGGTTCATGGCGGGCGATCCCATGAAGCCCGCGACGAACAGGTTGGCCGGGTCGCGGTACAGGTCGCGCGGGGAGGCGCACTGCTGCAGCAGCCCGTCCTTGAGCACCGCCACCCGGTCGCCCATGGTCATGGCCTCGACCTGGTCGTGGGTGACGTAGACGGTGGTGGTGCCGAGCCGGCGCTGCAGCTGGGCGATCTGGGTGCGGGTCTGCACGCGCAGCTTGGCGTCCAGGTTGGACAGTGGCTCGTCCATGAGGAAGACCTGCGGTTGGCGCACGATGGCACGGCCCATGGCCACGCGCTGGCGCTGACCGCCGGACAGAGCCTTGGGCTTGCGGTCCAGGTAGGGCTCCAGGTCGAGCAGCTTGGCGGCCTCGAGCACGCGCTGCTGACGCTCTTCCTTGGCGACCTTGGCCATCTTCAGCGCGAAGCCCATGTTCTCGGCGACGCTCATGTGCGGGTAGAGCGCGTAGTTCTGGAACACCATGGCAATATCGCGTTCCTTGGGCTCGGCGTGCGTGACGTCCTTGTCCCCGATCAGGATTCGGCCGTCGCTCACCTCCTCGAGCCCCGCGAGCATGCGCAGCGAGGTGGATTTGCCGCAGCCGGAAGGGCCGACGAGAACCAGGAATTCGCCGTCGGCGATCTCCAGGTTCAAGGCGTCGACGGCGGGGTTGGCCGCGCCCGGGTAGAGCCGGGTGGCCTGGTCGAAAGTCACCGTTGCCACGGTTACACACTTCCCTTCACCGGCAGGAACGTGCCGGACGATCCGTAGTAGAGGGGTCGGCCCAGAGCGTAGCGGAGGGCAGAATGGGGCGCAGTGATCACCGACGGAGGAGCACCTCATGACCCGACCGGTTCGTATCGGAGTTCAGTTGCAGCCCCAGCACGCGCCCAACTACGGATTGATCCGGGACGCGGTGCGGCGGTGTGAGGACATCGGCGTCGACATCGTCTTCAACTGGGACCACTTCTATCCGCTGTACGGGGACCCGGAGGGCGCGCACTTCGAGTGCTGGACCATGCTGGGCGCGATCGCCGAGCAGACCGAGCGGGTGGAGCTCGGCGCGCTGGTCACCGGCGGTGGCTACCGGAATCCCGATCTGCTGGCCGATATGGCCCGCACCGTGGACCACATCAGCAACGGTCGCCTCATTCTCGGTATCGGCGCGGGCTGGTTCCAGAAGGACTACGACCAGTACGGCTACGAATTCGGCACGGCCGGAAGCCGGCTGGCGCTGCTGAAGGATTCCATGGCCCGCCTCACCGACCGGCTGGCCAAGCTGAATCCGCAGCCGGTGCGCGACATCCCCATCCTGATCGGCGGCGGCGGTGAGAAGAAGACGCTGCGGCTGGTCGCCCAGTACGGCGATATCTGGCACAGCTTCTCCGATATCGATGTGCTGCAGCGCAAGATCGGCATCCTGGGCGAACACTGCGCCGAGGTCGGCACCGACCCCGCCGCCATCGAGAAGTCCGTGGCCTGGCCGGGTCTGGATCAGGTGGAGAGCTACGCGAACGCGGGTGTGACGCTGTTCACGGTGAGCTCGGGCGGGCCGGACTACGACATGAGCCGAATCCAGGAGGCCGTGGCCTGGCGGGATGGCTTCAACCAGCGGTAGGGACGCGCCTGAAGTGTGATTTCCGCCGGATCGGGCCGAGGCTGACTCTGGTACGCCGGACCACCCCCACTAGGGTGGTCTGCCATGATTTCTTTGCGGCAGCGCCCAGGTCGTCCCCCGCGCTTGCCGGCATTGGCGGGAGTTGTGCTGGTCGGCCTGCTCGGGATCGCGACGCTCGGGGCGGGCAGCGCCGGTGCCGATGATCGCGATCTGTGCTCGCCGCCCGGCCAGGCCGCGGCCAGCGCCGCACCGACCAATCTGGCGTCCGGACAGCAGAACGCGGGCGCCGACCGGTTCACCACCGCAACCACCGAGCCGCTGGCCAAGATCGATATCAGCAAGCTGGGCCTGCTCACGCCCGGCAAGCTCAGCGTCGGCACCCTCTCCGACGCGCCGCCGAGCATCTGCGTCAACTCCAAGGGCGTGTTCACCGGCTTCGACAACGAGCTGCTGAAGGCCATCGGCGCCAAGCTCGGCCTGCAGGTGGAGTTCACCGGCACCGAGTTCGCGGGCCTGCTGGCCCAGGTCGCCAACGGCCGCTTCGACATCGGCTCCTCCAGCATCACCACCACCGACGCGCGGCGGCAGCTGGTCGACTTCACCAATGGCTACGACTTCGGCTACTTCTCGCTGGTGGTGCCGAACGGCAGTGCCATCAAGGGATTCGCGGATCTGCACCGGGGCAATCGGGTCGGCGTCGTGCAGGGCACCGTGCAGGACGAGTACGTCATCAACGAACTGCACCTGGACCCGGTGAAGTTCCCCGACTACAACACCGCCTACGCGAATCTGAAGACCGGCCAGATCGACGCCTGGGTCGCGCCGTCGCAGCAGGCCATCGGCGCCATCAAGCCGGGCGATCCGACCTCGATCGTGCAGAACACCTTCAGTGTCAACAACTTCACCGCCTGGGCGGTGCGCAAGGGCAATCAGCCGCTCACCGACGCGCTCGACGCCGGGCTGGACGCGGTCATCGCCGACGGCACCTACGCCAAGCTGTACGAGGACTGGGTGCCGCGCGAGTTGCCGCCGGGCTGGAAGCCGGGCTCCAAAGCCGTTGCGGCGCCGCAGCTGCCGGACTTCGCCAAGATCGCGGCCGAGAATGCCGGCAACCGGCCCGACAACAGCGCGGTGCAGCCGAAATCCACGCTGCGGCAGCTGAAGGACACCTTCTTCGACTGGTCGCTGTACCGCAAGGCCTTCCCCGATCTGATCAAGACCGGTCTGCCCAATACCCTGATCCTGGCGCTGGTCTCGGGCCTGCTGGGCACCGTGATCGGCATGCTGCTCGCGGTGGCGGGCATCTCCCGCACCCGCTGGTTGCGCTGGCCCGCACGGGTTTACACCGACATCTTCCGCGGCCTGCCCGCCGTGGTGATCATCCTGATCATCGGCCTGGGCGTGGGACCGGTGGTCAAGAACGTCACCGGCAACAATCCCTACTGGCTGGGCGCGATCGCGCTGGCGCTGCTGGCCGCCGCCTACATCGGTGAGATCTTCCGCTCCGGCATCCAGTCGGTGGAAGCCGGACAGCTGGAGGCCGCCCGCGCCATCGGTTTCGGCTACCGGCAGGCCATGACGCTGGTGGTGGTCCCGCAGGGCGTGCGCCGGGTGCTGCCCGCGCTGATGAACCAGTTCATCGCGCTCATCAAGGATTCCTCGCTGATCTACTTCCTGGGCCTGCTGGCCACCCAGCGCGAACTGTTCGCGGTGGGCCGGGATCTCAACGCGCAGACCGGGAATCTGTCGCCGCTGGTGGCGGCCGGCCTGATGTACCTGCTGCTGACGGTGCCGCTCACCCACCTGGTCAACTACATCGACGAGCGCATGCGCGACGGGCGTCCCCAGGGCGGCGGCGATCCCGCCGACCCGGTCGAACAGGCCGTCATCACGGAAGGGCGTGGAGCATGAGTGCCTCCCTCACCGGCACCGGCCTGCGATTGACGCTGGGCCGCAACGAGATTCTGCGCGGCGTGGACGTGCATGTGGACGCCGGCAAGACCACCACGGTGATCGGGCCGTCCGGCTCCGGCAAGTCCACGCTGCTGCGGGTGCTCAACCGGCTGCACGAGCCCGACTCCGGCGACATCCTGCTGAACGGCGCCTCCGTGCTGGGCGAGAACCCGGACCGGCTGCGGCAGCGGATCGGCATGGTGTTCCAGCACTTCAACCTGTTCCCGCACATGACGGTCGCGGACAATATCGCGCTCGGCCCGCGCAAACTGCACGGCCTGTCCAAGGAGCAGGCACGCACGCTGGCGGTGCAGCAGCTGGAGGCGGTCGGCCTGGCCGGCAAGGCGGATGTGCGCCCGGCCAACCTGTCCGGCGGTCAGCAGCAGCGGGTGGCCATCGCGCGGGCGCTGGCCATGAAGCCCGACATCATGTTCTTCGACGAGGCCACCTCGGCCCTGGATCCCGAACTGGTCAAGGGCGTGCTCGCGCTCATGTCCGAGCTCGCCGGGGGCGGGATGTCCATGATCGTGGTGACCCACGAGATGAGCTTCGCCCGTTCGGTTTCCGATCAGGTGGTGTTCATGGATCACGGTCAGGTGGTCGAAACCGGCAAGCCCGAGGCGCTTTTCGAGAACGCGGAAACCCCGCGGCTGCGCCAGTTCCTGTCGCAGGTGCTGTGAACGCCTCCCGGGGCGGCTAGCTGCCGCCGCGTCCACTCCCGCTGAAGGGCATATTGGCGTAGCGGGTGAAATCGCCCTGGGCGCCGCTGTAGACATTGAGGTCGACGCCCGCGGCGATGCCGGGGATGGAGCCGGAATCGGTGGTCTGCCAGAAGGACCAGGCGGGCCAGCCGCCGGGGACCTCGGGCTGGTCGTTGCCGCGGTAGTCGGCGATCCACAGCGGATAGGACGTGAACTGGTTGGTATCGGCCATGGCCGTCTGCCAGAAGCGCGGATAGGTGTAGATGATCGGGCGGCGGCCGGTGATGGCCTGCACGGTGTTGAGATAGCGGTGGGTCCAGTCGATGAGGGCGTCGGGCGGCAGCCCGCCGGAGTTCTCGAGATCCAGCACCGGCGGCAGGTCCAGCGGGCCGTTCTGGCCGAGCACCAGCGCCGAGTAGAAGGCGGCCTGCGGCTCGGGCGGCAGGTTGGGGCGCGCGAAATGGTATGTGCCGCGCGCGACTCCGGCCACCCGCATGAACACGCTGTCCTGCACGAAGAACGGGTTCACGTAGCTGAGGCCCTCGGTGGCCTTGAGCATGGCGAACTGGTATCCGGCCGCGCGCACGCCGAACCAGTTGATGCCCCCGCCGCCGGGGTGCTGATACGAGGCCACATCCGGGCCCTGAATATCGGCGGCGGCCACCCCGGCGGGGGTTGCCATCAGGATGCCTGCAGCCGCGACAGTGATCACTTTCGTCAGGCTTCGTCCGGTCATGGCCGAAAAGGCTAGGCCGACCGGCTGCTATAGCCGTGAAAGCAGGGCCGTCGTGTGCGCCAATTGTTAGCTGTAGGTCGGTCGGTCCGGCCGCCCGCAGCCGGTCAGCCCAGCCAGTCCAGCACCGAAGCGGCGGTCCAGGACTGCTGCATGCTGCCCAGCGGCTCGCCGGTGAAGGGCTCGTAGTACTCCGCGAAACTGCCGTCGCTGGCCTGCCGCAGCCCTTCGGCGCGCAGCATGAACGAGCGTTCCGCCCAACCGCGGCGGGCGAAGACCCAGGAGAACAGCCAGCTGATCACCGGCCACACCGGGCCGCGCCAGTACTCGCGCGTGCGGAAGTCCCTGGACACCGGGGAGGTCGAGGGCGGCAGCGCGTAGCGCAGATCCGGATGCCCGCACCAGCGCGGGCCCTCGAACAGGCGTAGCAGCCGCCGTTCGGCATCGCGCGGCAGTCCGCCGCTGAGCAGCGGCGCGAAGAGGGCCAGGGTCTCGGTGTCGATCCACTGGTCCGCGCGCACATCGAAGTCGCGCGCCGCGCCGGTGCGGGCATCGGTGGTGGCGACCACGCCCGCGCGGAAGTAGTCGGCCCACTCGTAGAGCTCGCGTACATCCGCGTGCGGCTGCTTGTAGTCCTCGCCGATATTGGCCAGCACATCGCAGGCCAGCGCGAAGATGGCGGTCACGAACACGTCCTCGACCGCGAAGCTCATGGTCGAGGCCAGCTGGTAGTCGTCGTAGCCGGCCCGGCGCATCTGCTCGACCAGCCACAGGTAGCGGTCGTACTCGCGGTCCGAGGGCCGCTGCGTGGGATCGCCCACTACCTGGGTGTCGGCGCGCTCGTAGGGCGGCAGGTCCGGACCGGGAATCACGTTCTCGTAGGCGCGATCCCAGCGCGGCGAATTGTCCATGCCGGATTCCCAGCCGTGGTACAGCGTGATCCGGCCGTGCTGCTTGGGGTCACGGGCGTAGGCCAGCCAGCGGTGCCAGCGCATGAGATCGGGCCAGCGCCGGTTCAAGAAGTCCTCGGCGACCGCGCGGGTGCTGCGGCCGTGCCGGCGCGAGTGATCCAGAATCCGTTGCACCGCAATGGCATGCACCGGCGGCTGGGTGATGCCCGAGGTGTCCGGGCCGTCGGGGGCGTCGGCGGCCAGGCGGCGGCATTCCCAGCGCGCCGGTCCGGGGAAGTAGCCGTCCACGCCATTGGCGAAGACGATGTGCGGGATCATCCCGTTGCGCCACTGCGCCGAGAGCAGGGTGTCGAGTTCGAGCGCGGCGCGCTCCACACTGAGCGGGGCCAGCCCGACCGCCACGAAGGCCGCGTCCCAGCTCCACATGTGCGGATACAGCTTGGGCGCGGCGCTGGTCATGGTGCCCAGGTCGTTGCCGCGCAGCAGGTAGGCGGCGCGGGCCGCGAGCTGGGTAGGCGTGAATCCCGGGTGTGTCATCGCCCTATTCTGCGCCGCCACCCGCAGGTATGCGCGATGGACGGGCGAGTCCTGATCGCCAGATTGCACTTCGGTCGCCTTCTCGTGGATCAGCTAGCGGTGGTGTGCCCGACCGGAGCATCGCAGGCCGAGGTAACGCGGTTACGGTCATCACATGGCGAATTCCGCGAAATCCAGCACCGACCAGCCGACCGCGCTGATCACCGGAGCCAGCCGGGGGCTCGGCGCGGCCATTGCCCGCGAACTGGCGCCCACGCATCGGCTGCTGCTGGGTGCGCGCACGCCCCGGGCCCTGGAACCGATACTGCGTGAACTGCCCGGCAGCGCCGGATGGCCGGTGGATCTCACGGACTACGCCGCGGTAGCGCGCGCCGCGGCGGGCGTCGAACGGCTGGATGTACTTGTGCACAATGCCGGAATCGCCGACCTGGGAACGATAGCCGATTCCTCGGTGATGCAGTGGCGGAATACGTTGGAAGCCAACCTGATCGCGGTCGCGGAGTTGACCAGGGTGTTGCTGCCCGCGCTGCGCGCCGCCAACGGCCATGTGGTGCTGATCAATTCGGGAGCCGGGCTGCGGGCCAATCCGGGCTGGGGCGTGTACGCGGCCAGCAAGTTCGGGCTGCGCGCCTTCGGCGACGCACTGCGCCTGGAGGAGCCCGCGCTGCGGGTGACCTCGGTGCATCCCGGGCGCATCGACACCGACATGCAGCGCGAGATCATCGCGGGGGAGGGGCGCGAGTACCAGCCGGGCGAATTCCTCAGGGCCGAAACGGTTGCCCGCGCCGTGCGGCAGGCCGTCGAGACCCCGCGTGACGCGCATCCCACCGAAATCGTGCTGCGCCCCATCCCACACTGAGAGCAGCCTTAAATTCTGTGCTGAATTTCGATCATTTCGCACAGAATTGGTGCTCAGTTCACGGCGCCTAGATATAACGGGTAGGCCCTGCGAGGGAGGCGAGGCGCAAAATATATCTTCGGAGCGAACGACAGAGATGGATAGACGAAAGCTGCTCGTGATGCTCGCCGCGGGCACTGCGGCGGCGCTGACCGGCTGCTCCGCGGAGTCCGGCCCCTCCCACAAGGTGACGCCGCGCATCAGCGGACCTGCCGGAACATCGTCGGCGACACCGACTCCGAAGGCGCTCGCCGCGCCGCCGGTCGCGCAGAAATCCCGCATTCCCGCCGGGACGATTACCGGATTGCCCGGCGCTGGCAACAATTTGGCACTCACCGTCGACGACGGGGCCGATCCGGATGTGGTCGGCGCGTATATCGAATTCGCCAAGGACACCGGGGCGCGGTTCACCTTCTTCGTCACCGCGAAATACGACTCCTGGACCACGCACCGCGCCGCTTTGCGGCCGCTGGTGGACGCCGGGCAGATCCAGCTGGGCAATCACACCTGGGACCACCCGGATCTCACCAAACTGTCCGCTACCGACGTGGCCTCGCAGCTCACCCGGGCAAAGACGTTCCTGCGCAACACCTTCGGCGTGGACGGGACGCCGTATTTCCGTCCCCCTTACGGCCGCCACAATGCTACGGTCGACAAGGTGGCAGCGGATCTCGGATACACCGTCCCCACCATGTGGTACGGCTCGCTGTCCGACTCCGGTGTCATTACCGAGGACTATCTGATCGAGTGTGCGCGAAAGTACTTCAATGCGCAGGCCATTGTCATCGGACATGCCAATCATCCCGCCGTGACGCACTGCTATGACCGTCTGGCCGAGATCATCCGGGAGCGCAACCTGTCCATGGTGACGCTCAACGATGTGCTGGTCTCGCCGACATAGCCGGTTTTCGCTGGGGGAGCGGAATTTTCAACCGTAGTGAATTGAATGAGGGTCGCAATGGACAGACGACGGCTGCTGACGATGCTGGCGGCGGGTACGGCCGCCACCCTGCTGGGCACGGGCGAATCGTGCGCCGACTTCCCCTTCGACACCGGATCCGCCGGCGGAACCATTCCCCAGCTGCCCGGGATGCCGCAGGTGACACCGGATTTCGGACCCAAAACGCCGATCGGCCCGGGCACCCTCACCGCGCTGCCGGGCGGCGGAAACCACATGGCGCTCACCATCGATGACGGCGCCAGCTCCGAAACCATCCGCGGCTTCATCGATTTCGCCCGGGATACCGGGGCCCGGCTCACCTTCTTCGTGACCGCCTACTATCCCGGCTGGCTCGACCACCGGGATGTGCTGCGCCCCCTGGTCGACTCGGGGCAGGTCCAGCTCGGCAACCACACCTGGGACCACCCGGACCTGACCAAGCTGTCCGGCGGCGCCATCGCCGACCAGCTCGAGCGCTGCAAGGACTTCCTCTGGAACCAGTACGGCACCGACGGCACGCCCTACTACCGCCCGCCCTACGGCCACCACAACGGCAGCGTCGACGCCGTCGCCGCCGACTGCGGCTACACCGTCCCGACCATGTGGTACGGCACCCTGAACGACACCAATCCGGTGATCAACGACGGCATGGTCCTCGATGCCGCGCGCCAGTGGTTCCGGGCGCAGTCCATCGTCATCGGCCACGCCAACCGGCCGACGGTCACCCACCTCTACGACCAGCTCACCGACATCATCCGGGAACGCAGCCTGCAGCTGGTCACCCTCAACGATGTCCTGATTCCGCCCCGGTAGAACTGCGCCGCAGCTGAATTCGGCCCGGTGCGCGGTGCGCACCGGGCCGAACGCCGGTCGACTCAGGCGACGATGTTCACCAGGCGGCCGGGCACCACGATGATCTTGCGAGGCGCCTTGCCGCCCAGCAGTTCCGCGATCTTCTCGTCCGCCAGCGCGGCGGCTTGGACCGCGGCCTGGTCGGCGTCGGCGGCGACACTGACGCGGCTGCGGACCTTGCCGTTGACCTGGATCGGGTACTCGACCGAATCCGCCACCAGCAGTGCGGGATCCGCGACCGGGAAGGGGCCGTGGGCCAGGGCCGTGGTGTGGCCCAGACGCTCCCACAGCTCCTCGGCCACGTGCGGGGACATCGGGGCCAGCATCAGGACCAGGGGTTCCACCAGTGCGCGGGGCGCGCCGGCGCCGTAGTTCTTGGTCAGGAAGTTGGTCAGCTCGATGAGCTTGGCGCCCGCGGTGTTGTCGCGCAGGTTGGCGTAGTCGTCGTCGACACCGGCAATGGTCTTGTGCAGCAGGCGCAGGGCCTCGGCCGACGGCTCGCCATCGGTGACCTTCACCGCGCCGGTCTCCTCGTCCACCACCAGTCGCCACACCCGCTGCAGGAAGCGGTG
The DNA here is from genome assembly GCF_040645495.1 of Nocardia sp. NPDC046763. Taxonomy (NCBI): domain Bacteria; kingdom Bacillati; phylum Actinomycetota; class Actinomycetes; order Mycobacteriales; family Nocardiaceae; genus Nocardia; species Nocardia sp. NPDC046763. The sequence continues at coordinate 73,997 of NZ_JBEYYI010000002.1, read as the reverse complement.
CGCGCCCACGACATCCTTGGTGGCCCAGGGCCGCGAGGTGTCCAGCGGGCCCATCGACATCTCGTAGAAGCGGAAGGTGTCGGCGCCGTACAGGTCGCACATCTCGTCGGGGGAGATGGCGTTCTTCAGCGACTTGCCGATCTTGCCGTACTCCTGGAAGACCTCCTCCTCCACGCCGGAGGCATTGGTCCAGAAGAACTTTCCGTCCCGCTCCACGATCTCCGCGGCCGGCACGTAGGCGCCGCGCGCGTCGGTGTAGGCGTAGTCCTGGATGTAGCCCTGGTTGAACAGGCGGCGGTACGGCTCGGAGCCGGACACGTCACCCAGGTCGAAGAGCACCTTCTGCCAGAAGCGCGCGTACAGCAGGTGCAGCACCGCGTGCTCCACGCCGCCGACGTACAGGTCTACGCCGCCCGGATCTTTCGGGCCGTGCTCGGCCGTGCGCGGGCCCAGCCAGTACTGCTCGTTCTCGGGGGCGCAGAAGGTTTCGGTATTGGTCGGGTCGGCGTAGCGCAGCTGGTACCAGGAGCTGCCCGCCCAGTTGGGCATGACATTGGTGTCGCGGCGGTACTTCTTGACGCCGTCGCCCAGGTCCAGTTCGACGTGCACCCAGTCGGTGGCCTTGGCCAGCGGCGGGGACGGTTCGGAGTCGGCGTCGTCCGGGTCGAAGGTGACCGGCGCGAAGTCGTCGATCTCCGGAAGACGCACCGGCAGCATGGATTCCGGCAGCGAGTGCGGCGCGCCGTCCTCGTCGTAGACGATGGGGAACGGCTCGCCCCAGTAGCGCTGACGCGCGAACAGCCAGTCGCGCAGCTTGTACTGGACGGTGCCCCTACCGTGGCCGTTGGCCTCCAGTTCGGCGATCACCTTGGCCTTGGCGGACTCGATGTCCATGCCGTCGATGTAGCCGGAGTTCACCATGACACCGTCACCGGAGTGGGCCGCCTCCGAGACATCACCGCCCGTGACGACCTCGATGATGGGCAGGCCGAAGGCGGTGGCGAACTCCCAGTCGCGCGGGTCGTGGCCGGGGACGGCCATGATCGCGCCGGTGCCGTAGCCGCTCAGCACATAATCGGCGATGAATATCGGCACGCGCGCGCCGTTGACCGGGTTGGTGGCGTAGGAGCCCAGGAAGACACCGGTCTTCTCCTTGTTCTCCTGCCGCTCCAGATCCGACTTGGCGGCAATCGACTTCCGGTAGGCCGCAATGGCTTCCGCGGGGCTGCCGGCGTTGCCGAGTGTCCAGCGCGCGTCGGTGCCGGATGGCCAGGTGGCGGCGGTCAGCTTGTCGACCAGCTCGTGCTCGGGGGCCAGCACCACGTAGGTCGCTCCGAACAGAGTGTCGGGGCGGGTGGTGAAGACCTCGATCAGATCCACTGCATCCGATTCGGCGCTCGCGTCCACTGCACCCGATTCGGCGCTCGCGTCCACTGCACCCGATTCGGCGCTCGCGCCGGTGGCCTCGAACTTGACCTGCGCGCCCCGCGAGCGGCCGATCCAGTTGCGCTGCATGGCCTTCACGTTCTCCGGCCAGTCCAGCCCGTCCAGGTCGTCGACCAGGCGATCGGAGTAGGCGGTGATGCGCATCATCCACTGCCACAGGCGCTTACGGAACACCGGGAAGTTGCCGCGCTCGGAGCGGCCGTCCGCGGTGACCTCCTCGTTGGACAGCACGGTGCCCAGGCCCGGGCACCAGTTGACCATCGAATTCGTCTGGTAGACCAGGCGCTGGGAGTCGATGGCGGCATTACGCTCGGACGGGGACAGCTCATTCCAGGCGCGGCCCGCGACGGCTTCCCGCTTGCCGGCCTCGAATTCGGCGATCAGCTCCGCGATCGGGCGGGCCTTGCCCAGGCCCGTGTCGTACCAGGCGTTGTAGATGCGCAGGAAGATCCACTGCGTCCACCGGTAGTACTCGGGATCGGTGGTGGCGAAGGTGCGGCGGCGGTCGTGGCCCAGGCCCAGGCGGTCCAGCTGCCGCTGCATGGTGGCGATATTCGCCATGGTGGTGTCGCGCGGGTGCGCGCCGGTCTGCACCGCGTACTGCTCGGCGGGCAGGCCGAAGGCGTCATAACCCAGGGCGTGCAGCACATTCCGGCCGTGCATGCGGTGGTAGCGGGCGAAGACATCGGTGGCGATGTAGCCCAGTGGGTGACCGACGTGCAGGCCGGCACCCGACGGGTACGGGAACATGTCCTGGATGAACAGCTTGTCGGCCGGGGTCTCGCCCTGCAGCGGACCGACCGGGTTGGGCGCGTAGAAGGTGCCGCGCTCCTGCCAGTTGCCCTGCCACTTCTGTTCGATGCGGCCGGCGAGATCGGCGTTGTAGCGGTGTGCGGGAACGTCGCCGCCCCCACCCGCGGTCGCGGTGGGTGTTTCGGATGCACGGGTGTCCTGCACGGTCCTGCCTTCTTTGTCCAGCCAATCCCCGATAAGGTCGCTCACCAGGGTAAAACGTCGCCGTCCTGCATCCCAAAAGGGGTCCGGACAGCGTCACCGCTTCTGGGCCGTGCCCGTAGGTTCGCGGCGCGTTTCGTTCTGGACTGCGCTCCGCCTCCCCGCACTTGGAGCGGAGGAGGGAAGCGGGGGAGCGGAGGAGGGAAGAACGAGACCTTCAGCGCCGCGAACCCGCCGAAGCGAAGCGGAGGCAAAATTGGCTGCCGAAGCGAAGCGGAGGCAAAATTGGCTGCCGTGTAGCGTGAGCCGAGTGTTCGTCGTGGCGCTGATCCTCTTTGTCCTCGCGGCTGTGGCCGTGGTCACGGGCGTGCTCGGATTCACCGGGACGCTGCCGGGCAACCGGTATTTCGGGGTGCACTCCGAGGCCGCGGTGAAGACCGAGGAATCCTTCAAGCTGGCCAACCGGGTGGCCGCGCCGACCTCGGTGGTGGCGGGTCTGCTGCTCGCGGCCGCCGGTGCGGTCGCGCTGGTCGCCGGCGGCATCGCGGCCCTGGTCGTGGCCGTGGTGGCTGTGGTCATCGCGGTGTTCACCCTCGGCGCCGGAGCGGCCGCCGCCGAGAAGGCGCTCGCCACCGCGTTCCCGGAGGAGAAGATCGGCGGCTGCGGCAGTGCTTGCGGCGCCTGCTCGTTGCGGGACGCCTGCGAGACCGCCTAGGTCTCAGTTCGCGAGCGACCTGCGCATCCAGATGTGCGGGATGCCCGCGTCCATGCCGATCTCGCCGTACGCCTCGTACCCGAGCTTCTCGTAGAAGCCCTGCGCGTGGGTCTGCGAATGCAGTTCGACCGCGCCCAGGCCGCGCTCGCGCACCCGCTCCTCGATGGCGCGCACCAGCGCCACGCCGAGCCCGGTGCCGCGCGTCTCCGCCAGGACCGCCAGCCGCCCGAGCACGCCGACACCGTCCCGCACGATCAGCCGCCCGGCCCCGGCCGGCCTGCCGTCCAGCCGCGCCAGGAAATGGTCGGCCGTCTCGTCGAGCTCGTCGATCTCGATGTCCGCGGGCACGCCCTGCTCGTCCACGAAGACCTTCATGCGCACCGCGTAGGCGTCCGCCAGTTCCTGCTCGGTGCCGACGGTGACGACTTCGATCATGTGCCCAGCTTGCCTCAATGATCCGGATCACTTGCCGAGGGTTCGCCCGCGCACGCGGGCGGCGGGATGCTGCGCGCGAGCGGGCTCCCCTTCGGATTCACATACAAGACGGTCAGTTTCACCGGTCGCGGGCCGCTGTTGCGGGCCAGGTGCGCGTGCCCGGGACCGCTCGGCTCCCGGAAGACATGCCACGGCCGGATGGTGACCGGGGTGCAATCGGCTTTCGGATGATCCAGCGCACCGCCGGTGACCAGTACGAACAGGGTCCCGTCGTGGTAATGCCACCCCGACTGCCCACCGGGCGCGAGGACCGTCTGCCGCAGCACGAAATCCCAGCGCGCCAGCCCGAATCGAAGCAGGATCCGGCTGGCCGTCCGGGTCGCCGGGGCCGGATTGGGCCGATAGCCGTGCTGTGGATCGCGCGTGAGGAAGGCCACCCACGCATCATCGTCCACGGTGGATGGGCCACCGTGGCCGCCTGCCGGGTTTCGGCCGCGGATCGGGTAGTCCGAGGTCACGGGCGAAGGCCGCGGCGTCCTCGGTGGTGGTGATCTTCGGCCGGCTGCGCGCCCAGTCCAGGTAGCGGGCCCGGAAGTCGGGTCCGGCGGCCTGCGCCAGGCGCGGGAACCGCCGCGCCACCTCCTCGGCCCGCTTGTGCAGCAGGCCGTGCGCGGTGGCGGCGAGATCGTCCGCGTCGAAACCGGGCGGCGGCCGGTCGCCGGCGACCAGCGCTCGCACCACGGCCGCCTGTTGCTCGGCGAGTGTCCCCGCCGTCCGGGGCGACTCGATGGTCATGCCGGGATCACATCCGGGCGCAGGGTAATGGGCGGGCGGCCGGAGGCCGTGCCGATGGCGTTCAGTTCGGCGGTGAGTTCGGTTGCGGGCGGATAGTTTCCGTCGCGTTCCAACATGAGGGGGACGGCGTGGCCGGCCGTGAACTCGGCGACCAGGGCCAGCACCTCGGCGGGGACGGGGTGGACATGGGTGTCGATGTAGCGGCCGCCGGACTCGTGGCCGCCCGCGATATGGCAGTACGCCACCCGCTCGGCGGGCAGGCGCAACAGCTCCGTGAGCGGATCACGTGACGTATTGCGGGCATTGGCATAGACATTCGCGATATCGAGCAGGAGATGGACCCCGGTACGCTCGACGAGCTCCTGCAGGAATTCCGCCTCGGTGTACTCGGCGTTCGGCCATTCGAACAGCGCCGCGATGTTCTCCACCGCCAGCGGCACATCCAACTGACGGCTCGTGCGGAGGATATTGCGCTCCAGGGCATCCAGCGCCTCGCGGGTGCGCGGCACCGGCAGCAGGTGCCCGGCCTCCAGGCCACCCGCGCGCACGAAGGCGATGTGCTCGCTCACCAGCGGCGAACCCAGCGCCCGCGCGCAATCGGCGAGATGGGAGACCCGCCGGTCGTCCACCGCTTCCGCACCGCCGAGCGACAGCGAAATACCGTGCGGCACCGCGGGAATGCCCCGGGCCACCAGCGTGGCCAGCTCCTCGGGCACGTCGACGCCGGGCCGGGAGCCGCGACCGCGCCGGAGGATGGCGCCGGCCCGGCCGCCGGAATCCCTGGGCGCCAGCGTTTCCGCGATGACCTCGCAGAATCCGATGCCCTCCAGCGCCGCCACCAGGCCGCAGATCTCGCGCCGCCAGCCGATTCCCAGCGACCCCTCGGGAAGTGGTGAACCGGTCATCCGCCGCAGCCTCCTCCGCAGCTGCTGCCGCAACTACTACTGCTGCTGCCGCAACTACTACTGCTGCCGCAACTGCTGCCGCTGCTACAACTGCTACTGCTACTGCTACTGCAAGTGCTTCCACTGTCGCTGCCGCAGGAGCTGCCGTCACTACCGCCGCCACCTGCCACCACGCTGGCTGCCCCCGCGAGCGTCGGGTCGAGGGTCCACAACACCAGCCCGCCGTAGAGCGCGACGGCGAGTGCGGCACTGTCGGGTCCGTAGGCGGAATAGGCGGGAGAGTTGGCGGGCCGCAGGTGCCGGTTGCCGGCCTGGGCGGCGGCGAGGGCGTCGCGGCCGCGCTGCGTCAGGCGCGGCGGCCGTCCCACCGCGACGGTGATGACCGCAAGGACGATCATGGCGAACACCAGGAAGCCGACCGCATGATGGGCGGCCGCGCCCGCGATCAGCCGGACCAGTCCGAGCGCGAGCAACACGAAGAGCGGAAACCGCGCTGTCCGCAGGGCTTTCCGCTGCTTCTCGCCGAACAGATAGCCGCGCTCGGTGAGGTCGCTGCGCAGCGCCATCGACACCCCGGCGGTTCCGACGAGCATGCCGGGCATGCGCGCCTGCCCGGATCTGTGCAGGTGCGCGTACAGCGCGCGGGAGATCGGATCCAGACCCTGTTCCTCGGTGGCGGTCAGCGGCCGGACCGGCGTGCCGGTGGAGTCGATGATCTGGTGGCCGCGCAATTGCGCCAGCCCGGCCAGCACCGGCCGCCGGTCGTCGACCAGCATGGCGGTTTCGCTGGGGCGCAACGGTCCGGCCTGCGGCCGAGCCGGGTCGACCGCCCGCATCACCGCCGCGCGCCGTGCGTAGCCGAACGCGACCGCGGAAAGGCCGGCGAGGACATAGAACAGGAGGAAGGCCGGGCCGGATATCCCCCACGTATCGGTAGCGGCCGCGGCCGCGTCGGTCCGAAGGACCATGGCGATTCCACCTCGGGAGTCGTCGTGACTGTCGATTACCACCAGTATCGCGGCAGCGCGGGTGTTGTGTTATCCCAAAGAGGCGAGGTGTTTAGCCTGTTTCGGTGCGATTTCTCAGCAAGTTCTATATAGACGGGTTCATCCTGTCGATCCTTGCGATGGTCGTCCTCGCCAGTATCTTCCCGGCTCGGGGCGAGGCGGCCGAGGTCGTGAGCTGGCTGACGAAGATCGCCATCGGATTCCTGTTCCTGCTCTACGGCGCGCGCCTGGCGCCGCAGGAGGCGATCGCGGGCCTCAAGCACTGGCGACTGCACCTGACCGTGCTGGCCTGCACATTCGTGCTCTTCCCCGTGATCGGCCTGGCCGCCCGGGTACTGGTGCCGCATGTGCTGACCAGCGATCTCTACACCGGTGTGCTGTTCCTGTGCCTGGTGCCGTCCACGGTGCAGTCCTCGATCGCCTTCACCTCCATCGCCAAAGGCAATGTGGCGGGCGCGATCGTGAGCGCCACGGTGTCGAACCTGCTGGGCGTCTTCCTGACTCCCGCACTCGTGATCCTGCTCATGAACACCACCGGGCAGGCGAGCGTGGACCCGTCCGCGGTGGTGGACATCGTGCTGCAGCTACTGGTGCCGTTCTTTCTGGGCCAGTTGATCCGGCCGAAGGTCAAGGGTTTCCTGGCCCGCTACGCCGAGCCGACCAAGCTGGTGGATCGCGGGTCCATCCTGCTGGTGGTCTACAGCGCCTTCAGCGCGGGCATGGTGGAGGGCATCTGGCATGCCATGTCGCCGTGGCGGATTCTGCTGCTGGCCGTGGTGTGCTGCGCGATTCTGGCCATCGTGCTGGTCGCGACCGGATTCCTCGGCGAGGCGGTGCGATTCGATCGCGCCGACCGGATCGTGGTGGTGTTCTGCGGATCCAAGAAGAGCCTGGCCACCGGGCTGCCCATGGCGACGGTGCTGTTCGCGGGGCATTCGGTGGGACTGGTCGTGTTGCCGCTCATGATGTTCCACCAGATTCAGCTGATCACATGTGCCGCCCTTGCGCAGCGGTGGGCTCGTAGCGCGCCGTGAGCGAGAGCAGCCGGCTGTCCTCGTGCCGCAGCGAACGGGCGCCCGCCGAGGGCCGGGCGGCCAGCGCGTGCAGTACGGCCCGGTCCGAACCCGGATCGCCCACCGCGATGCGGGCGCTGGCGTCCGGGTAGCGCTTGGCCACGATTCCGGCGCGCGCCAGCGCCGGCGCGATATCGCGGCCGGGCAGGTACAGGAAGTTGGCGCTACTGCGCGGCACCCGGATGCCGCCGCGGCGCAGTTCGGCGCGCAGCAGTTCGCGTTCGGTGGTGATGCGCAGAATCCGTTCGCCCAGTTCGGCTTCCGCGGCATAGGACGCGCGCACCGCGGCCACCGCGGTGGCGGGCATCCCGAAGGGCAGTTGCAGCCGATGCACCCGGTGCACCAGTTCCGCCGCGCCGAACGCGTAGCCGATGCGCAGCCCGGCCAGGCCGTAGGCCTTGGAGAAGGTGCGCAGCACCAGCACATTGGGGTGCCGGTCGATCAGCTCGACGGCGTCGAGAGTGTCACTCGCACCGAGGAATTCGACGTACGCCTCGTCCAGGATCACCGGGACTCGCGGTGGGACGGAATACAGGAACGCCTTCACTTCGCTGGCCGGGAGCACGGTTCCGGTCGGATTGTGCGGACGGCACACCGCGATCAGCCCGGTGCGCTCGCTCACCGCGCGGGCCATGCCCCACAGGTCCTGGCGGCCGTGGCTGTCCAGTGGCACCGTCACCGGCCGCAGCCCGGTCATGGTCGCCATGATCGGGTAGCCGTCGAAGGTCGGTGTGGCGTAGATGAATTCGGCTCCGGCGCGGGGGAGGGTCTGCATGATCTGCATGGCCACCCCGGTCGCGCCGGAACCCACCACCACCTGGTCGGCCGAGACGCCGAGGTGATCGGCGATCAGCCGCGGCAGCCGCCGGGGCAGGAATTCCGGATACCGGTTCGCCTTGCCGAGGCAGTCGTCGAGCGCGGCGATGACCGAAGGCAGTGGCGGAAACGGGTTTTCGCTCAGGCTGAGGTCGTAGCGGATGGTGTCCGCGCCGTGCGGGTCGACGGTGGCGGGATAGCCCGCCAGCTCTGAACCCCGCAATCCCGTCGGCCAGGACACCGGCGCCACGATCCCCGCCGCGGGCCGCCTGCGCTCCCCCGCACCGGGGCGGGTCATCGAGCCGCGCCCCAGCGGACCGCCGCCGCCCCCGCGAAGTCCCCGGCGTGCGCGAACGCCGCCATCAGCACCACCGAGCCGTTGCGCAGCCGCCCGGCCCGGTTCTCGGCGTCCAGGGTCACGGGAATGCCTGCGGCGAACAGGTTTCCGCAGCTGTCGAAGGTGTCCGGGTGCCGTTCGGGCGGCAGTTCCATCGCCTCGTTCCAGTTGCGCAGGAACAGCCGGTTGGGCTGGTTCGTGACGAAGGTGTCGATATCGCGGGACTTCACCCCGATGCGCTTGCACACCGCGTGCGCCACCTCGGGCACCAGCCGATTGCCGCGCGTCATCACCTTGGCCACCTTGGATTCGGTGAAGGTGACGCAGCCCTGGCCCTCGCCCGGCTCCCAGTACTTGCGTTCGCCGTTGGTGCTGAACTCCATGTCGCCCGCGAACTCCGGATAGGTGCGGCACTCGATATCGAGGATCGGCGCGGAGCTGTTCTTGACGAGGAGCCCGACCCCGCAGCCGTCGCCGGGAACGGGAGCCTGCGCGAGCCCGCGGATATCGGGCTGGGTGAACACCGGGCCCGCGCAGTTCTGAGTACAGGCGATGAGCGCGGTGCGCGCGTCGGTCGTCTGCAGGATCATGCGGGCCATCCACATCATGTGGACGAAGGCCGCGCAGCCGCCATTGTGGATGTCGAACACCCAGCGCGGTTTCATATTCAGCCGTCGCGCCACCTCCGGCCCGGCGCCCAGCACCGGATTGTCGGGCAGCTGGGTATGGGTGAGCAGGATGTCGACATTCGAGATTTCCTGTGCCCCATGGCGTTCGATCAGCGGTGCGACGGCTCGCTCCACCATGTCCACGGCGGTCTCGTCGCGGCCGACGTGATGGCGGCCGCTGGGAGCCCGGAACATGACGTTCTTGGCCATCCGGTCCGAGCGGGAGAACCGGGTGAAGTACTCGGTGCCGACCGGGTCGCCGGGCAGATATCCGGAGACATCGACCAGGCTGACAGGCGGCGCCATCCGGAGGGCGGGGTCGGTGAAGTCCATGGCGCTCAACTCACTTCTTTTCCGAGGGGTTCCGCATCCAGTCGGGCTTGATGGGCAGGCCGTGCGAGGCGCGGTATTCCGCGATGGCCCGGAGGTTGTCGAGCTCCAATTGGTGCCCGGCGGAGAACATTTCCCAGAAGTCGCCCACCCACACCTTGCGCTTGTCGGGCGCGGTGTCCTGGTAGGGGTTCTTGTCGTAGAACGGGTGGTGGCAGTTCGTCCACAGCACCACCGAACCGGGTTTGTCGAACACCACCTGGGCGTCGATCACCCGCATCAGGTAGATCATCCACAGGTGGTCGCTCTGGTCCCAGGCGCAGTGGTAGTCCACGGTCATGGCGTCGGGATTGGCGACGGTGCGGGTGTAGATCCTGGTGCTGTCGCCCATCCGGTCGTGCGACACCCACAGCCCGGGCTCCTCGGTCTCGGTGAATCCGCGCAGGCTGTAGGTCCATTCCTCCAGGCACCGGGTGTCGGCGAGGTACTCGTACAGCTCCCGCGGCGGCGCTGCGATGAACCCCTGGACCGGGCAGAAGTCGCCGAAGATCTGGTCGTGCGGATACACCGATCGCAGCATGTCCAGGATGATCGGGGTGGTGGCCTCGCGATCGGAGTTCTCGATGCGCAGTAGGCCGGGCACGTCGGCTTCCGGAATGTCACTGAGGGCGGGCAGGGCGCTGGTGGTCACGGGTTACCTCCCGGGTGGCGTCAGGAACGGTGTGAACGGCGGGATTTCGTCGGGATCGCAGTCGATCGCGACGAACGACGGTCCCGGGCGGTCGGCGCAGTGCCGTAGTGCTGCGGCCAGGTCGGTCCGGTTCTCCGGTGCGTGGGTGCACAGATCCGGGAACATGGCGGCCATCCCCGCGCCCGGATACGCGGGACGAAATCTGTTGAAGCTGTAGCGATCCCCGTAGTACAGCTGCTCGCGCGTGAGGCACATGGCGTGCGCGTTGTTGTTGAGGACGATGAAGGTGATCGGCAGCCGGTGTTCGACCGCGGTGTGAATCTCCATGCCGTGCATGAAGAATGCGCCGTCGCCCGCGATGACGTAGGTGCGCCGCTGCCCGCCGTCCGGGCGGCGGTGCCGGGCGAAGGCCGACCCGATCCCGGCCCCGAAGGCATAGCCCATGCCGCCCATGCCGAGCGCCACCGTGAAGCGCCCGTGCCGCGGCAGCCGCAGGTGATGCACCACGGCCGCACCGGTATTGCCGGCGTCGGCGAAGACGTCCGAGCCCGGGGGCAGCGCGTCGTTGATGGTCTCCACCACCTCGCGATAGCGCAGCCCGGGACCGTCGGAGGGCGGCACGGGCAGCGGGGTCAGGGTGGGCTCGCCGGACGGGTGCGGCCGCAGCGGGATGATCCGCGCCTCGGTTTCGCCGTCGTCGGAATCCAATGCGCCGATCAGCTCGGCGAGGGTCTCGGCCAGGTCGTTGCTGTGCGCGTGCCCGGCGGGCAGGAACGGCGGCAGCGCGCCGATTCCGGCCAGCGGCACCGCCGCGAGCGCGTCCTCCAGCCCGGCCCGGGCGGTGACCGGCATGCGGGTGCCGATCAGCAGGCACAGTTCCGCGCCGCGCAGGACGTCGAGCAGTTCGGGATTGCCCATGCTGCCCGCGACGCCGCAATAGCCGGGGTCCGCGTGGTGGTAGACGTCCTTGGCGTCGGGCGCGACCCCGACGGCGGCGTCCACGGCGGCGGCGAAGGCGGCCAGTTCGTCGCGGGCGTCGTCGCGGGCCACCTGGTCCCCGGCGATGATCACGATCTTGCCGACCGCCCGGGCGCGGCGCACGGTGTGCAGCACCCGCCACAGGTTCTCGATGTCGCGGCGGTAGGCGCGCGCGGGCGGCACGAAATCCGGGGCGACCAGGTCGGCCTGCTGAATGTCCTTGGGCAGCAACAGCACCGCGGGCCCGCCCCGGCGGGCGGCGGAGACCGCGTGGGCGAGGTGAGCGGGCAGGTCGGCGGGGGCCTCGACGCGGGCACAGTAGTGCGAGATCGGCGTGTAGAGCGCGACCGCGTCGAAGGCGCCGGCCTGCCCACTCGTGTCCTGGAACGCGCCCCTGCCCTCCAGGACGGTCGGGGGCTGGCCGATCAGTGCCAGCACCGGCACCCGGGAGGCGAACGATTCGGCCAGCCCGGCGACGAGGTTCACGGCGCCGCCGCCGGAGGTCGCGCACACGACACCGAGGCCGGAGGTCGAACGCGCATACCCGTCGGCCATGGTGGCCGCGCCGAACTCATGCTTGGCCACCACGGCGGTGATAAGACCCCGATGATCGAAAGCCGCATCGTAGAGGTCTTCGATATTTGCTCCGTCGACGCCGAATATGTGCCCGACGCCCAGCGCCGATACCGCCTTGACCAGCTGGTCAGCGACCCGTGTGCCGCTATGCATGGGCGCGTCCTTTCCGGTGGCAGCCACCGGTGCCCGAGTGCCTTCAACCGGGATACGGATGCGAGTCGTCAGCGGTTCAATCTCCGCGTTTCGCGACAGGTCTTGCAGTGTATGTATACGTCTACGTATAGTTGGTGCATGCCGAACAAGACGATTTACGTGTCCGATGATGACCTGAAGCTGTTTCAGCGCGCGCAGGAGCTGGTGGGGGGCAATCTGTCGGGCGCGATCGTGACGGCACTGCGGCGCTTCATCGAGCTCGAGGAGGGCCGGCAACAGGGCTACGACGAGGTGGTCCTGAAGGTGGGCAAGGACGGTACCCGGCAGGTCCGGTTCTCCGGCGCCCTGCTCACCCACTGGCACCAGATGGCCAACGAGCGCATCGAGGACATCCGGGTGTACCGCACCCGCAAGGGCGCGTATGCGGTGCACAGCCACTTCTCCAACTGGTCGGAGTTTCCGACCGACACCAATTGGCGCCAGTGGCGTCGCTTCCTCGGTCTGGGCGAACAGGATTGGGGCGATTTCACCCTCGAGGTCTACGACACCCTCCAGGATCTGGAGGGCAAGATTCCCGATCGCCTCTACGCCCGCGTCGTGGACGCCACCGAGCACTCGCAGGTCGAGGACCTCGATATCTGATCGAAAAACCCGGTAGCACAACTGAATAGCTGAAACCAAAACACTTTGATCGCAAGCCTCGGCGGTCACGGCCTGGATGACGTATGCATTCATGCCTATCTATTGATGAGAGGGAGACATGTACAACGACCCTGCACCGGCGGCCATCGCGGTCACCGGCCTCTGCAAATCCTTCGGTGAGCACATCGTGCTCGACCGCATCGACTTCCCCGTCCCGGAGGGCAGCGTCTTCTCGCTGCTCGGCCCCAATGGCGCGGGCAAGACCACCACGGTCGAGATCCTGTCCACCCTGAAACACGCCGATGGCGGCGAGATCAGTGTCGGCGGTTTCGATCCCGCCACCCAGCCCGACGGCGTGCGCTCGATCATCGGGGTCACCGGCCAGTTCTCGGCCGTGGACGAACTCCTCACCGGCCGCGAGAACCTCATTCTCATGGGCGACCTGCACCACCTGCCGCGCCCCGAAAGCCGCAGGCTGGCAGCGGAACTGCTGGCCACCTTCGATCTGGAGGAGGCCGCCGACAAGATCGCCTCGAGCTACTCCGGCGGCATGACCCGCCGCCTGGACCTGGCCATGACCCTGGTCGGCGATCCGCGCATCATCTTCCTCGACGAGCCCACCGTGGGTTTGGATCCGCGCAGCCGCCGTGGCATGTGGGACATCATCCGCGACCTCACCGCGCGGGGCGTCACCATCTTCCTCACCACCCAGTACCTGGAAGAAGCCGACCAGCTGGCCGACCGCATCGCCGTCCTGCACCGGGGGCAACTGGTCGCCCAGGGCACGGCCGATCAGCTCAAGCGCATGGTGCCCGGCGGCTACATCCGCCTGGACTTCGGCGAGCGCGCCGAATTCGAATCCGCCGCACGGCTTTTCGGTGATGCCGCGCAGGTCAACGGTGACCTCACGCTGGCCATTCCGAGCGACGGCGCGGTGCGCTCGGTCCGCGAGGTGATCGACCGCCTCGACGCGGCCCGGGTGGAACCCGCGGGCCTGTCCGTGCACACCCCCGACCTCGACGACGTCTTCCTGGCCCTCACCGGCGGCCACGCTCCAGAGAAGGAGACCTCCAAATGAAGATTGCATCGCGTAGCGATTCCAACAGGGGTGGCGGTGGGGTGATGGGCGGGCCGACTCTGACCATGTCGTTCGCCGACTCGAAGACCATGCTGCGCCGGAACCTGGTGCACGCCAAGCGGTATCCGGGCATGACCTTCTCCCTGATCATCATGCCGGTGTTCCTGCTGCTGCTGTTCGACTACGTGTTCGGCGGTGCGCTGAAATCGGCCACCGGTGGCCGGTACATCGACTACCTGACGCCCGGCATGATGCTCATCATCCCGGCGTACATGGTCGCGGGCGTCGCGGTCGGCATGGCCACCGATATGACCAAGGGCATCATCAATCGCTTTCGCACCATGCACTTCTCGCACGCCTCGGTACTCACCGGGCAGGTGGTCGGCACCCTGATCCAGGGCATGCTGGGCGTGGTCGCCATGACGTTGATGGCCGTGGCCATCGGCTTCCGGCCGCACGCCAACCTGGTGGAATGGCTGGCGGCCTTCGGCCTCATCGGCCTGACCGTCTTCGCGCTGAACTGGCTCGGCGTCGGCTTCGGCCTGATCGCCCAGACCCCGGAGAGCGCGTCCAACATGCCCATGCCGATTCTGTTCCTGCCCTTCCTGGGCAGCGGCCTGGTGCCGACGGACACCATGCCGGCGGGGGTGAAGCAGTTCGCCGAGTACCAGCCCTTCACCCCGATCACCGAGACCCTGCGCGGGCTGCTGATGGGCGGGCCGATCGGGCACAACGGCATCCTGGCCATCGGCTGGTGCGTGGTGATCGGCGTGTTCGGATATTTCTGGTCCACCACGACTTTCCGCCGCAAGACCCGGTAGTCACGGTGCCGGACGGCGCGCTCCCACCCGGGGCGCGCCGTTCGCGCGCGTGCTCAGATGCCAGCTGCCAGCAGGACTTTCCCGGACCCGTTGCGAATCTCGACCGTCTTCAACTGCTCCGGCGAGACCGAGGTGGTGCCGTCCGGAGTCAGCGTCTGCCCCGGCTTGACCGTCCATTCGGCGAGCTTGGACTGCACGCCGTCGTTGCGGGTCACCCACAGCGACAGCGTCCACACGTACTCCTCGTCCGAGGGCGGGTACTGGCACCACATGTCGACCCGGGTCTGGCCGTTGATCGACATCACCTTGAAGGTGGCCTGGATCGGGGTGTCGGTCTGCGGCTTCAGCGGACCCTGCGCCACCACCTGCTGTACGAAGGTCGGGCCCTCGTGCTGGGCCACGGTGGCGGTCACCGGAATCGCGATGGTCACCGCCGCGGCCGCCGCCGCCACTGCTCCGCCGATCGCTTCCCATCGCCCCCGGCGCCGCCGTTTGGCGGCCCGCGCCGCCAGGGTCGGCAGCAGCCGCTCGGGTGGCGGCGGCACGGTGGAGGGCGGATCGTCTTGCGCCGCAACCGACAACGCGGTCTCGGCATCCACCAGGGCCAGCAGGCCGGGCAGACCGGCCAGTTTCGACACGGCCGCACGGCAGGACTCGCATCCGGTCAGATGCTCCTCGTACTCGCGGCGGTCGTCCCGGGCGAGAGCGCCGAGCACATACGCGCCGTCCCAGGTGGTGTAGCCATCGCATGGTTCATGGCCCTCGGTCATCTCGTCACCCCCATCTCCTGCAGCACCAATCGCAATGCCCGCATGCCGTAGTGCATCCGGGACTTGACCGTGCCCTCCGGGATCTCCAGTTCCTCCGCGATCTGATGCGTGGACAGGCCCCGGTAGTAGGCACGGACGATTACGTCGCGGTGATCGATGCTCAGCCGCGCCAGCGCATCCGCCACCAGCCACCCGTCCAGCGCCCGATCCGTCTTGTCCGGTTCGAGTACCTCCGGCGGGTGATCGGTGCGGAATTCGCGCCGGCTGCGCGCGCTGCGATGCTCGTCCACGGCCAGATTGCGGGCGACCGTGAAGAGCCAGGCCCGCGCCGAACTGGTGGACTGGTCCAGCACATTGGGCCGCTGCCAGGCACGCAGCAAGGTCTCCTGCACGATGTCCTCGGCCCGGCCCGGATCTCCGACCAGCCCGTAGGTGTACCTCCACAGCGCCGCCGCGTGCTCGTCGTACAGCGCGCGGAGCAAGGCCGCCTGGTCCTCCGGCATCGCGCTAACCCGCCTCTCCGCGCCTCTTGCCGACAGCCGGATGCCGAACCGGTCGCGCACCGGACCGGTGGTGTGGAGCTGGTCGAGTTCTGGGCGTACCCGGTGAGTTACCCATATGTCACCAGTTCAGTTGTCACGTTCCGGAGGGTGTCCATACCCATACCGGATTCACGATCCTAGTTGCGTTCCAGTTCGATCGGGTGCGTGGCCAGCAGGGACAGCGGCAGCGGCTGGCGGCGCAGGACGTGGGCCCAGAGGTCGATGCGGCCCGCCAGCGGGTCGGTGGGCAGGGCGGACAGGACGATCCAATCGCCGCGATCCAGTTCGCCTTCCAGCTGCCCGAAGGTCCAGCCGGCGTAGCCCGCGAAGACCCGGATGCCCTCGACCAGACCCTCGATGCGGTCCGGATCGGAATCCAGGTCCACCAGGACCACCCGGCCGTCCACCCGGCGTACGCCGGTCAGCCCGGCAATGGACGCACCCACCTTGATGGTGGCCAGGCACAGCGCCGCATCGCGTTTCACCGGGCCCCCGATGTAGAGCGCGCGGGGGCCGGCGGCCAGTTCGGACCAGTTGGGGAGCACATCGTGCAGGGCGGTGTCGCTGGGCTTGTTGAGGACCACGCCCCAGGTGCCGCCGTCATTGTGTTCGAGGATGTAGACCACCGACCGTCGGAACGACGGCTCGGTCAGATCGGTCGCGGACACCAGCAGGGTCCCTGGTCGAACCACCTGGTCCTCATGCCGGAATTCGCGTCGAGAACGGTCACCGTGTTCCTCTGCGCGTGCCACTCAGCCATCATCGCACTGACACAGACCAATTGCGTTGCATAATTTGCCGCTTACCCATTTGTGCCGCTGTGGGCCGCGAAAATCTTGTCCCGCATACCTTGCGGTTGGTAGCTAGGGTGGGCGCTATGGAACGCCCTGAGGTCGTACTCGAGAACAGCGACGCAGTCTACGACTTCTATCGTGACCACCAGCAGAACCTGCTGAAGGCGCGGGCGGCCTACTGGCTGCTGGGTCGTCGCTATCGCCCCCGGGTGACCTACGCGGCTGGGGCGCGGGACCGGCTGCGGGAGTTCATCTCCCAGCGGCGACCGCTGCTCATCGCGGTGAACCACCTCTCCCAGCTGGATCCGTACACCGTCGGCGCCGCGGCCTGGCGCAGCGCGTTGCGGCCGGTCATCGGGCACACCCGGGTGCTGGCCAAGGACGAGCTGTTCACCGAGACCAAGCTGCGCGAGCGCATCGACATGATGGGCGGCATCCCGGTCTTCCGGGGCAAGGACCACGGCCTGCGCGCGGTGAATGCGGCCGGGCAGCGCATGATCGACATCTGCGCCGAGCGCATGGCGCGCGGTGACGGGGTGGCGGTGTTCCCGGAGGGCACCTGCAACGACGTGGACCCCACCCAGGTGCAGACGATCGGAACCGGCATCGGGCACATCGCCTTCCGGGCCAGGAAGCTCGGGGCGGAACCGGTGCTGGTGAGCCTGGGTCTCAGTTACGGCCCGCGGCTGGATCCCGCGGTGGAACCCACCAAGGAGGAGGCGCGCTCGGCCAGCTTCTACTTCGGCATGCCCGTGGCGGAGCTGCCCACCAAGCCCGCCGAGATCACGCGGGTGGTACGCGAAGAACTGCAGAACGCGCTGGACGGCGCGGTCAAGGCGTACTGATCGTCGGTGCTGTCGAGGAGTGCCGACCGCGATCACTGCTGGGGCAGGCCGAGCCGTTCCCTCGACCACTTCGGCACCAAAGCCAGGTACTCGGGCCGGGATTCGACGAAGTGGTGCACCATCGGGCACAACGGCAGGATCCCGAACCCGTCGTCGCGGGTCTGGTCCAGCGCGCCCTGCACGATCTTGCGCCCGTAACCCAGGCCCTCGAATTGCGGGTAGACCTCGGTGTGCACGAAGGCCCGCTCCTCGGCGGTGTCCTGATAGGCCAGGACCCCGGCGAGGTATCCGTCGATGTACAGCTCGAACCGATCCAGTGCGGCGTTCTTGCGGACCTCGATCGACTCACTCGCCATGGGTGCGACGTTAGTCGTCCCGTGACGGCTATTTGATCGTTTGACCAAATGGTGGCGTCCGGAGTGTCGCTTCCCACATCGGAGATCAAAATGTAGACATGACGAACCCACCGCCGCGCCGGGTGCTGCTGGCCCCGGACAAGTTCAAGGGCTCACTGAGCGCCACGCAGGTGGCGGACGCGCTGGCCGGCGGGATCACCCGCGCCGCCCCCTGCGCCGCGGTACAGCGGACACCCGTCGCCGACGGCGGGGACGGGACGGTCGACGCCTTCGTTGCGGCGGGTTGGGAGCGGGTGCAGGTCGAGAGCTACGGGCCGACGCTGGCGCCGGTGACCACCTCGTATGCGGTCCGCGGGCGGGTGGCCGTGGTGGAGCTGGCCGCGGTCAGCGGCCTCGCGAAACTCCCCGGCGGGCAGCCCGATCCACTGCACGCCAGCACCTACGGGGTGGGGGACGTGATCGGGGACGCGCTCGATCGGGGAGCGCGCGACATCGTGCTCGGGCTGGGCGGGAGCGCCTCGACCGACGGCGGGGCGGGCCTGCTGCAGGCGCTCGGACTGCGCATCCTCGACGCCGACGGAAACGAATTGCCCTGCGGTGGAGCGGCACTCGCGCGTGCGGTGCGGGTGGATCGCGATGATCTGCACCCCGGGCTGGCCGATGCGACGGTGACGCTGGCCAGCGATGTGGACAATCCGCTGCTCGGCGCGGATGGCGCGGCCGCGATCTACGCGCCGCAGAAGGGCGCGGATCCCGGGCAGGTCGCCACTCTCGAAGCGGCGCTGAAGAATTGGGCTGCGGTGCTGGGTCCGGAATGGGCCGACAAACCGGGTGCGGGCGCGGCGGGCGGCACGGGCTTCGGGGCGCTGGCGGCGCTGGGCGCGCGGATGCGCTCGGGCATCGAGCTGGTCCTCGACCTGATCGATTTCCGGGCCCAGCTGGCGGACGCGGATCTGGTCGTCACCGGGGAAGGCTCGCTGGATACCCAGAGCCTGTCCGGCAAGGCCCCGATCGGGGTCTGCCGGGCGGCGCGGACGGCGGGCGTCCCGGTGGTCGCGGTGGCGGGCCGGGTCCTGCTCACCCCGGATCAGGTGCGGGAGGCCGGATTCGCCACCGCCTACGCGCTGTCCGAGCTGGAGCCCGATCCGGCCCGTAGCATGGCGAACGCCGCCGCCCTGCTGGAACGGATCGGGGAGCGGATCGCGGGGTCCTAGGTGGCCGGGCTGAGCGCGCGGCCGGGAATCCGATTCCGATTGCGGTCGCCCCACTCCTCCAGCGGCCGCAGCGCCGCGCTGAGTTCCCAGCCCAGCTCGGTGAGCGAATACTCCACGCGCGGCGGCACTTCCGGGTAGATCTCGCGGTGCACGATGCCGCTGGCCTCCAGCTGCCGCAGGTTCTCCGCGAGCACCTTCTCGCTGACACCGGTCAGCAGCCGCCGGATCTGCCCGAACCGCTGCGGTCCCTCGGCCAGCACCCACATCAGGTGCATCTTCCATTTGCCGCCGACCGCCTCGATGGCCACGGACATGCCGCACACCTCGTGATCCGCGTCACCGCCGGTACTCATCGCGTCCTCCTGACCAGATTTCGAACCTTCGGGTAAGCAACCACACACGCAGGTGCGGTCTTCCCGAGGCTACCGATCCCGGCCACCATCGATTCCGGCGCGCCAGTCCCGAACAGCCGAAATCGAAGGGGATACACCATGTCTGATCTGCGTCGATCCGTCACCGTCATCGGTCTGGGCCCGATGGGGCGGGCCATGGTCGCGGCGTTCCTGAAGGCCGGAATCGAGGTGACGGTCTGGAACCGCAGTCCGGAGCAGGCCGACGCCATGGTCGAACTCGGGGCCCGGCGGGCGGCCACGGTCGCCGAGGCGCTCGATGACAATGCGGTGGCCGTGCTCAGCCTCACCCACTACGCCGCCATGTACGACGTGCTGGGTCCGGCTTCGGATCACCTGCGCGGCAAGGTGATCGCCAATCTCTCGTCGGATTCGCCCGAGCAGGCCCGCCGGGGTGCGGCGTGGTTGCGGCAGCGCGGCGCCGAATTCCTTTCCGGCGGTGTGATGTCGGCGGGCGACAATATCGAACACCCGGCGTCCTACATTTTCTACAGCGGCCCGCGTGCGGTCTTCGACGCGCATGCCGAACTGCTGCGCCCGCTGAGCCCGCAGGAGTACCTGGGCCCGGATGACGGCCTGGCGCAGGTTTTCTACCAGGGCCTGCTCACCATCTTCCATCCCTGGCTGCTGGCCTTCGACCAGGCCACGGCCATGATCGCGGGCTCCGGGCACGACATCGCGCAGTTCGTGCCGTTCGCGGTGCGCTCCAACGCCGCCTTCCCGTACTTCATGGAGCAGTTCTCGGTGGAGAACCAGAACGGCGGCTGGGCCGATGTGGCCGGACTGCGCATGATGGACGCGGGCGCGCAGCACATCATCGACGCCAGTGCGGAGGTCGGCGTGGACGCCGCCCTCTCGCACGCGGCGCAGGCGTTCTGGCGCCGGGCCGTCGCCGCCAGCGCGGCGGCGGGCCGGGCGGTGTCGACCTTCGAACTCATGGGAGCGGGCTCCGAGAACGCCTGAGCCGCACGGGAATCAGGCGGTCTCGGAGCCGAGGTGAGGGAAGGGCGCGGTGGAGAAGATGATCTCCACCGGTGGTGAGGGCATATCCACTGCATTTTGGGGTGGACAAGCTATCCATCCGGAGACGGAAAGGGGCCCGGCTCTCGAGGAGCCGGGCCCTGTTCGGGTTTCGGGGTCGAGCCCCGAGCTTCGATCCGTCAGCGGACGCAGAGGAATTCGATCGCCGCCGCGTAACCCTGGATGCCCATCCCCGCGATCACCGCGGTGGCGATGGGGGAGACGTAGGAGTGGTGTCGGAACTCCTCGCGGGCATGCACATTGCTGATGTGCACCTCCACGATCGGCACCTCCGGAATCACCAGCGCGTCGCGCAGCGCCACCGAGGTGTGGGTGAGCCCGCCCGGATTGATGACGATGCCCGCCTCCACCCCGCGCGCGGCGTGGATCCGGTCGATCAGCGCGCCTTCGTGATTGGACTGGAACGCCACGATCTCCCGGTCGAACCGCGCCGCGGTCTTGCGGCACAGTTCCACCACGTCGTGGAGGGTGTCGGACCCGTACACCTCGGGCTGGCGGGTGCCGAGCATGTTCAGGTTCGGGCCGTTGAGCACCAGGATCGGACCGGAAGCAGCCATGCGCCCACTGTATTAGAGGCCGCTCGGTCCCTCCGTGCGCAGGTCGTCGACCTTACGCATGGCCGTGCGTAATTCCGCGAGCCACTCCTCGGCGTGCTTACCGGCCAGTTTGACCGTCCAGGCCAGCGCGTCGGAGCGGGAGCGGGCCACGCCGGCGTCGACGAGGGTGTCGAGCACCTTGCGCTCGGGCTGGCGCAACCGGGTCATGACCGGAACGGCCAGGTGGGTGAACATGATTCGCTCGCCGTCCACCAGCACGCCCCAGGCGACATTGCGGCCGTAGCGGGCCTGGGCCTCCTGGGCGATCTGCATGCGGGCGGGGCGGGTGGTCTCCCGGAAGCGGGCGATGATGCCCTCGCGGGTGGCCTGCGGGACGGCGGCCGGTGCCGCGTCCTCGGCGGGAGCGTCGGCGCCCGGGGCGGGTTCGGCCGGGGGAAGGGGGAGTTCGCCGAGGACGACGATTTCGTCGCGATCGACTTCGAGGGTGGCGGGGCCGGTGAACCAGTCGGCTGGCAATCTTCCAGCGAACCAGGCGGGAGCGTCCGAAGCGTCGGGAAGGTCGGCCTGCTGCCAGCCGCCCGTGCGCCCGAAACCGTGTCCACGATGTCCGTGTCTCATGTTGGTCACACTCACTTACTGCAAGGAGTTGTAATGCTGATTACAACGTTACGTCGTTTCAGTGCGACTGGGTTCTGCTCTGGGAGAACGAGGAGCGGCGGCTTCGCCGAGGCAGGTGTAAAGCGCTGTCACCAGTGAGAACCGGACGGTCTGCCGAGTCTCGAATACGCCAGGGGCTGTAACCGACCGGTGATCATGTAAGTGGTCCCTGCTGACCGATTTCGGCACTATGGTGGTGCTCGATGCAAGTGCGCCTGGTGGGATGGTGAAGCCGCGGGCGTTCGCCGCGCGGTACCGTGGATCTGTTGCTGATGTGGCCAGAGTGAAGAGTGGGCGATATGGATGTGTGGGGATCCCGCCGCTTCCGGGTACGGGGTGCGATCGCACTCGCGGGTGTGGCAGCCGTCGCGATCGCGATGGGGTCATGTGGTTTTCGGGAGCGATCGACGGGTGCGGAGGCGGTGGTCGAACGGTTCACCACGCTGATCGACAAGAAGGACTATGACGGCGCGTCACGGCTGACCTCCTACCCGGCGGGTGCCTCGGCAACGCTGAAGCAAGTCTTCGAGGGGCTCGACTCGGGCAAGCCCGACTACCGCGTGACCCAGTTCACCGGACTGAACGGTACGACCGGACTCTTCTCCATGACCGGCGCCTGGAACTTCGGCGACAAGCGGGACTGGAAATACGACCTGCAGGGCACCGTGCGCAAACTCAGTGTGGGCTGGCGCATCTCGTGGGATCCGGCCATGGTCATGCCGCAGCTGGACGCCAAGCGCAGCGCCAAGCTGGTGCGCACCTTCGCCACCCCCTCGCCCCGGGTGAACGACATCGTCGGCCAGCCGCTCATGACCGAGCAGACCATCAATGTGGTCCAGCTGGACCCGGCCAAGATCACCGACCCGGTCGCCTCCACCAACGCGCTGGCCGCCGCCATCGCCCCGGTCGCGCCGCTCATCGACGGACCGTCGCTGATGCAGCAGCTCGCGGCCGCGCAGGGCAAACCCTTCGTCGCGGTCAACCTGCGCGACGGCGACTTCAATATCCTCGAGCCGCGCATGGCCCCGATCCCGGGTGTGGTGCTGCTGAAGCAGCCCAAACTCATCTCCGCGGACCGCCGGGTCTGGTCGCCCATGCTCGACGCGCTCACCAAGGTGTGGCAGGACGATCGCGACGCACACTCCGGCTGGGGCGTGCAATTGTTCGAGCCCGACGGCCGTTTCGTCACCCAGCTGGCCGGCGAGCAGGGCCCGCCCGGACCCGACATTCCGGCGACCATGGATCAGCGCCTGCAGCGCGCCACCGAGGACGCCGCGGTGAGCACCGGCTCGCCCACCTCGATCGTGGCCATCCAGCCCTCCAGCGGGGCCCTGGTCGCAGTGGCGCAGAACAGTCAGGCCAGCGAGCACGGCAATATCGCCTTTACCGGGCAGTACCCGGTCGGCGGCATGATCGAGCTGTTCAAGAACGTCGCGGCGGTGACCAAACACAAAGCGCCGCAGGATGTCTCGGTCGGTGACGCGGCGGACGCGGCCAGCCTGCTCGGCATCGGCATCGACTTCAAGGTGCCCGGCCTCGACGAGACCACCGGCCGGCTGCCCACCGGCAAGAACGCCGCCGAGAACGTGGGCCGCGGCAATGCCGCCGACTCGCTGCTGGCCAGCCCGTGGGGCATGGCCATCGCGGCGGCCGCCATCGCCAAGGGCCAGGTGCCCAAGCCGATGATCACCATCGGTCAGCCCGCCACCACCGAGGCCGACCTGGCCGCACTGCCCGGCGAGGCCACCGACCGGCTGCGCGGCATGCTGCGTGACGGGGTCGGCGCGCCGGAGATGGCCAGCCTCAACAGGTATCGCGATGTCCAGGCCTTCGGGGCCACCACCGGCAACAACGCCTGGCTCATCGCCACCATGGGAGATCTGGCCTTCGCCATCCACATCGACGATCCGGACAGCGGGGATCTCACCGCGCGGGTGGCGGCGCGCCTGCTCCAGTCGCTGGCCTCGCCCGACTGACGAGAGTGCGGTACCTGCTACGTCAACGAGAGCGCAGCACCTGCACGGCGGCGCGCCAGCCGATCAGGAACAGGGCCAGGAAGGTCGCGGCCACCAGGAAGAAGCTGACGGCGAGGCCCTGATCGGATGCGGCACGCAGCAGCATGCCGCCGACCAGGGTGCTCAGCCACACGATCACGCCGGTCGGCCATACCGCGCGGCCGTCGAAACGTCGTACCGCGCTCACGCCTTCCCGGCCCGCCGCCAGCGCCAGCGCGATCACCCAGCCCAGCAGCAACCCCGTGCCGAACGGCCAGACGGTGCGCAGCAGCCCCGCGCCGATCGCCTCGTCGTGACTGCGCCGCCCGATCGCACAGAACACGACCACGAGGGCGACATCGACGACGAATGGCACGAGTTTCTTCACGCGGCACAGGGTATCGGGCGTCCCGGGTGCGCCTGTGCAGGGACACTCCACTCTGGCCGGTCACGCCGGACGGGATGGGTCAGGCCGACGCCGTGTCCGGATCGGCCGGCGGATTGGACCGGCGCCGGTCGGTGACCAGCGAATTGCCGCGCTCCTCGAATTCCTTCTCGAGCTCGGCGTCATCGGCCTGTGGCTTGCGGTACAGGAAGAGGAAGACGATCCAGCCGACGATCGCAACCAGGATGAAGCTGATCAGTCGGTAGAGGAACGCGGCCGCCACGGCCTGCGCGGCCGGCAGCCCGGCCGCCGCGGTCAGCGAGTAGATGAGGGTGGCGTCCACGTAGACGATGCCGCCCGGCGCCAAAGGAATGGTGCCCACGGCCTTTCCGGCCGCGAAGGCCAGCATGAGCCCGGCCCAGTGCGGATCCGCGCCCACCGCGTAGCAGGCGAAACCCAGGCAGGCCACATCGGCGAGCCGGTGCACGAGCGCCCACACCGCCACCCACGCGCCATCCCGTTTGCCCAGATCCACCGACTCCAGCTGGGTCAGGATCTCGGCCACCTTCTCCATACCGGCGTCGGCGGGCTTGCGCCGAATCCGATTGACCAGGTGCAGGATTCGCTGCGCCAGCGCCTGCACCCCGCCGGGGTGGCGAGAGACGTAGTTGAAGGTCCAGATCAGCAGGGCGACGGTGCCCAGCGTCAGAATCACCTTGCCGGGGCCGACCCGGTCCCCGGACAGCACCGCACCGAACAGGCCCAGCAGCGTCAGCCCGGCCGCCGCGATCACGCCCGACATCACCAGCTGCCATGACGCCACGATCGGGCTGGCGCCCCAGCGCCGGGTCTGCCGGTAGGTGAAGGCGGCCGAGAACACCTGGCCCGCGGGCAGCGTCAGCGACATACCGGTGGAGCCGTACACCACCGACACCGATTTCCGCTGGCTCACCTCGACGCCGCCGGCGTGCAGCAGCTGTTTCTGAATGCGACCGAAGCCACTCATGGAAAACGCCGCCATGACGATGCAGGCGGCGACCCATCCCCAGTGGATTTCGGTGAGGTTCTTCCAGGATTCGTGCAGGCGCGGATATAGATATATGCCTTCGGAAATCAGCAACGCCGCCAGCGCGGCGCCGAGAACCCATTTGGCCCACCAGAACCTGCCACGGTGCGAGTCATCCGCGGGCGGCGCAGGATCGCCGGCCAGCTCACCATGGGCCGTCACGCCGTCAGCCTAACGAACTCGCCGCCGCCTCGTCTGCTTCAGCCGGGTCGGTGCTTTCCCGCGGCCAGGCCAACCGGGTTTTCCGGCGGCGCCCGCGCAGTTGCACCTCTTCGCCGGTCTGCCAATGCCGCTGCTCGTTCTCATCGGCGAAGAACAGTGCGCTCGACGAGGTCAGGACGCGTTCCGGGCGGTCCTTGGCGAGTTCGGTCAGGCGCGACGCCTCGTTCACCGGATCACCGATCACGGTGTATTCGAAACGATTTGCACCGCCGATATTCCCGGCCACCGCGAGCCCCGCGGAAACACCGATTCCGATATCCAGCCCGGCTACCTCGCGCAGGGCTTCACGCAGCTCACGGGCCGCGGCGAGCGCCGCGGTCGGCGCGTCGGGGCGATCCAGCGGGGCGCCGAAGATGGCCAGCGCGGCATCGCCCATGAATTTGTTGATGAGCCCGTGGTTGCGGTCGATGACATCCACCACCACACGGAAGAACTCGTTGAGCAGACTGACCACTTCGGTCGGCGGGCGTTCCGCCGCGGTCGCGGTGGAACCGACCATATCCACGAACAACACCGCCACGAATCGGGTTTCACCACCGAGTTCGGTACCGTACTCGAGCGCCCGGCGCGCCACGTCCTCACCGACATGCTGACCGAACAATTCCTGCAGTTCCCGGCGCTTGGCGGCCTCACCCATCATTCGGTTGAAGCCAACCTGCAGCAGCCCGATTTCCGAACCGTCGAAAACTTCCACCTGGACATCCCGCGCACCCTCCTGCACGCGGTCGATGGCCTGGCTGAGCTGGCGAATCGGATCGGAAATGGAAGAGCCGGTGAGCATGGAAAGCGCCAGCGCCTGCATGATCACCACACCGCACAACAGCAGAATCGAGACCGCCAGCGACTGTGCGGAAAACTGGACGCGAGAAGAAATCTGGGTGACGCACAGCAGCACGATGGCAATCGTCGGCGCGAAGGTGCCCATGCCCCAGGTCATCGCCATCCGGGTGCCGACGCCCGCGGTCAGGGTGTGGTCGAACGCCCCCGTGGTCAGCGCCTCGGCCGCGACCGGCCGCAGAATCCGTTCGCCCAGCATGTAGGTGAAGCCGAAAACGATGGTGGCGGCCATACATTCGGTGACGATCACCGCCGCGGCCAGCTCCGGGGTGCGCACGATGATGACCGAGGCCAGCACGCCACCGCCGATCAGCCACAGCACCAGATGCACGATGGCCTGCCGCAGCGGGGCGTGCAGCGCCGCCATCTGCTCCTGCCGCGACGGCGGCCCGCCGCGCATCTGCCACCGCATGACCGGCCGCAGCATGAGCGCCGACGCGGTCACGCTCAGGAACCCGCCGATCACGAAGACCAGGCCCGGGATCAGCAGCCCGGTCTGCCGGGTCGCACTGGTCCCGCCCTCCGGAACCGGCAGCCCGTATTGAATGAAGGCCCACACCAGGACAGCGCCGAAGGCGTTGGCCGCCAGCATCGAAGCCAAGTACAGCGGCCAGCGGGTATGCATGGTCTGTTTGACCGCTTCCAAGGGCGCTGACACGATCACCAATCTAGCTTCCCCGCCTCTCCGGGGCTTCAGCGCGCAACTGAGAGCCGTCGACCGCTGGGGACGCGTGCCGGCGGACCAGAGCCGAACCAATTCGGCGGTACCCGACGAGTTACCCCTGGCGCAACGAAATCAGGCGTCACCTCACCGATCGAACGAAAGACCGTCAGACGGGTAGGGACTCTTGCCACGCTGGTTTTGCAGCCGCCGTGATACGGACACAACCCAGTAGGCTCGCTGAAGTGAGCGAGGTGCAGGCAGGGTCCGGCAGATCGAGCGAATCCGGCGGAACGCGCCGGCGCGATGTGGAGGCGGTGCACCCCATCGTGCGGCAGACCGCCGAGTGGTGCTGGCGGCTGCTGATCATCTTCGCGGCGGTGCTCGCGGTGGCCTACCTGGCGCGGCGACTCTCGACGGTCACCATTCCGATTTCCATCGCGCTGCTGGGTGCGGCCCTGATGGCGCCGCTGGTCAATTGGATGCAGCGGTTCGGGGTGCCGCGGGCGATCGGGGTGTTCGTGGCGCTGGTGGGGGCGCTCGGTCTGCTCGCCGGAATCATGACCTTCGTCGTCGAGCAGTTCGTCTCGGGTGTGCCGCAGCTGTCGGACGAGTTCAAGACCTCCGTGCACCAGGTGCAGGACTGGCTGATCAACGGTCCGCTGCACCTGAGCAACGACCAGATCCGCAATGCGGGCGACACCATCGTCAAAACCGTCGAGTCGAACAAGGACGCGCTGACAAACGGGGCGCTCACCACCGCCACGGTCATCGGTGAATTCTTCACCGGCACGTTCCTGACCCTGTTCATCCTCATCTTCTTCCTCTACGGCGGCGACCAGATCTGGGAGTTCGTGACCCGCATCGTCCCGACCCGGCACCGGGCCAAGGTGCGTCAGGCGGGGCGGCTGGGCTTCGGCACGCTGACCGGCTTCGTCCGGGCCACCGTCATGGTGGCGGCGGTGGACGCCATCGGTATCGGCGCGGGCCTGGCCATTCTCAATGTTCCGCTGGCGCTTCCGCTGGCCTCGCTGGTCTTCATCGGCGCGTTCATCCCGATCGTGGGTTCGTTCATCGCCGGTTCGGTGGCGGTCTTCATCGCGCTCATGACCAAGGGCATCGTCACCGCGCTCATCGTGCTGGGCATCACGGTGGCGGTCATGCAGCTGGAAGGCCATGTGCTGCAACCGCTGCTGATGGGCCGTGCGGTCCGTATCCATCCGCTGGCCGTGGTGCTCGCCATCGCGGCGGGCGTGGTGCTGGCGGGTCTCGCGGGCGGTCTGCTCGCGGTGCCCTTCGTGGCGGTGCTCAACACCGCCCTGCGCTCGCTGCTGGCCGATTCGCCCGACGAGCTCTATCAGGACCTGCACACCGGCGACCCGAGTAAACCCATGTTCAGTGCCGAACCCGACACTCCCGACCCGGACCGCTACAAGGTGCCGGTACCCGTGGCCGAGGACGACCACGAGACGCCCCCGAAGCCCGCGGGCGGCAGTGGGGACGCCGGGAACTGACGGTGACGCGGGGGACCGAGGAGCCCGATCCCGTCTGGGCGGCCACCGCGCCGCTGTGGCGGGCGGTGCAGGCGTTCCGGCTGGTCACCCTGCTGTACGCGGTGGGCCAGCAGATCGCCTCGGTGTCGTACTACAGCAATCAGCGGCTGAGCTGGGCGCTGATCGCCGTGATGGCGGTGTGGTCGGGGATCTCGGCGGTGCTGTTGTCGCAGTGGCGGATCCGGCACGAGCCCCGGGTGCGCACGGCCGTGGTGGTCGGCGACCATGTCGTGGTCATCGCCCTGATCTTCGCTACCCGGCTGGTCGCGCCGTACGACTGGTATCACCACCATCAGACCCTGCCCACCACGCTCTGGGCCGCCAATGCCGTTGTCTCCGCGGCGATTCTGTGGGGACCGTTCGGCGGTGTCTGCTCGGGTCTGCTCATCTCCGCCGCCGTCATCACCGCGCGGGCGCAATGGGACTTCGACGTGTGGCGCGATGCGACGCTGCCCGTTCTGATCTCGGTGGGTCTCGCGCTGGGCCTGGCCTCCGATACCGCCCGCCGCGCACACGCGCAGTTGCGGCGCGCCGTCCGGCTCACCGCCGCAGCCCGGGAACGCGAACGCCTGGCCCGCGAGGTGCACGACGGAGTCCTGCAGGTACTCAGCTATATCAAGCGCTGCGGCAATGAAATCGGCGGCCCGACAGCCGAACTGGCGCAGCGCGCGGGCGAGCAGGAGGTGGCGCTGCGGGTGCTCATCTCCGAACAGGGCGATCGCATCGACCTCGGGGGCGCGGAGGAGGATCTGCGACCGCTGCTCACCGCCCAGGCCACTCCGTCCGTCTTCGTGTCCACCCCGGGCCATCCGGTGCCGCTGGGCCATCGGACGGCCCGCGAGGTCGCCGCCGCCGTGGCCGCCGCCCTCGCCAATGTGGTCCAGCACGCCGGTCCGGGCGCGAAAGCGTATGTGCTGTTGGAGGATACCGGCGACGAGCTCGTCGTGAGCGTGCGCGACGACGGCCCCGGCATTCCGCCGGGCCGGCTCGCCGAGGCCGAAGGGCAAGGGCGCATGGGTGTTTCGCGTTCCATCGTCGGACGCATCGCCGCCCTCGGCGGCACGGCGCAGCTGCTGTTCGAGCCGGCGCCCGCGGACGGTGAGGGCACGGAATGGGAGTTCCGCGTGCCTCTGGAACCGCGGCACTGAGGGCCCTCGATCGGTGACACCGAGCACCCTCGAACGGCCACAATGAGATCGGAGGTGGACATGACCGACTCGGATGCCGGCATCACGGTGATGGTGGTGGACGACCACCCCATCTGGCGGGACGGGGTCGCCCGCGACCTGGCCGAGGCCGGATTCGACGTGGTGGCCACCGCCGACGGCGTGCGCGCCGCCGGAGCCCGTGCGAGCGCCGTGCGACCGGCGGTCGTGCTCATGGACATGCAGCTTCCCGACGGCAACGGCGCCGACGCCACCGCCGAGGTGCTGCGGGTCTCCCCGCGCACCCGGGTTCTCGTGCTGTCGGCCTCCGCCGAACGCGACGACGTGCTCGACGCCATCAAGGCCGGCGCCACCGGTTACCTGGTCAAGAGCGCCTCGGCCACCGAACTGCTGGACGCCGTCCGCGCCACCGCGGCGGGACAGGCCGTCTTCACCCCGGGTCTGGCCGGTCTGGTGCTGGGTGAGTTCCGCCGGATCGCCAGCACTCCCGCCGAACGCGACGAGCCGCACCGCCCCGCCCTCACCGACCGCGAGACCGAGGTGCTGCGCATGGTGGCGAAGGGCTTGTCCGCCAAGCAGATCGCCACCCGGCTCGGGCTCAGTCACCGCACCGTGGAGAACCACGTGCAGTCCACGCTGCGCAAACTGCAGCTCGGCAATCGCGTCGAGCTGACCCGCTACGCCATCGAGCAGGGCCTCGAGTAGGGGGCCGGTTCAGGGATTGCCCTGATGCGGTGACGGCCCCGGGCTGGTTAGCCTCGAAGCATGGGAGGTCCTGAAGCGGTTTCCGCGATCGTGACCGGCAACGCCGTGATCGGCGACCGGGATCTACGGGTATCTGATGTCGAACGCGAACATGTCGGCCGGCTGCTGCAGCGCGCGGTCGGGCTGGGCATGCTGTCGCTGGGGGAATTCACCGAGCGCATGGACACCGCGCTCGCGGCCAAGACCCGCGGCGAACTCAATGCGGTGCTGATCGATCTGCCGGGCGTCCGGCTGGTCGGGCAGCCCGCCCCCGCCGGGCAGCACTTCGTGCAGCCGCCGCCCCGGTACGCGACCGCGCACCGGATGCCACCGGCCGCGCCCCCCAATGTGATTCGCGGACGGCTGTCGAGCGTGGAGCGCAGGGGCGCCTGGCACGTGCCGCCGGCGCTGGCGATCAACAGCATGCTGAGCAGCGTGCGCCTGGACTTCACCCAGGCCGTCATGTCCACCCAGGTGGTGGAGATCCACGTGAACGACACCTGCAGTTCGGTCGAGCTGATCGTGCCGGCCGAGGCCACCGTCGACCTCAGCGCCATCGACCTGATCGGCTCCAGCGCCAACACCAAGGTGCGCAACGGCCCGCCCATCGGGCCGCTGCACCTGGTCGTGCACGGCACGCTGCGGTTCAGCTCCGTCACCGCCAAGCACCCGTTCGGCACCAACTGGAAGCGACTCCTCAACGGGGCGTGACCGCCGGCCCGAGGTCCCGGCGTCGCGGAATCGGGCGCGGCGGCAGGCGGATCCGGGCGGTAGGGTCACGCACATGGTGGATGGCGTCCCGGCCCCGGAGGCAGTGCATCGATCCGGCAGCGGCGAGCCGTTGCTCCTGCTGCACGGTGTCCTGCTCACCTGGCAGTCCTGGGGAGCGGTGCTCGACGAGTTGGCCACCGGTCACGCCGTGCTCGCCCCCACGCTCCCGGGCCACTGGGGCGGACCAGAGGCCGGCCGGCCCGCCACCGTGGCCGCCCTGGCCGACCACTGCGAGCGCCTGCTCGACGAATCCGGTTGGGACACCGCGCATATCGCGGGCAATTCGCTGGGCGGCTGGATCGCGCTGGAACTCGCCGCCCGCGGCCGCGCCCGATCCTGCACCGCCATCGCTCCCGCGGGCCTGTGGCGCACGCCTGCCGCCGCCGACTCGCTGCTGCGCAAGTTCCGGGCCTTCGGCTCGCTCATCGGCCTGGGGCCCGACCGCCAGCCGAGCATGCCCTCGCTGCTGCGCAGCCTGCTGCTCCCGCTGCTCGCCGACCGTCCCGCCATGGTGCCGAATCCGCTGGCCAAGGCCATGACCGCGGCCATCACCGAATGCGCCATCGCCGACGACCTGGCCGAAGATCCGGATCTCCCAACGGGTTTCACCCGGCTGAGCGAACTGGACATGCCGACCACCATCCTGCTGCCCGAGCGCGACCGCGTGCTCCCGCCCCACGTCTACGCCCCGCTGACCTCCACATCCGCCGTCGAGGTGCGTCCCCTGCCCGGCCTGGGCCACGTACCCATGCTCGAGGCCCCGGACCTGATCACCGCCGAGATCCGCGCCACCATCGCCCGCGCCGAGGCTCCTGCCCGCCGCGCCTGACCCGGAGTCGGGGCCGCTCGCATCGATTCGGGTGGCCCGCATCGAATCGGGTGGTAATCGCCCGCCGCGCGGGTGTTTCTACCCATGTGAGCAGTGGGTGTCCTGCTGCTCGTGGTGGGGACCCGCTGCGCGCGGGCGTTCGGCGATATGGACTTCGGCGTGCGCTCCGCATAGCGCGGAAAGGTCCGTGTAGAGCGCGAAACACGAAGGCCCGGCCGAGAATTCGGCCGGGCCTTCCTGATGTCCGGATATCAGTCGTGGTTCTGGCGGCGGAGCAGTTCGTTGACGCTCACCGTGTGTCCGTCGCTGCCCCGATGCTTGGCGTCCTCGTCCGGATTCTCGGTGGGCGGGCGACGCCGTGAGGAGCGCAGATCCGACATCCACTGCTCGATGCTGCTGCGGCCGGGGCCGTCCTGCCGCGCATCCTGCGCGGCGTGGTGCGTCGGATGCTGTTCCTCGGCAGCGGTTTCCGCGAGCTGTTCGGTGGGCGCGCTCTGGTCCGGCTCCGGCGGGTGCGGCTGGTACAGCTGCGCCCGGGTGGCCGGATGCGGCGGGATCTTCGGCATCGAGGGCGGCAGCACTCGCTCCGAACCGACCACCGGTGCGGGCGGCTGTGAATCCACGGGCGCGGCAGGCGCTCCCGGCTGGGAGACCGACGGCATCGGGTTCACCGGAGCGACCGGCGGGGCCACGGCGGGCGGCGGAGCCGCGAAGCCCCCGTCCTGACTGCGTGCCGCGCTGTCGGCGACCGGCTCGGGCGCACGCTGCGGTAACCCGCCACCGGCATTCGCGGATCCCCGTGCCGGAGAGGCGAAGTCGCCGATGGGGTGCGGGGCCATCGGGCCGCGGGCCGCACCCGGACCGGTGGGGTTGGCGCCCAGACCGGTGCGGCCGGAACCGAGATCGGTGGTCGGCGCGTCCTCCGAGGCCGTGCTGATGCGCCGGGGGGCGATCGGCGGGGTGACTTCCGCCGGTGCGGCGGCGCCGATTTCGCTGACCGGCGGCGCGGGCGGCTCGGGGGCCGGCTCACCGATGCCGCCGGGCTTGGCGAAGGCCGGCGCCGTGGTGGTCGACGGGGTGACGCCGTGGCCGGGACGCATGGCGGCGGACGGGAATCCGGGCGCGCGGCGCTTGGTCTCCGGGGCGGCCGCGGAGCTGTCGGCGGGCGGCGTGGGCTCCGGGGTCTGCGGGGTCTGTGGGGACTCGGTGCGCTGGGCGGGCTCCGAGGGCTGGACGGGCTCGGCCCGCTCGACCTTGTCGATGCGCTGGGTCGGGGCCTCGCTGTCCGCGTCGACGGTGCGCGCCGGGCGCGGCTTGCGCGATCGCGCCGGGGCGGCCGTGCCGTCGGACAGGATCGGGATCTGCATGGTGACCGGGTCGGTGATCGGGGTGGTCTTCACCAGGTCGACCAGCTCGCCGCCGCCGGGTCGCTCATCGTCGAGGATGGGTTCGCCCAGGCCGATCTTCTGCTGGATCTTCTTCATCCACTTGGGCGCCCACCAGCAGTCGTCGCCGAGCAGCTTCATGGTGGCCGGAACCAACAGCATGCGCAGCACGGTCGCGTCGATGAACAGCGCCGCCACCATGCCGTAGGCGATGTACTGCATCATCACCAGGTCGGAGAACGCGAACGCGCCCGTGACCACCAGCAGGATGAGCGCGGCGGCGGTGATGATGCGACCGGTCTGCGCGGTGCCCGCGCGCACCGCCTCCGTGGTGCTCGCCCCCTGCGTCCGGGACTCGACCATGCGGGAGAGCAGGAACACCTCGTAGTCGATGGATAGGCCGTAGACCACGGAGATGATCAGCACCAGCACCGGCGACATGATCGGCTGCGGGGTGAAGTTCAGCAGGCCCGCGCCGTGGCCGTCGATGAAGATCCAGGTCAGGATGCCCAGCGTGGAACCCAGGCCGAGCGCGCTCATGAGCGCGGCCTTGATGGGCAGCACCAGCGAGCCGAAGGTGAGGAACATCAGGATGGTGGTCACCAGCACCACCAGCGCGATCATCAGCGGCATGCGATCGACCAGCTGATCGATGCTGTCCTGCATCATCACCGGGGTTCCGCTGATCATCACCTCGGCGCCGTCCGGGACGTCGATCGACCGCAGGTCGGCGATGGTCTCGGTGATGTCGCTGCCCTTTTCCAGCGGCCGCGAGGTCGTCCACACATTGGAGCCGTTGGGCGGCGTCTGCGGGAGCGAGAACGTGGTCTTCGGCTGCAGTCCGCGGGCCTGGTTGGCCTCGTTGAGGATGGCGCCGATGTCCTTCGGGTTATCGGTGATGATGACCAGCTGGACCGGGTCGGCCTTGCGCAGCGGGAAGGTCTCGTCGAAATGCTGCTGCGCCAGGCGGGTCGGATTGTCCGGCGGCAGATAGGTTTCGCTGATACCGCCGAACTGCAGGTTCTTCACCGGAATGATCAGCAGCAGCAGGCCGATGGTCAGCGGGATGGCGACCTTGAGCGGATGCTTCATGACCCAGGCGGTGAGCTTGCCCCAGAAACCGTTCTCGATCTGCTCGGTGGTCTTGGTCTTGCGGAACCGCTTGAGCCCCAGCGCATCCACGCGCGGACCCAGAATGGACAGCAGCGCGGGCAGGATGGTGACCGCGGACGCCGCGGCCAGTGCGACCGTCGCGATGGTGCCGTAGGCGACCGACTTGAGAAAGCCCTGCGGGAACAGCAGCATGCCGGCGCTGGCCGCGATGATCATCGTCGCGGAGAACATCACGGTGCGGCCCGCGGTCACAACCGTGCGCCGCACCGCCGCCTTGGTGTCGTAACCGTCGGCCACTTCTTCGCGGAAGCGGCTCACGATGAACAGGCCGTAGTCGATCGCCAGGCCCAGGCCGATCATCGAAACTACCGGGGAGACAAACGAATTCACCTCGGTGAACTTGGTGATCGCCATGACGATGCCGTTCGCGCCGAGCACCGTGAGACCACCGATGATGAGCGGCAGCGCCGCCGCCACGATTCCGCCGAAGATGAAGAACAGCAGGACGGCCACCACCGGAATGGCGATGATCTCCATGCGCTTCTGGTCCTGCGCCATGGTGTCGTTCAGCGTGCCCGCGACCGGCTGCAGTCCGGCGACCTCGACCTTGACGCCAGGAATGTAGAAGGCGTCCTTCACCTTCCGGTAGTTCCGCACCATGTCGGTGTCGTTGTCGCCCTTGATGGCGATGGAGGCGAAGGCGTGCTTGCGGTCCTGGCTGGCGGCCTGGGCCAGCTGCTGACCGGTGTTGGTCTTCCACGGTGAGCCGTTGACCTGACTGATCTCCGGGTACTTCACCGGCAGGTTGTTCAGGTTGTCGATGATCTTCTGATTCCATGCGGGATCATCGACGGTGTCACCGTCCGGCGCGGTGTACAGCACCACCACGTCGCTGTTGTGATCGCGCCCGTACACCTGGTCCTTCAGGACCGCGGCCTGAGAGGACTGGGAGTTGGGGTCGAACCATCCGCTGGAGCTGAGATGGTCCTCCAGCCCGAATCCGAAGGCTCCGAGCGAGAGCATTGCCGCTACGACGACACCGAGCACGGTGTAGCGCAGCTTGTAGACCAGGTCGCCCCAGCGGGTGAACACTAAGCGACTCCTTGAGCGGGGCGGGAGGTGAGCAGGGCCGACAGCGGCCGGAACGGCTGCAGCCACGCACCCTCGTCGGGCAGCGAGTCGAGGCTGACCCGGGGCAGCGGTTCACGGAACACGCCCGGGATGTCCTCGAGGTCGATGAACTCGAGAATATCCGACGTGACCGCCCAACTCGCGTGCTCGCGGAAACCCAGCACCTGAACTGGCACGCCGGAGCCGGCGATCTCCTCGAGCGGGGCGCGGAACGCCTGCCCGTCGGCGGAGGCCACCATGATCCCGGCCAGACCCGCGCCGCGACGGCGCAGCTCGATGTGGGAGAGCATGTCGCTGTCCACATCGGAGTCTTCGTCGATCTTGGGTTTGGCGAAGACGGCATAGCCGACATTGCGCAACGCCTCGACCCAGGGGCGCACCACATCGGCGGTGCCGGGGGCGATATTGGTGAAGACCGTGGCCTCGGGTTCGACCCGGGTGGTGCTGCCCACCGACAGTTCCGCGGTGCGTGCCAGCAGCCAGCGGCCCAGCGCGTCGAAGCGCGGGCGATAGGCGGCGGTCGGGCGTCCGCCGAGGATGGCGCCCAGGCCCATGTCGAGGTTCGGCGCATCCCAGACCAACAGGACGCGGCGCACATCGGTGGCGGTGCCGCCCAGGGCGACTCCGGCGTTGCCGTGGAGCCCTGTGGTGCCCGATAATTCGGTCGAATCGCTGCCGTGCATTATTCCGGCAACTTCCGACACCCCGTGGGCCATCTCACTGACGCTCATGATTCGATCTTCCCCCAGATGAACTCGGTGATGGCGCTACCCGCGCGGAGTCCTTTGCTTTCGAACTTGGTAATCGGGCGTTCGAAACCAATCGGTGCTTTATTTCGGTAGGCCTCGGGATCCCCTCCGGTCGGCTCGTTCATGCCGATGAGCTGGGATTCCGCATTTCCGTAGCGGCCGATCCACTCGGCGTAGTCCGCATGGTCGGTCGCCACATGCAACACGCCACCCGGAATCAGCCGACTTGCGATGAGTGTGAAGGTTTCCGGCTGCAACAGCCGCCGCTTGTGGTGCCGCGCCTTCGGCCACGGGTCCGGGAAGAACACGCGCACCCCGGTCAGCGATTCGGGAGCAATCATATTTTCCAGGACATCCACGGCATCGCCGCGCAGCAGCCGGACGTTGTCGATGCCCTCGCGGTCGACGCGCTGCACCAGCTGGGCCAGGCCCGGCTTGTAGACCTCGATGCCGATCAGATTGAACTGCGGCTCGGCCTGCGCCATGGCCGCGGTGGCGGTGCCGGTGCCACAGCCGATCTCGATGATCAGCGGCGCCGAGCGCCCGAACCAGGCGTCGGCGTCCAGCTTTTCGTCGGAGACGTCCTTGCCGATCACCGGCCACACCCGATCCCAGGCGTCCTGGCGGGCGGGCGATACCGCGCCGCGGCGGGCGCGGAAGCTGGTGACCCGGGGGTAGAGGCGGTTGCCCGCGGGCCGATCCGGCTGGCCGATCGCGGCTTCCGAGTGATCGGCGTCACCGTTGGGCCGGGCGGGCCGCGGCCCGGGAACTGGCTCGGCAGTGTGGTTCGCGGCGTCGTTCACGGCGTCCATTGTCCAGTATCGGGTAGTTCGCGCAGCAATCGACCACGGTTGCCGCGACCGCGATCACTCAGGCTGCCAGGCCCGAGACCTCGCCGGACGTCGGTGCGGCGGCCGAGCGCAGGGGCAGTCCGAGGGTGACTCGCATTGCGGTAGTTGCCATTTCCACCATGCTGCGCCAGTGGGCCGGGGACAGCGCGACCGACCAGACGGTCTTGGTTGTGGGTTCGGTAAGAGTCCTCCCGGCCAGCCGATCGGCCAGCCAGTCCAGGCTCATCGGGGTCGCCAGCGGCAGCAGTGAGAAATGCTCGCTGAGGCGATCGCGGACATACCAGACCGCCGCGCCGCCGGCCCGGTACCGCTCGACCTGACCGTCGATGCCCGCCGCGTCGATGACCTGATCGTGCACCGGCTGCACCACCAGCACCGGGCACGCCGGCGCGCGATTGCCCAGGCGCAGCTCGTCGAACATGTCCTCGAGGTCCGGCAGGATCTCCGCCAGCGGCCGCCGCAGATAGTCGTCCATACGGCGGCCCACCAGCAGCGGCAGCACCGCGATCGGGCCCAGGGAACGGGCGCGGTCCAGGAGGCGACGGCCCTCGGGGGTGAAGTCGCGGCATACCACCTCGGCCAGCGCCGGGTAGACCTGCTGCAGTGCGGCGATCACGATCGCCGGAAAGCCCGCGAACAGGCCGCCGTTCAGGTTCAGGAACACGTGGCGGGGATCACCGACCGGCGCGCCCAGGACCGCCCCGACGATATTCAGCTCCGGCGCGTACTCGGGAGCCATCTCCACCAGCCACGAACTGGCCATGCCGCCACCGGAATAGCCCCACACGGCCACCCTGGTGTCCGCGCGCAGACCCAGCGGCGCGAAACGCAGTGCGGCGCGGACCCCGTCGAGACCGCGGTAGCCGGGTTCGCGCGCCACGCCGAAATTCCCCTGCGGCCCTTCATGATCGGCGATGCTGACCGCCCACCCGCGCCGCAGCGCGTTCGCGACCAGCAGCCATTCGAGCTGGGTGATGGAGCCGGGGGACAGGGCGCCGCGCTGCAGCGCATAGGACGGGGCGCAGCGGTCCGTCACGGCGTCCATGGCCGTCTGGAAGGCCAGCAGCGGGCGTTCCGCATCCGGTTCGGCGCCCTCGGGCAGCAGCACGGTGGTGACCGCGACCTCGGGCCGGCCGTGCAGATCCTGGCTGCGGTACAGCAGCTGCCAGGCCGTCACGTGTTGCGGCACCAGGCCGAACAGAGCGATGTCGACCGGGCGGCTGCGCAGGATCGTGCCCGCCGCGTGGCGGGCGAGCCCGCGTGGTGGATGGAAGAAGGGGTCCCGGCCGGGCGGCAGCGGGCGGCTGCTCGGCTGCCCGGCCGTCGCCGGTCGTACTGTCCCTTGCGGCCCCGGTGTTCCGGATGATCCGATGACGTCCGCATTGACGGTCATCGCCACCTCCCCTCGTCGCGCCCGGCCGTGCACCGAGAGGGATCGCCGCAGCCGCGCATCGGCCCTGATGCCGACAGAATCGCCAGAGTAGGGCAATCCCAGGTGTCTGTGAAGAGCGGTTGCGCCGAATTGTGCGGGCGCACAGAAGGACCCGGATCGGTCTGCTTCCTCACCGCCTGACCTGTGCGTTTGTGATCCGAAATGCCCACGCGCCCAGGGGCTTCCGGCTAGGCTGCCCGGGTGCCGGTCGGGCGATCTCCGCGCATCCAGGTGACGGGCCGGGCCCGTGCGGGCAAAACCACGCTGCGACATGCGCTGTCGCTGCTCACCGCCGAAGAAACCCCGCCGGTCGACCGGCCCGGGCAACCGGACCCCGCATTCGATGCCGATCTCGTCCTCTATGTTCTCCCCGGCCTCGCCGACCACGCCGACCGCCGCCTGCTCGCCACCGTCCACCCGGACCGCACCCTTGTGGTACTCAACAAGGCCGATGCCATCGGCGCCCGCTGGCCCGACGCCGCCGCGACGGCCGACGATCTCACCGCCGAATTCGGTCTGCCCGTCTTCCCGGTCGTCGCGTCCCTCGCCACCCACACCCGCTCGGGCACCCTCACCGACGCCGACCTCCGCACCCTCCACCGCCATCGCGACCGCCCCGACCCGGCCTTCACCCTCGCGCACGACCTCTTCACGGCTCCCGACCTCGCCCCCGACCCGGAATCCCGCCAAGCCCTCCTCGACCGCTGGGACCTCTTCGGCGTCTCCTGCGCCCTCGCAGCCCTCCGCCGCCACCCCACCCTGCCCCCGCAGCTCCTGCTGCAAATCCTCCACTGCGCCAGCGGAATAGACCCCCTCCACCGCGAGCTGCACCGCCGTTACGAGGCCGTCGCCGCCGTCTTCGGCGATTGATTCGCCTCGGGCCAAGCCGAATACGCCCCCGGATACGAATCAGCGGTGTTGATCCCCGAACCTCGCCCCGCTGACCCGCCGCCGTTGCACGGGCTCGAACTTCCGCCGTTGCATCGGCCGACTCCGGCCGATCCGGACCGGTCCGCTCGGGGCAGTGCACCCGCCGCCGAACCTCCCACATCACCGGTCGAGCTCCCCGCGGCGGTGGAAGCCGTTGTCATGCGCTGGAATCCGCACGGTCTGGCCCTGCTGCGGGCGATTGCCCCGGAGCCGCGCGGTGAAGCCACCGCGATCGCGCTCATCAGTGGCGACTGGTCGCACGCGGCGGCATTGCGGGTCGAGTTGGCTCGGTTCCAGCCGCGTATCGACCTCATCGTCGTCACGGAGGCCGGAGTCGACACCGAGGACGCCGATCCGGCGTCCGCGACCGGCGCGGGACTCGGGTCGCGCCCGCGGCCGGTGGCGCTCGTCGTGCTCGACGCCGGGGCGCTGATCGGCGGCGAGATGCTGGCGCGGGTGTGGGCGCTGCGGGCGGACGGGACGCGGATCGTGTTCGCGCTGGACGGGATTCACGCGCACCGGGAGTGGCGGGAGGTGCGGAAGCTGGATGTGGAGCTGCTGGCGGAGGCCGGTGGCGAGAGCGGGGCGGAGGTCGTGCCGGTGTCGGCGCGGATGGCGGCGGTGGCGCGGGCGGCGGGGGATCCGGCGCTGCTGGATCGGTCGGGGGTGGGGTTGTTGCACGCCAGGCTGGTGGCGGCGGCCGGGGCGGGGGCGGTGGGGGATCAGGTGGCGATCGTGCGGGAGCGGGTGGTGGCCGAGACGCGGCGGCGGATCCGAGCGCAGGTCGGGAAGCTGCGGGACGGTGGGGATGTGGCGGGGCTGCGGGAGGAGCGGGCGCGGCTGCTGGCGGTGAGCGACGGCGGGCGGGGTTCGGCCATGACGATCGTGCGGAATCGGCTGCAGTTGGCGCGAGTGGATCTATTGCACGAGGTCGGAGCCAGAATCCGGGCGCTGCACGGAGAGCTGCGGGCTGAAATCGAACGCCTGCCGCGGAGCGCACACGCCGAATTTCCGCGGCATGTGAGCGATTCTGTGGAAAAACTCACACAGGAGATGGATCGCTCGATTCGCTCCCGGATCGCCGAATTGTGCCGTCAGGTCGAAGAATCCGTCTCGGAGGAATGGCATATATCTTTTCCGGCGCCAGCGGAACGGGTGTCGAGGGCGGTTCCCGCGCCGGGCCCGCGGCTGCGGGGTGTGGAGGACCACCTGGTGATCGCGCTCGGCGCCTCGGCGGGCTTCGGACTGGGCCGGCTGGTGGTCGCTCCGCTGGCCCTGCTGCAGGCCTTCGACTTCGCGATCGTGCCGGTCAGTCTGCTCCTCGGTGCCACCGCCGCGGGCTGGGTGGTGCGTGCCCGCCGGCACCTCGCCGATGGCGCTCACCTGCGGCAATGGGTGGCGGACACGCTGGTCGACGCCCGTGCGCAGCTGGAACAGCGGGTCGCCACGGCCCTGGTCGACGCCGAGGAACGGCTCACCGACGAGGTGCTCGGCAGTGCCACCGCGCGGATGGTGGAAACCGATCTGCGGGTCGGTGAATTGGAGGCGCAATTGCGGCAGGCGGCGCAACGGCGCCCCGCTTTACTGCTGGCATGCGACCGTGACCTGGCCACACTCGAATTCACTCAGCGGCTGGTCGGAGGTTTCGACCCGGTACCGAGTGGACAACCCGATTCCGTACACCCCGATATATGGCGTTAACCTCTATGGCAGGAACCAGGGCATCCGTTGCGTTCTTGTACGCGCGTCCAGCCGGTACGGGCAAGCGGCGAGACCAGCGGGAGCCCTGCCGCAATTGGTGGCACTCGGTGTCGCGAGCCGTGGTCCTTGGCTCGATGACCTCGGGGCCGCCCATCTCAGGAGAGTTTTCATGACCTCAGCGACCATTCCTGGTCTTCACGATGGCACCGCGCCCACCGAGCACAAGGAACTGCTTGCCTGGGTACAGGAGGTCGCAGAACTCACCCAGCCCGACCGCGTGGTCTGGTCGGACGGTTCCGACGAGGAGTGGGACGCTCTCACCACCAAGCTGGTCGAGGCGGGCACCTTCAAGAAGCTGAACGAGAGCAAGAAGCCCAACTCGTTCCTCGCCCTCTCCGACCCTTCCGACGTCGCCCGCGTCGAGTCCCGCACCTACATCTGCTCGAACACCGAGGCCGACGCCGGTCCGACCAACAACTGGGTCGACCCGACCGAGATGCGCGCCACCATGACCGAGCTGTACCGCGGCTCCATGAAGGGCCGCACCATGTACGTGGTGCCCTTCTGCATGGGCCCGCTGGGCGCCGAGGACCCGAAGCTGGGCGTCGAGATCACCGACTCCGAGTACGTCGTGGTGTCGATGCGCGTGATGACCCGCGCCGGCAAGGCCGCCCTGGAGAAGCTCGGCGCCGACCGGCCGTTCGTGAAGGCGCTGCACTCGCTGGGCGCTCCGCTGGCCGAGGGCCAGGCCGACGTGCCCTGGCCGTGCAACGACACCAAGTACATCACCCATTTCCCCGAGGACCGCGAAATCTGGTCCTACGGTTCGGGTTACGGCGGCAACGCGCTGCTGGGCAAGAAGTGCTACTCGCTGCGCATCGCCTCGGCCATGGCGCACGACGAGGGCTGGCTGGCCGAGCACATGCTCATCCTCAAGCTGATCTCGCCGGAGAACAAGGCGTACTACGTGGCCGCCGCGTTCCCGTCGGCCTGCGGTAAGACCAACCTCGCCATGATCCAGCCGACCGTTCCGGGCTGGCGCGCCGAGACCCTCGGCGACGACATCGCGTGGATGCGCTTCGGCGAGGACGGGCGACTTTATGCCGTCAACCCGGAGTTCGGCTTCTTCGGCGTCGCGCCCGGCACCAACCATTCCTCCAACCCCAACGCGATGGCCACCATCGAAGCGGGCAACACCGTCTACACCAACGTCGCGCTCACCGACGACGGCGACGTGTGGTGGGAGGGCCTGGAGGGCCAGCCCGATCACCTGATCGACTGGAAGGGCAACGACTGGTACGAGCGCGAGTCGGAAACCCTGGCCGCGCACCCGAACTCGCGCTACTGCACCCCGATGTCGCAGTGCCCGACCCTGGCCCCCGAGTGGGACGACCCGCAGGGTGTGCCGATCTCGGCCATCCTCTTCGGCGGCCGCCGCAAGACCACCGTCCCGCTGGTGACCGAGTCCTTCGATTGGCAGCACGGCGTGTTCATGGGCGCCACCCTGTCCTCCGAGCAGACCGCCGCCGCCGAGGGCAAGGTCGGCACCGTGCGCCGCGACCCGATGGCCATGATCCCGTTCATGGGCTACCACGTGGGTGACTACATCGGCCACTGGATCAACCTCGGCAAGAACGCCGACGCCCAGAAGCTGCCGAAGATCTTCTACGTCAACTGGTTCCGCCGCGGCGAGGACGGCCGCTTCCTGTGGCCCGGCTTCGGCGAGAACTCCCGCGTGCTGGAGTGGATCGTCAACCGCATCGAGGGCACGGCGGAGGCCGAGGCCACCCCGATCGGCAATGTCCCCACCGCCGCCAACCTCGACCTCGAGGGCCTGAACGTGAACACCGCCGATGTCGACGAGGCGCTCGCGGTCGACGTCGAGGAGTGGAAGCGCGAGATCCCGCTGATCGAGGAGTGGTTCGAGTTCATCGGCGACAAGCTGCCCTCCGGCATCCGCGACGAGTTCGAGGCCCTGAAGCAGCGTCTCGTGTAAAGGCATGACGAAAACGGCTCGCCCGCACCGAGAGTGCGGGCGAGCCGTTTTCGTTGGAGATGGGCCATAGGCCTCGGCCTGGCCGGGACAGGACGACTGATTTCGGGTGGCGAGGGTAACTCGCCGGGTACCCCCGAAATCGTTTCGGCTCCCAGCCGTCGGCACGGATGCATGTCCGAAAACGGCATCCGAGCCGCCCGCTGAAGGCTCGGGGAGGCGGGTCAGCCCATGGGCATCAAGAGCGACTTCTGCTCGCAGTACGCGTCGAG
The DNA here is from genome assembly GCF_040645495.1 of Nocardia sp. NPDC046763. Taxonomy (NCBI): domain Bacteria; kingdom Bacillati; phylum Actinomycetota; class Actinomycetes; order Mycobacteriales; family Nocardiaceae; genus Nocardia; species Nocardia sp. NPDC046763. Next base: position 30,606 of record NZ_JBEYYI010000002.1, on the reverse strand, counting down.
GCCCTCGGGGCCGTTCTCGCGGCCGATGCCGGAGGTCTTGTAGCCGCCGAAGGGGGCGCAGGGGTCGAAGGCGTACCAGTTGATGGCGTAGGTGCCGGTGCGGACCTTGGCTGCGATGGCGGCGCCGTGTTCGATGTCGGTGGTCCAGACCGAGCCGGCGAGGCCGTAGTCGCTGTCGTTGGCGATGGCGACGGCCTCCTCCTCGGTGTCGTAGGGGAGGACCGAGAGGACGGGGCCGAAGATCTCCTCGCGGGCGATGGTCATGGCGTTGGTGACGTCGGCGAAGACGGTGGGGCGGACGTACCATCCAGGGAGGTCGGCGGGGCGGTCGCCGCCCAGGATGAGGCGCGCGCCCTCGTCCTGGCCCTTGGCGATGTAGCCCTCGACGCGCTCGCGCTGCTTCTCCGAGATGAGCGGGCCCAGTTGGGCATTGGGGTCGTCGGGCAGTCCGACCGGGAGCAGGCCCACGGAAGCGGTGAGGGCGTCGAGGATTTCGTCGTAGCGGCCGCGCGGGGCGAGGATGCGGGTCTGGGCCACGCAGGCCTGGCCGCTGTTCATCAGGCCCGCGAAGGCGAGCTTGGGCATGTCGGCAATATCCATGTCGGGCAACAGGATCGCGGCGGACTTGCCGCCCAGTTCCAGCGAGCAGCGCTTGAGCTGGCTGCCCGCGATGGCGGCGATCTTGCGACCGACCGCGGTGCTGCCGGTGAAGGTGACCTTGTCCACGTCCGGGTGGGAGACCAGGTATTCGGCGGCGTCGGCCTCGGCGGGCAGCACCGACAGGACGCCCTCGGGCAGGCCGGCCTCGGCGAAGATGTCGGCGAGCAGGTTGGCGGCCAGCGGGGTCAGCGGCGCGGGCTTGAGGACGACGCTGCAGCCGGCCAGCAGGGCGGGCGCGAGCTTGTTGACGGCCAGGAACAGCGGGACATTCCAGGCGATCACGGCGGCGACCACACCGACCGGTTCGCGGGAGACCCGGGTGGTGCCGAACAGGCCGGTGCGAGATTCGGTCCAGGGGAAGGACTTTCCGAGTCCGGCGTAGAAGTCGAGGGTGGCGCGGGCGGGGACGTAGTTGAGGGTGCTCGCGGCCAGGGCGGGCGCGCCCATCTCGGCGGAGAGGGCTGCGGTGAGGTCGCCGGCCTTCTGATCGAGCAGGGCGACGACGCGGGTCAGCAGGGCGGCGCGCTCCTCCGGCGGGGTGGTCGGCCAGGGTCCGCTGTCGAAGGCCCGGCGGGCCGCGGCGACCGCGGCGTCGACATCGGCGCGGGTGACGACGGGCACGCTGCCGACGGTTTCCAGGGTTGCGGGCGAGACGACGGGCAGGGTGTCGGCGCCGGCCGGCGCGGTCCAGCGGCCACCGATGAACAGACTCTGGTACTCCATGAGAACACGTTACAGTTTTGCGTTCGGCGCTGTCCCCCGCATGTGGGGCAAATGTCCCGCTGACCGGGATCTTCTTTGAAATTGGACTCCTCGGTTTCTAAGTCGTCCGGTTACCGGCGCGGCGAAACCTGATTCGGATTCAGGGTTGCCAGGCCGTGGCCTATGCTCTGCCCAGTACGCCTTTCTCCACCAATCCGGTCGGTTGCTATTTATTAGCTCTTCGAAAGGTAGATCCCCGGCATGGTCGATGTGCACCTCGACGACTTCCTGCTCGATGAGCTGTCCGATATCGACTCGCCGGGTGTCAGCACTCCCATGCAGCGGGCTGCGAGTCAGTTGCAGCGGGTGCTGCCGCCGGGATGGCGGGTCGAGGTGGTGGAGGCGACCTATCCGACGGCCCGGAAGGGGCAACCCGTCCTGCGGCTCCGGCTGCTCGAGGACTGATCTGCTCCGGATGTGCAGGGGTGCAAGCCATTCCGCATCCTTGCGGCAAACTGGCAGCAGGCCGCCTAATCGAATTCCGACCTGTTGGTTCGCTTTTCGCCGAACGCACTATTGCATTCGGCAGCCGTAGCGAGCATGCTTTATAGCTACCGTGGATAGCTCGCTCGATTCATGAACCGTTACCGCACAGGGGAGTCCGAGTCATGGCGGTGCAAGTGGTCGGCAGATCGCTGATGACCAGTGATCTCACGCCGCATCAGGCGAAAAGCGTAGGCGCAGGCGGTTGGGTGGTGTCCTTCCTGCCGGGCCGGACCCTGACCACCGAGCAAGCCGCCGCCGCATTACAGGCGGCCGAAGCGGTTGCCACCATGAACGCCCTCGCCGGTCAGGTCGGCCTGACCGTCATGGAGACGGTCGGGTTGGCTACCCAGGAGTCACCATGGGGCGAACCCGAACCCTGCACCGGCCTACGCCGGATCTGGCGGCGCGGATTCTCCATCCGCTGACCGCGGCCGCTTGGTCGCCACCACGACCAGGTTGCTGACCAGCAGCTCCCGCAGCACCGGGACGTGCACCATCCACCAGGCCCAGCGCGGGTGATAGCGCGGGAACACCGCGAGAATCCCGATGTCGTCCGGAGTTTCGCGCGCCCACCGCACACCCTCGGCCGCCCGTACCGCGAACAGTGACCGCCCGAAGCGGTTCTTCGGCTCTCGCCCGTGTTTGCGCCGATACCGCCGCGCCGCGTACTCCCCGCCCAGGTAATGCCACGGCCCGGTCTCGTGGCCGCCGAACGGCCCGTGCCACACCGTGTACGAAAAGACCATGAGGCCACCGGGTTTGGTGACCCGCAGCATCTCCCCGGCCATCACCCACGGCTGCGGCACGTGCTCGGCCACATTCGAGGAGATGCAGACCTCCACCGCGTCATCGCGGAACGGCAGCGCCATCCCCGACCCGCGCACCGAGCCCGCGACCCGCAAACCGGCCGCGTGCATCTCCGACGGATCCGGCTCCACCGGCAGATAGCGGGCCCCCGCCCGGCCGAACTCGTCCGCGAAATAGCCCGGGCCGCCGCCCACATCCAGCACGACCGTCCCGCGCAGCGACTTCCCGGTCAGATCCCGGTAGAAGTCCGACACCAGATCGGCGGTATCGGCCGCCACCCCGCCGTAGAACACGGCCGGATCGGTCTGCTCGAACCGGAAACTGCCCAGCAGCCGTAGCGACCGGCGCAGCGTCGCCCGGCGGGCGAATCGCGGGCGGCGCGGTCTGGGCTGATCGGCTCGAAGCACGGCGGCAAGTTTCGCACAGCCGCGCACCGGCCCGGACACCCGCTCGCAACCTCGCACCCCGGCATCGATTCGCGGCACGCGCAGGTCGGATGACCACTGCTGGCCCGGAACCGGCGGGCGGGCTATATGGTGGAGCCCATTGTCTGCCCGTTCCCGACCGACCTTGACCCCCTGGAGATCCGCCCGTGCGTGAAGTGCTGCTGCTGTGCTGGCGCGACACCGGGCATCCGCAGGGTGGCGGGAGTGAGCGGTATCTGGAGCAGGTCGGGGCGCAGCTGGCCGCGCGCGGCGTCAAGGTGACGCTGCGAACCGCGGGCTATCCGGGCGCGGCCGTGCGGGAGTCGATCGACGGCATCGAGATCAGCCGAGGCGGTGGGCGGTTCACGGTGTATCCGCGGGCGCTGGCGGCTATCGCGCTGGGCCGGTTCGGGATCGGCCCGCTCAAGGGGTTGCGGCCCGACGCGGTCATCGACACCCAGAACGGCATCCCCTTCTTCGCCCGGGCCGCGACGGCCGCGCCGACCGTGGTGCTCGTGCATCACGGGCATCGCGAACAGTGGCCGGTGGCCGGGCGGCTGGTCGGGCGAATCGGCTGGTGGATCGAATCGCGGCTGTCGCCGCGGGTGCACCGCGGCAATCAGTATCTGACGGTTTCGCTGCCGTCGGCCGAGGAGCTCACCGCGCTCGGCGTGGCCGGGACGCGGATCGCGGTGGTGCGCAATGGCGCCGAACCGATCCCCGCGCAGGTGCCGGCCGGAGACGACGCCACCCGTACCGCGCACCCCAGCATCGTGGTGCTCTCGCGGCTGGTGCCGCACAAGCAGATCGAGGACGCCATGGCCGTGGTGGCCGGGCTGCGCGCGCGGATCCCGGGACTGCACCTCGATGTGATCGGCGACGGCTGGTGGGCCCCCAATCTGCGCGTCCACGCGCGCGAGCTCGGCATCGCCGACGCGGTCACCTTCCACGGCCACGTCGACGAGGACGAGAAGCACCGGCTGCTGGGCCGCGCCTGGGTACACGTGCTGCCCTCGCGCAAGGAGGGCTGGGGGCTGGCGGTCATCGAGGCGGCCCAGCACGGGGTGCCCACCGTCGGCTACCGCAGTTCACGCGGGCTCACCGACTCCATCGTGGACGGCGTGACCGGGCTACTGGTCGACGATCCGGCCCAGCTCGTCGAGGCCGTGGGCGAACTGCTCGGCGATCGGGAGTCCCGGATGGTGCTGGGGGAGAAGGCGCGGGCGCGGGCGCGGGAATTCTCCTGGGAGCAGACCGGGAACGGCGTCTACGAGGTGCTGTCCGCGGTGACGCGCGGCGAGCGGGTGAGCGGTCTGATCGCGCCCGCGCGAGTGTGATTCGCGGGCTTCGCAATTCGGCAAAGCCGCGACGCGGTTCCCTTGCGGTTCATAGCATCGAGGCATGTGGATCATTCTCGTCATTGCGTTAGTCAGCATTGTCGTGATCGGGGCGGGATTCGCGCTCGGCTTCCCGCGGGACTGACCGGCGCGTCGCGGAATGGATTGCGGCGGTGAGGAATCCGCCGACCAGCAACGCGGCCCACAGCAGATGCGCGGCGCCCGACAGGTGGCGGTTCGCGGCCGAGGCGTCGTGGGCGGCGATATCGCCGGGTACCCTGTACAGCTGCACATCCCGATCGGCGTAGACGGGATTCAACTGCGCCAGAGTGGTTTTCGATGCACCCATCGGTCCGGGCGTGCCGCCCTCGACCAGTACCCAGCCGACCCCCAGCTCGGCCAGCCGGTTCGCGGATCCGCCCTGCAACAGCAGGTTCTCCACCTTCCGGGCCCGCTCGCCCTCGCCGGACACCACGCCGCCGCGCACGGGAAGTTCACCGGTTTGCAGCACATCTCGCTTCAGCATTCGCGGAGCCGGATCCAGGACCGGCGCACTCCCCGAATATCGGAACTTCCGGAACATCCCGCCCGGCAGCACCGCGACATCACCCGGCGCGTCGACCTCGGCCGCCACCCGCTGCCATCCGGCCGGATACTGCACCGGACGCAGCGCGCCCCCGACTCCCCACGCCAGATCCGGCAGCGTGAGGAACAGGATCGCGAGGAAAAGCACCGCGGCTCCACCGGTTCGCGCCCGCGGCGACTCGGCGCGCACACCATCCACGACCATGGCGGAAATCCAGCGCGCCACCACCCGGCATCCGGCGGCCGCGCACAGGGCATACGCGGGAACGGCCAGGGCCACGAACTTCTGGGTATCCCGGAGCAGCCCGGCCCCCGGCACCCTGGTCACCAGAAACTCACCCGCCGACAACCCCCAGCCGGTCGCCCCCAGCGCGGGCAGCACGATCGCCGCCACCGCCAGCCAGACCAACCGCCGCCGCACCACCCGCGCCTCGTCGTGCATCGAGTCCCGAGGAGATTCACTATCCGGCGCGCTGCCCGGTGCGGGCGTCCCGTTCGGCCGAACTCCGGTGCGATCCGGTTCGTGGGCCGCTGCGCCCGAACGAGATTCGGCGTCCGCATCGGGCGCGGCGCCCGGTTCGGCCGTGTCGTCCGGCCGCACGCCGGTGCGATCCGGGTGGTGGGCCGCTGCGCCCGAACGGGATTCGGAGTCCGTGCCGGCACCGAGGACCGCGCGTACGCCGGTTGCCACGAGGGCGAGCAGGAGCACCGTTGCGGCCAGGGCGAAGAAGGTTGTGCGCGAGCCGGGTACGGCGGTGCTGTTCCAGATGCCGCCCAGACCGGAGAGGCTGCCGAGGGTGCCGAGCCAGGGCTCCGCGCGGGCTGCGAAGGCGGCGATGCCCGCCGGATCCGAGGGCTCCGCGCCCGCACCCGACAGTGCCGTCGCCGTCAGCCAGGGGGCCGGCGACAGGATCCACAGTGCCGCCGTGGCAGGCAGATTCCGCTTGCCGACCAGCAGTAGTGCCACCAGCCCCGCGAGTAGCGATCCGGTCGGCGTGAGCCCGGCCGCGGCGAGACACCCCGCCAGCCCGGCCCACGTACCGAGCGCGCCCGCACGTCCGGCCCACGTACCGGGCGCTGCCGAACGTTCGCCGCGCGCGCCGGGCACTCCCGGACGTCCGGCCCAGGCGTCGAGCAACGTCGAACGTCCGGAGCGCGGAATCGGCGGCGTGGCAGTGGGCGCAGGTGAGCGCGCGGCCTCCGCGCCGTCCGCGCGTGCGGTGGTGTCGGTCGTGGAACGCGTAGTCGTCCGGGTCGCGGAGCGTGCGCGTAGGCGAGTGGCGAGCAAGGCGATCCAGGGCAGCGCCGCATAGCCGGTCAGCAGGCTCCAATGGCCCTGTAGAAGGCGCTCGGCCACATAGGGATTCCAGATGGCGACGGTCGCCGCCACCAGCTGCGGTCCCAGCGATACGCGGAGCAGGTCACGGGCCAGGCAGGCCGCACCCCAGCCGGCCAGCCACAGCGCGGCCAGCAGAATCGCTTTGACCAGGAGGCCGCCGTCCACCACCGTCGATCCGACGGCGATCAGCGCATCCTGCGGCACGGCGCGCGGTGCGGCATCGCCGAGCCCCAGCGCGGAATCGGTGAGAAACGACCGGGGAGTACTGACCGCGTCCCGCAGCAGCAGGTATCCGGACCCGAGCAGTGGCCCTAGCACGATCAGCGCCAGTACCAGGCTGTACCCAGCGGGTACCAACCTGGCCCATCCCCGCTCCCGACCCCGCGCACTCACACCGGCACCCTACGTTCCGTTCGACCCGAGATCGGGGACTCGCATTGGGTTCTCGGTCTCGTCGCGTGCGCCTCGCAGAGCCAGGCCGGTGATCACCAGCGTGGTGAGGGCGGCCGTCGCCGTGGCGATGATGATCAGCGACAGCACCGAGTGCGCGCAGGTCAGCATGACCGCGATCCCGATGCCGAGCCCGACCCAGGTGATAGCGGCCGGTGCCGTCCGGTCGGCGGCGATCGCCGACAGCAGGGCCGCCTGCAAGACCGCCAGCAGCGCGCCCTCGAGCGCGAACAACCACAGCAGTCCCTCGATCGGTGCGTAATCGCGGCCCGCGAACAACGAGGCCAGTGGTGCGGCGACCGCCGCCCCGAGGACGGTGACGGCCCCGATCCCCACCAGCACCGCCAGCGCCGACCGCACGGCGCGCACGGAGTGCTGCGGCTGCGCCATCTTCGGGTACAGCACCACGCCGACCGCCTGCGGCAGCCAGAACGCGATCTTCGTGGCAATGGCCCCCAGGGCGTAGCGCCCGGCGTCGTTCTCGTCCAGGATGATTCGCGACACCAGCAGGTCCGCCGCCGACAACGCGGTCAAGGCCGCTTGCACCTGCACCGCCCGGAACACCGCCGCCACGCCGAGCCCCCAGACCGCTGTGCGGCGCGGTGCGGCGGATTCGGAATCCGCTCCCGGGAACGGGGCTACGGTCGGAACTCCCTCGGCGACAGTGGGACTCGACCAGGTCGGTGAGTCAGCGGTGTTGCCATCGCTATCGTTCGCCAGGATCGCGTCGGCTTCGCGGCCGCGGTCCGTCAGCGCGCGATCGGCGATCCGGCGGGTCGCGAACGCCGCCAGGGTCGCACCGCCCGCGCCGGTCCACAGCGCGGGCGCCGAACCGAAACCGCAGGCCAGCACGATCAGGGCGGGCGTCACCCGGACGATCGCCGCCCCGCCCAGTACGGTGGCCAGCTCCCGGAACCGGCTGCGGCCCTGCAGGATTCCCTGCTCACCCGCGAGCAGCACCAAGGCCGGTGCGGAACAGAGCGCACCCGCGGACGCCGCCGAGCCGACCTTCAGCACCGCGCCGACCACCGGAACCAGCACCAGCGCCACCACCGCGACCAGGCCCGCGCAGCGCGCGGTCAACGCGCGCGCGGCGCTCACCGGCGCGCCCCGCACGACCTCCCGCGCGACCACGTTCTGCAACGCGAGCGCGGGGACGGCGCACAGCATCTGTACCGCCAGCAGGCTCGCGAACGAGCTGTACCCCGACACCCCCAGCCACCGGCTGGCCAGCAGCTGCAGCAGGTATCCGGCCACATTCGCGGTCATCGCCCCCGCCGTCACCAAGGTCAGGTCCTTGACCACGGGTAGGCGGCGTACAACTGACACGCCCGCAATGCTCCCATCCGTCTCGGCCGTCTCGGCCGCGCACCCCTGGCCTCGGTCGCGCCCCTGTGCCGCCCGCACCCATCCGCGCGGGATTCTCGGCAGCGCATCGGGCGGAAACGGAAGCGGCCCAGCACCTCACAGGTGCTGGGCCGCGGTGAACCGGGAGCCGCTAGGGCTTCTTGTTCATGTCGATCTGCTGGGTCGGGGCGTCGAAGTTGCCGGGACCGCCGGACGGGGCCGGGGCGACGCGGCGGACCGGGGTGCGCCCGTTGCCGTTCTTGCCGAGGAAGCCGAGCAGCAGGCCGACGATCAGGAACACCAGGGCGAGGACGCCGAGGATGATCGGCAGGATGCGGCCGTACAGCGACAGCTTGTCGATGTTGTCCTTGGCCACCGAGATCTGCGACTCGATGGTGTTCTCGTCGAACACCAGGGTCGACTTCAGGGCGGTCACCTCGGGCTTGTCGCCGCTGCGGGCGTAGAACAGGTGGATCTGCTCCTGGCCCTTGATGACGGTGCCGGTCTGCGGCTCGACCCACAGGTCCCGGACGTTGGTGTAGAAGCGTGCCATGGTGACGTCGCCGTCGCCCTCCACGCCCCACTTCTCGGCGGGCAGGGTCAGCTTGTTGGTCGGTGAGTTGGCGACGGTGGAGAGATCGGTGACCGGAACGGTCATCTGGAAGTGGTAGACCTTCAGATTGTTGATCTCGGTCTCTTCGACGTAGTTGATGTCGAAGGTCTTGCGCGCGTTCAGATCGAAGTACGGGTAGGTCTTCTTGTCCGTGCCGATCGGGAAGCGGTACTGGAGGCCGGTGTGCTGCACCGGGTCCATCACGCTTTCGCCCTTCTTGTCGACCGTCACGGCGATCGCACCGTTGGGGCCGCCGTCCACCGACTCCACCGGCTCACCGCTCTTGCGGTCCACGGTGACGCGGTCGATGGTCGCGGTCAGCAGGCCGGTGTCGCCCTGCTTGTCGGTGCGGCGCAGGGTCTGACCGGCCTGGATGGTCATTTCCGAAGCGTCCGACGGGTTTTCGACGGTGAGGAAGCGCTGCGAGACGAGCGGGACGTTCTGATCGACCTTCGCCGAGCCCGTTCCCGAGGTCAGCGACTTGGAGTCCAGCACCTCACTGGGAGCGCCGTTCTGCGGATTGGTCGCGACGGTCGTGATCTCCAGGTCCAGCGGGGTCTTCGCCAGCCGACTGACCGTATAGGTGGGGACCATGATCGCGGCGACGAGCAGCATCGCACCGAGCCCCACGAGTACGCAGGCCACCGTCCTTCTGGTACCGGCACTGAGTGCCATGCAGGTTCTCCTCGTCGTCGAACACGTGTTTCCTCCAGTACTGCGGTCGCCGCGCAGCACTCGTGAGCCCAGACACTAACAGTCCGAGCGGTCCCAGAGTGTGGCCGAGGCAGGAAAACTCCCCGAAATAGCCGCCCGCCGAAGTCTCGGGGAGGCGGCCGGACGCTCGGACGATCTGCGACAGGGCAGACTGGGGCGCGATGACGACCACCCTGAATCCCGAGACGAACCCGATTCCGGCCGAGCCGTCCGCGGCCCGTCTGGGTCGCTTCGTTCCGGCACTCGAGGGCATGCGCGCCCTGGCGGCGCTGGGGGTGGTGCTCACCCACGTGGCCTTCCAGACCGGCGCGACCGGGCAGCCGGTGCTGGGGCGGGTGTGGGAGCGATTCGACATGGCGGTCGCGGTGTTCTTCGCGCTGTCGGGATTCCTGCTGTGGCGCCCGCACGCCGCCGCAGCCCGGGGAGCGGGCCGCGCGCCGAGGGCCGGACGGTATCTACTGCATCGCGCGGCTCGCATCCTGCCCGCCTACTGGGTCGTCGTGTGCGTGGTGCTGATCCTGTTGCCCAATGCGGCGCACACCGCCGGGTTGCGGGTGTGGCTGTCGAATCTCGGTCTGCTGCAGGTGTTCGTACCCTTCACCCTGACCGACGGTCTCACCCAGATGTGGAGTCTCTCGGTGGAAGTTGCCTTCTACCTTGTGCTTCCGCTGCTGGCGTTCGCCCTGGTCTGGTTGCGCGGGCAACGCGCGCGGCTGCGGGTGCCGGTGGTGCTCGGCCTGGGATTGCTGTGCCTGGGCTGGAATTTCCTGCCGGTGCCCACACCCGAGGGCATTCACGCCGACAACTGGCTGCCGGGATATCTGCCGTGGTTCGCGGCGGGCATGCTGCTGGCCGAACTCGCCGACCTGCCCGCCCCGCGCTGGCGGCGGGTGGCCGGGAACCAGTGGCTGATGTGGCCGCTCGCGTTCGTGGCCATGCTGCTGGCGGCCACCGATCTGGCGGGTCCGGCCGGTCTCGTGCACGGCCGGCCGTGGCAGTACGTCATGAAGATGGCGCTCGGCGCGGTCGTCGGGTTCGCCCTGCTGGCCCCGTTGGTGCTGCGGCCCGACCGGCGGCACCGGGTGCTGGAGGGCCGGGTCGCCGCGACCCTCGGACGCTGGTCGTACGGCATCTTCATCTGGCATCTGGCCGTGCTGTCGATCATCTTCCCGGTGTTCGGCATCGTGCCGTTCCGCGGGCATTTCGTGGTGGTCTACCTGTTGACCGCGGCCTTCACACTGCCACTGGCGGCCGCCAGCTACGCCCTCGTCGAGGAACCCGTCCGGCAGTGGACGCGCCGCCGCTTCGGTTGAGCGGCAGCACGATTCAGCAGCGCGGCGGCACTTTGATTCAACGGCGTGGCGGCAGGGCCGCGATCCCCATCGCGATCACCGCGACCAACGCCGGGAACTGCACCCAGAGCGAACCTCCGGCATAGCCCCCCAGCGAACGCCAGGGCCCGGTCGACAGCGCGGCCGCGGAGATCGCGGTACCGCCGGCCGCGATCGCCACCAGCGCCCGCGGCAGCACGCGCGGCCGGAGATGGTCGGCCACCAGACCGAACAGGGTGATCACGAGGGCGACGGGTCCGGCGATGAGACCGGCCCCGGCGGCCAGTCCCAGCCCGGCGACGGTGCGGTTGCGCCAGGTGCGCGGTGGCGGCCCGTCGTCGCGGACAGGCGAGCGCGCACCCCGGAACGCCAGCACGATCAGCGGAATCAGCAACAGCAGGCCGCCGAAGATGGCCAGGCGGTACCAGCGATCGGTGGGGAATTCGACGGTGATCGGGCCCTTGGTTCCGGCTGGCACCAGCCACGCCTGCTGCCAGCCGTTGATCACCACGGGCTTCAGCGCGGCGCCGTCGGCGGACTTCGCCTGCCATCCGACATTCGTGCTCAGCGGCAGGACCAGAACCTGCGTGCCCGCGCTGCCGTTCGGATCGGCCACCGGGACGAGCGGCGGGGTGCGGTCCAGGCGCAGTTCGTCGATGGTGAACAGCTCGGTCGGCGCGACCGTGACATCCACACGGCCGGACGGGAAGTCGAATCCGGTGTCGGCGCCCGTCGCACTGTTCGCGCTGTCCCCGTCGGCCGCGCACACGGTGGCGGGCAGCGGTGCGCCGGAACGCAATTCGGCGGCGGTGCCGGTCACCGTGGTGTGCAGGGTGCGGCCCGCGGCGGCGATGGTGGGCCCGTGTGCGCAGTCGATGGTGAGGAGCCGGTCGGGATCGGCGGGGGCCGGGTAGCCGGGGCCCAGCACGTTCACCTCGGCCAGACCGGGCGGCTGCTCCTGCGCGAAACCCAGTGCGGTGCGGTCGAGTACACCGTCCCAGGTCTGGATGCTGACCTCGATGCGATCGGTGACGTAGGGGTGCAGGTCCACCCGGCTGGTCGTGCCGGAGTCCGGATTCACGGTCCGCACCTGCGGGCCGTCGCCGAGATTCACCGAGACGGAGGTGGGGTGCGCGGGCAGATCGCCGCGTGACGGCGTCACTTCCAGGCCGGTCACCAGGGCCGGGGTCGGAAGTTCGATGGTGAGTGTGGGTTTGGGGCCCGCCGGATTGCGGACGGTGGTCTCGGGCGTGGTCCAGCTGGTGCGCGGGTCCCCGTCGCTGGCCGCGAGGGCGGAGCCACGCGGGTCGCCGACATCGGCGCGGCCGCGGGCGATGGGCCGGTCCTGATCGGTGAGCAGGGCCTCCAGCGCCGGGCCGGGACGGGTGTGCACGATCAGGTCCGGGGACACGGTGACCGGCTGCGGCACCTGCAGGGTGCGTTCGAACAGGCCCGGCTCCTCGGCGGCCAGGGCCAGGCCCTTGCTGCACCGGACGCGGTCGGGGGAGTCGAAACAGGGGTTGCGGCCGGGGAATTCCTGTCCCAGGTCCCAGCCGCGCACCTGTGCGCCGGCGGGGGCGGGCGGAAGTACCGTGCGGTGCCGGATGTCCACGGTCACCGGGTTCTCGCGGTCGGCGTAGTCGTCCAGGCTCAGTTCGCTGATCCCGAATTGGCCACCGGCGCTGCCGTCCTCGGTGTGCACGGCGGTGATCTTGATCCAGTCGGTGCGGCCCGGCGGCAGCGAGATCGCCACCGGCGTACCGGGTTCGGTGATACGGGCCGCCACCGTGCCCTTGGCGGTCTCCACCTCCACCCACTTCACCGGGCTGCCGATAGCGGCCGCGCTGGTGGTCAGCCGCAGCACCGCGGAGCTGATCGGTTTGTCCAGGTCCAGCCGAAGCCATTGGCCGACAGCGTGTTCGGCGCCATTGCTGATCCACGCGGTGGCCGGATCGCCGTCCACCACGGCCGCGGTCGAGCTACCGGGCGCGGCCCCGCCCAGCTGGGTGGCGTCACCGGCGGAACTGGAGGCGGTGATGGTCGCGCCGGACCATTCGCCCTCCACGAGCTGGGCGCCGGGCACCGGATAGTCCGGCACCAGATTGTGGGTGCGGCGGGCGTCGCCCGGGGCCCGCAGCGCCGAGTTGTGATTGTCGACCCGCCCGAAGTCGGTCTCCCGGTCCATCGGTGTGTCGGTGATGGTGACCCCGTTCACCGGGAGTCCGGCGGTGGCGGCGTCGGCGGCCAGCATGGTCGGCCCAGCGGGCGCGGCGGGATTGCGGCGCAATCGTTCCACCACCTCGGGACCGCCCTGGATCACCGGGACGCTGTCCAGCGGGACGGTGAACGCCCCCGGGAACGACGTCGGCGCGCCGACGCCGCTGCGCACCTGGGCGGGGGTGCCGGGCACGGTCGCCCCGACGCGATAGATCTCGATCGCCGGGTATTCCGGGCGCAGATCGCCGTCCGCGACCAGGCCCTCCACCCTGCCGGTCTCGACCGGATTCCCGAACTGGACGACCTTCGTCAATCCGGGCGAGCCGTCGAGCGCGCGGTGGGCCAGCATCGGCCGGGTGGAGCGTGAGGTCTCCGGATCGAGGTCGTTGCGCAGCACCAGGATTCCGATGCCCTGCCCGGCCAGCGTCGCCGCCAGCCCCGCCGACGGCCGCCCGTCGGCAATGAGCCGCTGCACCGAATCCATGGCGCGGATCGCGCCGGGCGGGTTGAGCGGCACCGAATCCCGCACCGCCCACGGGGTGCTCGCCAGCGCCTGCAGGGGCTCGTCGCGGGTCAGACCCCATATCTGGCTGCCGAACGGCGCACCCGGCACCACCAGCGCCCGGGTGTCGGAGGCGTTGTGCGCCAGCCAATCCGCGGTCTGCTGCCAGTACGCCGGGACCCGGTCGTAGCTGCCGCGCGGGGCGAGCTTGCCGGTCCAGGCCAGCGAGGTCGACAGGGCCAGCGCCGTCAGGATGAGCGCGGCGACCGCCACCATGCGGTCGCGCTCGGGATGCGCGAAGGCCCTGCGCCACACCGGTATCGGCACCGATGCGGGCAGCGGCACCCGGCTCAGCAGATGCGCGAGCCCCAGCACCAGCGGCAGCCGGATGAGCGGTTCCAGCTTGTGCACATTGCGCAGCGGCGCGCCGCCGGAGTCCAGGAAGACCCGCACCTGCTCCGCGAACGGCCCGCCCAGCTCACCCGCGTAACCCGCGCAGATGCCGACCAATCCGACGATCAGGATCAGGGCGAGCCGCCCGCGATTCGGCATGGACCGCATGGCCAGACCGGCCATGCCCGCCGCGGCCAGCATGCCCGTGGCCAGCACCGCCGCGGGCTGGGTCACCAGCACCGCGCCCGCGATGCGCTCCGGGGAGACGAACGGGGTCCAGCTGTCGGTGCCGCGCAGCACCTCGCCCAGCGAGGCCCACTGCGTCGTCACGCCGGAGGATTCGATGTAGTCCAGGAACGGCGGACTCACCTTGCCCAGCAACAGCAGTGGCACCACCCACCAGAAGGTGCCCAGCACCAGCAGCGGAATCCAGGCGCGGGTGAAGCGCCACCACACTCGATTCGGCTTGTAGGACAACCACCACAGCGCCGCCGGGAGGAACGCCGCGGCCGTGGCCACCGCGTTCACCGAACCCATCAGCGCGAGCGCGAGGGCGCTGCCCGCGGGAGTCGCCATCCCACGCCGCGCGGGGCCCTTCATCGCCACGCCGAGGGCGGCGGGAGCCAGCAGCACCCAGGGCGCGAGCATCATCGGCAGCGTCTCCGAGGAGATCGAGCCGAGTGTCGTGAGCACACGCGGTGAGAGCGCGAACGCGACCGCCGCGATCACCCGCGAGCCCCGGCTGCCGATGCCGAGGGTCTCGCAGAGCCGGATGATGCCCCAGAATCCCGCGAGCAGCAGCAGCGCCCACCAGATGCGCTGGGTCACCCAGCCGGGCAGGCCGAGCAGATGCCCGAGCGAGAAGAACGCGCCGTGTGGAAAGAAGTAGCCGTAGGCCTGGTTCTGCACCTGCCCCATCGGGGCCTGGCTGCTCCACAGGTGGGAGGCGCGGGCGAGAAAGCCCAGCGGATTCTGCGCCAGATCGTATTTCGTATCGGCGACGGTCTGCCCGGGCACCTGCAGGAAGGTCAGCAGGAAGGCGGCGATGACACTGCCGAGCAGCCAGCGGCGGCCCAGCGGGGCAGTGTCGGCACAGTCCTGAAGCGTCGTCGGAGACCGGTCCTCGCCCGGACCGGTCACATCGGACTGTGAGTCTTCGGGTTGGCCTGGTTCGGAGGTCGTCCGGTCAGCGCGAGCCGTACTCAACGTTGTTCAATAGCGACGAGGACGCCTCGCCGCTGCGGTCGATTTCGGGCCGCTTGTCCTGCGAAGCCGCCATTGTGATGACCAGGACCGCCGCCAGCCCGACCAGGGCCCCACCGACAGCACTCGCTGCACCAGGAACGGCAAACTTCATCGCGGTACTCCCAACATCGGACGCATGCGTAACCGGGCCAACCTAGCAGGTTTCGCCCCTCGGGCTCCCCACAACCCCGAGCCTTCGGCGGGCATGTCGTCGTATGCGACGGTTACGACCGATTTCGTGACGGTCGGGGTAACTCGCCGGGGACCTCCAGAATGGGTTCGGCTCCCAACCGTCGGCACGCGTGCTCAACGCTTACGGCTCCCAGCCGTGCACAGAAGTCTCGGGGAGGCGGGTGAGCGCGCCCAGGAAAGTGCGGAGCTTGACGGTCGTTTCGTGCAGTTCGGTGCGTGGGTCCGAGGCGGCCACGATGCCGCCGCCGCCGAAGGCGCGCAGGGAGCGGGCGTCGGCGGCGAGTTCCGCGCAGCGGATGGCGACGAACCAGTCACCGTCGCCGGCCGCGTCGCACCAGCCGACCGCGCCGCCGTAGAAGCCGCGGTCGCCCTCGAGGTCGGCGATGGCGTCCAGGGCCAGGGCGGTCGGGGTGCCGCAGACCGCGGGGGTGGGGTGCAGCAGGACCGCGAGGTCCAGGGCGGTGGTGGCCGGATCGCGCAGGACGCCGCGAATGGGGGTGGCCAGGTGCCAGACCTCGGGCGTGGACAGCAGTTCGGGCCCTTCGGGGATGGTCAGCTCGGCGCAGACGGGTGTCAGCAGTTCGCGGATCCAGTCGATGACATAGGCGTGCTCGTCGCGATTCTTGGTGCTGGCCAGCAAATCCCGGGCTTGGGCCTCATCCGCCTCCGGATCGGCGAGCCGCGGCAGGGTGCCGGCCAGCGGGTGCAGGGTGACCGCGCGGCCGTGCCGGGAGATCAGCACCTCGGGCGTCGCGCCCAGCAACGTGTCGCCGGGGCGTCCCGCCGCCGACAGGTCGACGGCGTAGACGGCGGCGCGCGGATGCCGGGTCACCAGGTGCGCGGCGATCACCTCGGGCTCCAGCGGTGCCCGCGCCTCGGCCAGCAGCGACCGGGCCGCCACCACCTTGCGCAGCGGCTGCTCCGGATCGCCCAGCTGCTTCACGAGTTTCGTGACGCGCGCGACATGCTCTGCGGCACTGGGTATTTCGGCGACAACCCGTACCTCGGGCAGGTCCGGCAGGGCGGCCGGGCGCCACGGTCCGGCGGTGTGCGCGGCCTGCTCGGGCGTCACCAGGGCGGCGGGACGGCGTGGATCGAACGGCAGCGCGCCCACGATCAGCTCGGCTGCCCCGGACCGCAGCGCCGCGCCGGCGGCGTCCGCCGAATCGAAGGCGGCGCGGGTGCCAGAGGTGCGTACGACACCGTCCGGCGTCGCGAGCAGAAATCCGTCCATGATGGTTCGACCATAGACCCGAGGCCGGGCGGCCCGGGCCGGGGAGCGACTCATCTCTCACCAGGCCGCCGGGCGGGTGCGGGTATTCCGGTGCGGCCCAGCATCTTTCCCGCAATATCCAGCTCCGGCCCGGGGTGTGCGGACCCCGGCCGTCCGGGTTTCCCGGCGTCAGGCCCGTTTTTCGGCGGGTTCACGGCCCGGCGGCACCATGAGCACCGGGCGATGGCAGTGCTTGAGCACGGCGTCGGCGACGCTCGAATGCATGAGGGCCCGGATGCCGGTGGCCCCGCGGGTGCCCGCCACGATGATGTCGACGTTCAGCTCGTCGGCGGTCTCGACGATGGCGTTCCAGATGGTGGTGGTGCACTCGGCGGTGCGCGCCTCGGCGTTCAGGCCCGACAGCTTGGCCAGCCGCACGCCTTCGGCATTGATATTCCGGGCGTCCACCAGCGCGACGTCCTCTATTTCGTCGTCGGTCATCCACTCCGGCTGCATCACCCCGGACAGCCCCGACAACCGCGCGGCCTGGCGCACCATCGGCTCCCACGCCGTCAGCACCACGGCTCTGTTCGCGGCCAGGAACCGTCCCGCGTATTCGACGGCCCGCCGGGCATTCTCGGAGCCGTCGTAGGCAATGAGCATCAAATCGCAGGGCATGACGAACCTCCTGGTAGGAACGCCTGGCTGTACCCCCGAGGCTACTCCGGAAACAGACCGTTCAGTGGACTTGGCAATCCTCGTCGCGTCGCAAGTTCTCCACAGTTTGCGAACGATTCACCCAAACCGGTGGTGCGATGCGAGGGACGGGTTTTCACTGAAAACGTCGGCTCTCGCCGACGATCGACATCGCCGTCGTTGGAGCAGGGCCCGAACGAGGGGTGGATTGTGCGGTTGGACGAGCTGACGACCCCGCAGGAGTGGGCGCGTGTGTACCGCTCCCTGTTCGGTCTCCCCCACGTGCATGTGACAACACCAGGTTTCGTGGTCCTACCGCTGGTCGACACCATCGCGGCGCTGAACACCCCGGAACCCTTGGGGGCCTTGATCCTTGACGAAATGGTCCGTCGCGGTGTGGCCGGCCCGGTGCTGGTGCGCGACAAGCCGCCGCGCCGCACCTTCCTGGCGGTCTTCGACGGCTATCCTTCCGACGAGTGCCTCGAGGTGCTCGAGCGCAACAGCGTCGACATCGGCCCGCATCGCAGTAATGTCATCCTGCCCACCGGATTCGGCCGTCACACCCATGAGGGCCGCTGGTGGGCGCGCGTGCCGCAGCGCGAGGAATCCCTGCCCCTGCTCTCCGAGGTGGTCGCGGCCACCCAGGCGGTGTTGTGACCATAGAGTCGGCCTTCTTCGGCCACCATGAGGCCGATCCGCGCGCCCTGCTGTACTACGAATGGTGTCAGCGCACCGAATCCGGTTACGCGGTAGACGATTTCGCGGAGGAAGTGCGCGATCTCACGCATACCGAGCAGGCGATTCCGGGGGCCTGCTGGCGGCTGCTGGATCGGGTCGAGCGGGCGCCGCGACTGCCGGACTGGCCGTACACCGAGTGGGTGGATGCGCCGTGTCGTACGAATCAGGCTGACACCGAAGAGGATTCGGTTCCAGCGTTGGGGGAGCCGGAGCTGCTGGACCGCATCCACGGCGGCTGGCTCGGCCGTTGCGCCGGCTGCACGCTGGGCAAACCCCTGGAGAACGGCTTCGTCTGGACCCCCGCGCGCATCCGTGGGTATCTGGAGGAGAACGAGGCATATCCGTTGCGCGACTACGTCCCCGTCGCCGACCCGCTGCCGCCCGAGGCCAACGGCCGAAGTTCCTGGCGCACAGCCACTCTCGGCCGTATCGACGGCTGTCCCCGCGACGACGACGTCGACTACCCGATTCTCGGCCTGCACCTGCTGGAGCAGCGCGGGAGGTCGTTCACCCCCGACGACGTCGCGGCCCTGTGGCTCGAGCGCCTGCCGTTCCTGCAGACCTACACCGCCGAACGCGTCGCCTACCGCAACCTCATCGACGGTTTCGCCCCGCCCGACACCGCCACCTACCGCAACCCCTACCGCGAGTGGATCGGCGCGCTCATCCGCGCCGACATCCACGGCTACACCCACCCCGGGCAACCCCGCCGCGCGGCCGCCGCGGCGGCCCGCGACGCCTCGATCTCCCATGTGGGCAATGGTTTATGGGCTGCCATGTGGTCGGGTGCGCTGATCGCCGCCGCCTTCACCGCCCCCGGCCCCGCCGAAGCGCTGGCCGTCGCATACTCGGTCGTCCCTGCCCGATCCCGCCTGGCCCTGGCTCTGGCCGAGGTCACCGCCGACCACCGCAGCGGCATGTCCTGGGACCGGGCCGTGACCGCCATCCACACCCGCCACGCTCACTACAACTGGGTCCACGCCATCGGTAACGCCTGCCTCATCGCCGCCGGATTGCTCTGGGGCGAAGGCGATTTCACCCGCACCATCGCCCTCACGGTCCAGGCCGGCTGGGATACCGACTCCAACGGCGCGACCGCCGGCTCGGTGGCGGGCATCCTCACCGGAGCCGCCGCCATCCCCGCCCACTGGACCGCGCCGTTCCACGACTCCGTCCACAGCGCTGTCACCGGCTACGACAGAATCCGCATCTCCGACCTGGCCCGCCGGACGCTGAATCTGGTGAGCTGACACCGAATTGGGTCGTGGAGGTGGTCCCCGACAGCAGCGAGGGCGGTGCCCGGCCGGGCACCGTCCTCGATACAGAAACGGGGGTTGGGGGCAATGCCCCCATCCGCCAAGGGGTTCAGGGGCGTGGCCCCCGGTGAACTACCGCTCGACGATGGCTACGACGCCCTGGCCGCCCGCGGCGCAGATGGAGACCAGAGCGCGGCCGCCACCCTTCTCGGCCAGCTGCTTGGCGATCTGGGCGATGATGCGGCCGCCGGTCGCAGCGAACGGGTGGCCCGCGGCGAGCGAGGAGCCGTTCACGTTCAGCTTGGAACGGTCGATCGAACCGAGCGCGCCGTCCAGGCCCAGGCGCTCCTTGCAGTACTGGTCCGACTCCCACGCCTGCAGGGTGGCGAGCACCACGGAGGCGAAGGCCTCGTGGATCTCGTAGTAGTCGAAGTCCTGCAGGGTCAGGCCGTTGCGGGCCAGCATGCGCGGCACCGCGTAGGTGGGGGCCATGAGCAGGCCGTCGGGGCCGTGGATGTAGTCCACCGCGGCGACCTCGGAGTCCACCAGGTAGGCCAGCGGCGACAGGTTGCGTGAGGCCGCCCACTCCTCGGAGCCCAGCAGTACCGCGGACGCGCCGTCGGTGAGCGGGGTGGAATTGCCGGCGGTCATGGTGGCGTCGCCCAGCTTGGTGCCGAAGACCGGCTTCAGGGTGGCCAGCTTCTCGATGGTGGAGCCCGGGCGCAGGTTGTCGTCGCGGGTCAGGCCCAGGAACGGGGTGACGAGGTCGTCCATGAAGCCGCGGTCATAGGCGGCGGCCATGTTCTTGTGCGACAGGTAGGCCAGCTCGTCCTGCGCCTCGCGGGAGATGCCGAATTCCTTGGCGGTGATGGCGGCATGCTCGCCCATGGACAGGCCGGTGCGCGGCTCGGCGTTGCGCGGGATCTCGATGCCGACCATCGAGGGACGCAGCCGGCCGACGAGCTTCACGTAGTCGGAGTTCTTCTTGGCGCGGTTGGCGTCGAGCATCCACTCGCGCATGCCCTCGCTCACGCCGATCGGCGCGTCGGAGGTGGTGTCGGTGCCGCCGCCGACGCCGTTCTCGATGCGGCCCAGGGCGATGCCGTCGGCCACGGTGACAATGGACTGCAGGCCGGTGCCGCAGGCCAGCTGCAGGTCGTGGGCCGCGGTGTAGGGCGACAGGGTGGAACCGAGCACGCTCTCGCGGATCATGCCGTGCTCGCCGACGCGCTTGAGGACCGCGCCGCCGACGACCATGCCCAGGCGCTCGCCCTGCAGGCCGAATCGGGCGACCAGGCCGTTCAGGGCCGCGGTGAACATGTCCTGGTTGGAGGCGTGGGCGTACTTGCCGTCGGAACGAGCGAACGGGATGCGGTTACCGCCGAGGATGGCAACCGGGCGGGCCTGCTTGGTGGTCTTGGCCGCGGCCTTCGCCGAACGGGCTTTGGTGGTCACTCGAGTCTCCAGTGTCTCGTCGGTGGGATTTCCGGCACGCGCGATCGCGGTGGATGCGCGCCACTCGGTTTACATTAAACTTACTCTGGAGTAAGTTAATTGTCGACACCGTACCCCGCACATGTGCGCAACACCGCTCCCGAGGCCGGTGCGCAAGGCCCGAGCGGGCGAGGACCACCCACCCACACAAGAGAAGGTAGGAAACGTGGCTGCCAGCAAGAGCAAGGGCGCTCCCAACCTGTACGGATCGTTCGTTCACTCCGCGCCGGGCGCTTTCCTGGCCTCGAAACTGGGCCTGCCGCAGCCGGAGACGCTGCGTCGCTACCGGGCCGGCGAGGCCGCGCTGCCCGGCCCGGTGCTGCTGGGCGGCAAGGGCCGCGTCGCCGACGCCGTGCGGAACCTGCTCAGCGACTACACCTTCGTGGATGCGGTCACCCCGGGCGTGAAGTTCGGCGCGCTGGTGTTCGACGCCACCGGCATCCGCACCATCGAGGAGCTGCAGCAGCTGTTCGAGTTCTTCCAGCCCGCCATGCGCAGCATCGCCGCCTCCGGCCGCGTGCTGGTCATCGGCACCACCCCCGAGCTCACCGAATCGGTCGACGCCCAGATCGCGCAGCGGGCGCTGGAGGGCTTCACCCGCTCGGTCGGCAAGGAGCTGCTGCGCGGCGCCACCAGCAACCTGGTCTACCTGCACCCCGAAGCCGCCACGGCCGCAACGGGTCTGGAGTCCACCCTGCGCTTCGTGCTGTCCGGCAAGTCGGCGTTCGTCGACGGCCAGGTCTTCCGGGTCGGCAAGGACGACTCGACCGCCCCGGCCTCCTGGGACAAGCCCCTGGAGGGCAAGGTCGCCGTGGTCACCGGTGCCGCCCGCGGCATCGGCGCCACCATCGCCGAGGTCTTCGCCCGGGACGGCGCGACCGTGATCGTGGCCGACATCCCGGCCGCCGGCGAGGCGCTGTCGGAGACCGCCAACAAAGTCGGCGCCACCGCGCTCGCCCTCGACGTCACCGCCTCCGACGCCGCGGAGAAGCTGGCCGCCTTCGCCACCGAGCGCTTCGGCGGCATCGACATCGTCGTCCACAACGCCGGCATCACCCGCGACAAGCTGCTCGCCAATATGGACGAGGGCCGCTGGAACTCGGTCATCAACGTGAACCTGGCCGCGCCGCACCGCATCACCGAGGGCCTGGTGGCCGCGGGCGCGCTCCGCACGGGTGGCCGGGTCATCGACGTGTCCTCCATCGCGGGCATCGCCGGCAACCGCGGCCAGACCAACTACGGCGCCTCCAAGGCCGGTGTCATCGGCATGGTGAACGCCGAGGCCCCGAAGCTGGCCGAGCAGGGCATCACCATCAATGCGGTGGCCCCCGGTTTCATCGAGACCGCCATGACCGCCGCCATCCCGCTGGCCACCCGCGAGGGCGGTCGCCTGCTGTCCTCGCTGCTGCAGGGCGGTCAGACCGTGGACGTCGCCGAGACCATCGCCTACTTCGCCTCCCCGGCGTCGAACGCGGTGTCCGGCAATATCGTTCGCGTCTGCGGCCAGGCCCTGATCGGAGCATGATGACGCAGACCATCAACCTCACCGAGGTGCCCAAGAACAGTGGCCTGTTCGTCAAGGCCGCCCTGGGCGCGCTGCCGGTGCCGGGTCTGTCGGCCCGCAAGCCCGCCCTGCCGGACCGCAGTGTCCGGCTCGAGGGCTTCAAGGTCGACCCGGACCAGCTCGCCGCCTACTGCCGGGCCACCGGCCTGCGCTTCGGCGACGCGCTGCCGCTGACCTACCCGTTCGTGCTCAGCTTCCCGCTGGCCATGCAGCTGGTCGTCGCCCGCGACTTCCCGTTCGTGGCCGTGGGCGCGGTGCACGCGGAGAACGTCATCGAGCGCACCCGCGAGATCTCGGTGTCCGAGCCGCTGGACTTCGAGACCCACATCGAGAACCTGCGCGAGCACCCCAAGGGCCTGCTGGTGGACGCCGTCACCGAGGTCAGTGTGGGCCGGGAGCTGGTGTGGCGTCAGGTCACCACCTTCCTGCACCAGCAGCGCACCTCGCTGTCGGGCGGGCCCAAGCCTGAGCCCAAGCCGGACGAGGTGCCGCCCCCGCCGCTGCGCGCGCTGCGCGTCGATCAGAAGATGATCAACCGCTACGCGGGCGCCTCGGGCGACCACAACCCGATCCACACCTCGGCGCTGGGCGCCAAGGCCTTCGGGTTCCCGAAGCCGATCGCGCACGGCATGTGGTCGGCCGCCACGGTGCTCGGCGTGCTCGAGGGCCGGATCCCCGACCGGGTCACCTACGCGGTGAAGTTCGGCAAGCCGATCTTCCTGCCGTCCACGGTGAACCTGTACGCGAACCAGGTGTCCGGTGGGTGGGACTTGTCCTTGAAGCACCCGAAGAAGGGCTACCCGCACCTGACCGCTACGCTGCGCTGAAACCTCGTAGCGCGGGTTGCTTCGAAAACCCACGCTGCGAGGGAGTGTCGAGCCTGACACCCGAGGATTCGGCCGGACCGCCGTGCGGCGGTCCGCCCGACGGGGGTGAAGAGCCGCACACTGTTTCGTATTTAGGATGTCGCCACGCAGGGGTTTCTACATCCGGCCGAAACAGTGTGCGGCTCTTGTATTTCCGGAGCGGGTCAGGCGATGGCCGAGCGCATCGGCGCATTGCCGGCGTCCACCAGCAGCGCCAGCACATCACCGAGCCGGTCCGGAGTCAGCCCGGAATCGGGACCGGCCGCGATGTGGTGATCCGGCCGGACCAGCAGGGCCTCGCCCGCGGACAGCCCGGCATGCGTCGCGAAGTCGGCGGCGGGCAGGGCGTGCACCGCCAGGTCGATACCGGTGGTGCGCTGCGCGTGCGCGGCGGCCGGGCGCCACGGCCCGGCCGGACCCGCGACCAGCAGGGTGAAACCCGGGCCGCACAGGTCCAGGGTGGAGGTGGTCCACCAGCCGGCGTCGACGCACCAGTGCGGGAGACGGGTTCCCGTCCGACCCTTCAGAGTCGCGACATGCGGGGCTGCGCCGGGCACGGTGAGGACGGCTGTCGAGGCATAGCGGTAGCGGGTCATCACCGTCCCCATATCCAGCCTGCGGGCCAGATCGTCGGCATTGCCGGGGGCTTCGATGCCGTAGCGGGTCCGGAAGTCGGTGCCCAGACGTGACTGTTCGACCGCCACTTCGGCGCGCGGGCGGCGCTCGGCCGCATAGGAATCCAGCAGGGCCGGACCGGCGTTCCCGTGCAGGGTGGCCGCCAGTTTCCAGACCAGATTGTGCGCGTCGGCGACACCCGTATTGCCGCCGTAGCCGCCCCAGGGTGCGTGGCGGTGCGCGGCATCGCCGACCAGGAAGACCCGATCGCGGCGGTACTCGTCGGCCACGAAAGTGCCGGTGTCCCAGGCGCTGCGGGCCAGGATCCGCACATCGAGATCGGGTGCGCCGACCATGGCGCGAATGGCCCCGGCACAGCGAGCGTCCGGCCAGTCGGCGGGCGATTCGGTGGCCGGGTCGTATTCGATGTGGAAGGACCATTCGTCGGTGTTGTTCTTGGACAACACGAGTCCGCGCACCCTCGGGCCGGTGATCTCGCACTGGCTGAAGGCGCGGCCCTCGAGCAGGCCGGTGAGATCGGTGCGGGCGAACACATTCAGGTAGTGGTGGGTCGGCGGCAGCTCCCGGCCGGTGATTCCCAGTGCCCGGCGGATCGGACTCCCCGCACCGTCCGCCGCGATCAGATAGTCGGCCCGCAGCAGCGACCGCGCACCCGAGGCGTCCCGCAGCAGCGCGGTGACACCAGTCCCGTCCTGTTCGAATTCCACCAGCTCCGTACCGAATCGGAGGTCGCCGCCGCGCTCCCGGGCGGCCTGCGCGAGCACCGGTTCGAGCTGCACCTGCGGCAGGAACACGAACTGCGACGGACTCGGATCCGCGGCCGCCATCGCCGCGCCCAGCCCCGACAGATCCAGCGATTCCGCGGTCCGTACCGACTCGCCGGTCCACGCGCCGCCGAACCTCCCCGCCTTCAACGCGCTCGCAGCCGCCTCCAGGATCTTCGCCTCGACCCCGGCCTGCCGGTACATCTCACCGGTGCGGGTGTGCAGTCCCCGCGAACGCGGCAGCGGCGAGGCGGTCGCGCGCCGCTCCACCAGAACATAAGGGACGCCGTGGTATTCGAGGAACAATGCGGCGGACAACCCGACCAGGCCGCCGCCGACCACCAGAACCGGAACATGTGCCGTTGTCATGCCCCGAGCCTGGGCGCGACCGCTTGCACGCCCCTTGCACGGCGATCACACGACGCAGCAGGCGCGCTCGCGGCGGCCTCGGCTCAGGGCGTTCAGCAGCTGCAATCGCATCCGCAGCAGTCACAGTCGCAGCAGTCGCCGTCGCAGCAGTCGCAATCGCATCCGCCGCAATTGCAGTCGCAGCAGCCATGGCCGTCGCAGCAGCCGCCACCGCCACCCGCGGCGTGGTGATGGCCGCCGCCGCAGTTGCTACAGCAATCGCAGCAGTCGCAATCGCAATGATCGATCCACGGCTCCTTGCGATGCCCGCTGCACGGGCCGGTGTGCCACTTGAAACACGCGTACCCGGTGCAGTACTGGGTGCCGATGATCCCCAGCCCCTCGAGCAGGCTCGGCCGCTGCATCGGCGGTCCTCCCGGCCCGGGCGGCACCAGCCCCGGCTGCGGCGTGAACGGCGCCCCCGGCTGCGGCGTGAACGGCGCCCCCGGCTGCCACGGCGGCTGAAACTGCGGCTCCGAGCCGGGGTACTGCGGTCCGCCGGGCCCGGGGTAGTGCGGTCCGGGACCCGGCTGCCAGGGCTGCCCGCCGCGCGGTGACGCCCCGGCCGCCGCCGCGGAGTGCGTGCGACAGGTGTGGGTGGTGCAGGTGTGCGCGATGCCCGCGACCCGGCCGAGTTTGCGAACCACGCCTCCCAGCGGGTCGAGCAGGATCCAGCGGACCGTGGCGGCGCGGTCCAGAGCGACGCGGGCGAGGGCCGCGCGCAGGAGTGAATTCGATTCGGCGACAAGGGCGTGCGCCCGTTCCGGAGTGGTTCCGGTGGCCGACAGCGGGTTGAAGTGGCCCTGGGCATTGTCCGTGTCGAGGTCCTCCAGTGCGTCGGCCAGGTGTGCGATCCGGCCGAAATGCCATCCCGCCTCACGTAGCGCGTCGGCATTCTCGGGCCGGTTCGCGAGAATCGCGGTGTGCGCGAACAATTCCGCCGCGCAGAGCTGGGTCGGCGCGGTCAGCTCGTCGAGGGTGCTCTCGGGTGAATTCTCCAGCCGCAGCTGTGATTCGATCGCGGCGATCAGCGGTTCGACATCGAGGCCGAGGGGTTCGGCGGCGGCGCGCGCCCGGGCGTGCCACCGGGTGGAGACGCGGGTGAGCGGGCGGCGTGCCAGGCGGTGGGCATCGCCGTCGTCGACATGGTCGCGAATCTTGGCCCCGCCCAGCAGCAGTGCGGCGGTCGCGGCGAGGCGCACGCCGGGCGCGTCGGCGACGACCACCTCGGCCCGGCGCATGCCGCGCAACGGGCAGGGGCCCGCGCCGGTGCGGGCGGACGGCTCGGATTGCTGTGCCTCGGTGAGTATTTCGAGGACGATGGCATCGGTATTGGTCGCCGCGCGCGCGAGCTGGCCGTGGCCGTCACGCAAACCCAGGCAGAGACCGCACAAATGGGTCTGCCAGGCCGACGGGGAGATACCGTGGCGCGCCGCACTGTGCGCACACGGCTCGAGCAAGCCGAACAACGACGATCCCCATCCCCGGCCGAATCGGCCGTCCTGCAACACGATCGCAGCGAACTGTGGCAGGCGAGAGACGTGGCGGCAAGTCGGCCGGACGACGGACGGCCCGGGCGTCGGGTCAGACCGGTTCGGTCTTCTTCTTACTGCCGGACAGACCGCGCCAGGCCAGATCGTCGAGCAGGTTCACGGCCTCGGCCATATCGATCTGCCCGCTGGCGACCCGGTCGGCAATGGCCTCGCCCGCGCCGATCACGGCCACCGACACCACCTCGAAATTGGTGCCCGGTTCGGCGTATTTGGCGCTGGATTCGAGCAGCTTGGCGGTGAGTTCGATGACCCGGTCGCGGCTGTTGGCGATCTCGGAGGCGAAGGGCTGCTGGCCCAGCGCCTGCCGGTAGAGGACCTGCCAGGACAGCCGGTTCTGGTCCACGTAGGACAGGAAGGCCTCGAGGCCCGCGCGCAGCTGCTCGTGCGGGGTGAGCTTGGGATTGCCCGCGACCGCGACCGCCTCGATGAACCGCATGCTCTCGCGGTGGATGCAGGCGCGGAAGAGCTCGTCCTTGGACCCGTAGTAGAGGTACAGCATCGGCTTGGAGATCTTCGCCTCGGCGGCGATGGCGTCCATGGAGGTGTCGTGGTACCCCTTGCGCGAGAAGACCTCCACGGCGGCGTCGAGCATCTGCTGCTCGCGCACCGCGCGAGGAAGCCGTTTCGTTCCGCCTGCCATTCACTCTCCTAAAACCGGACAGTCGACGCTCTCGACGAGCGTCGAAGTCCTTATCTTACTCCATGGTAAGTTCCGCGAGCGTGAATTGCCGGTCATTCGCCAATGCCGCGCTCAGCAGCGCTTTCGCGCCGCGGCGAGCCGATCCGCGAGATGTGCTCGAAACCGGAAGTTTGCTCAGCAGTGCGGCGCGGAGCCCTTGAACTTTGCCATGCGCAGTACCGAGGCATCCACCTGGGCTCCCGGTAGGCGGCCGCCGTTGACCGCGTCGACGAGCCGGTCGAGCACCTTCGGCACCGCGTCCGTGGTGATCCACAGCGCATTGTCGGCGCCCGCGATCAGGGCGGCCTCCACCGCGTCCTCGATGCTCATGCGGTTGGTGATGGCCGCCATGCCGCCCAGATCGTCGGTGAAGATGACGCCGTCGAAGGGTGCTGCGCCGTAGCCGGTGCCCTGCCGCAGCAGTGCCATGGCCTGCGGGCTGATGCTGGCCGGCACATTCGGGGTGGTGAGCCCGGGCACATCCAGGTGGCCGACCATGACCGCCGCGCCCGAATCCACCAGATTCCGGAACGGCACCAGGTCCTTGTTCTGCAGCTGATCCAGCGGCGGGGTCTGCACCGCGCCGGTGTGCGAGTCGCCCGAGCCCGAACCATGGCCCGGGAAGTGCTTCATGACGCTGCCCACGCCGGCGTCCTTGAAGGCCCGGATGAACGCGCCCGCGTACTGCACGACCACGTCCGGGTCGTCGGAGAAGGAGCGATCGCCGATCACCGAGTCGTCGGGCTGGCTGCTGACATCGGTGTCGGGCGCGAAGTCCACGGTCACGCCCAGCGCCTTCAGCTTCTGCGCCCGGTCCAGGCTGAAGGTGTAGAACTCGTCCGGGCTCATGGTCTGCGCGATCACCCGGGCCGAGGGCGCGGCCCCGATCAGGTCCTTGGCGCGCGAGACTCGCCCGCCCTCCTCGTCGATGGTCACCATGAGCGGTGTCCGCGAGGCCTTCTGGACGGCGTCCACCTGGTGCTGGGCCAGCATGGCCTTGTCGGTCCAGCTGCCGATGAAGATGCCGCCGATCTGCTCGGTCTTCACCACGTTCTCGGCGTCGGCCTCACCGGTGACGCCGACGGTGAGCAGCTGCGCCAGCTTCTGCCGCAGGGTGAACTGCGACAGGTAGCCGGCCGCGCAATCCTGCTGCGCCGGAGCCGTGATCGGCGGTGCGGTGGTGGTGCTGCTGCTGCTCGGGGATCCGCTGCTGGTCTGCGCGGATTGGGTGGACGAGTTGTCGCCGCTGGAACAGCCGGACAGCACGAGTGCGGTCACCGCGATGACGATCCCCGGTACAAGGCGCATGCCCCGACCGTAGCCGGAGACCTTCGATCTCCCGCCATCGACACCGGGTGTGCCACCGCGCGTGGCGTATTCACCCCTGCGGTAGCTCATGGTGACCGCCGAAGGCCTGGCGCATGGCAGAAAGCACCTTGTCGGCGTAGAGCCCCTCGCCGCGGGAGGAAAAGCGCTGGAAGAGGGCCGCGGACAGGACGGGGGCGGGCACGCCCTCGTCGATGGCGGCATCGAGGGTCCAGCGACCCTCGCCCGAATCGGAGACGCGGCCGCCGAAGGAATCGAGGTTCGGGTCGGCGTAGAGCTCGGCGGCGGTGAGGTCGAGCAGCCAGGAGGCGACCACCGAGCCGCGTCGCCACACCTCGGTGACCTCGGGCACGTCGATGTCGTAGCGGTAATACTCGGGATGCTCGAGCGGGGTGACCTCCGCGGAGTGCTCGCCGTCCTGGTGCTCGCCGACATCGGCCCGGTGCAGGATATTGAGGCCCTCCGCGTAAGCGGCCATCGCGCCGTACTCGATCCCGTTGTGCACCATCTTCACGAAGTGGCCCGCCCCCGCGGGGCCGCAGTGCAGGTAGCCCTGTTCGGCGGTGGAGGGCGTACCGGTGCGGCCGGGGGTGCGCGGCGCGGCGTCCACGCCGGGCGCGATCGACCTCAGCAGCGGGTCCAGGTGTGCGACGGTGTCGTTCTCGCCGCCGATCATCAGGCAGAAGCCGCGTTCGAGCCCGAACACGCCGCCCGAGGTGCCGATGTCCACATAGTGGATGCCCTTGGGCCGCAGGGCCTTCGCCCGGGCGATGTCCTCGTGGTAGCGGCTGTTGCCGCCGTCGATGATGATGTCGCCGGGTTCCAGCAGCCCGGCCAGTGTGTCGATGACCGCGCCGGTGGCGCCCGCCGGGATCATGACCCACACCACGCGCGGGGCGGTGAGCATGGCCACGAACTTGGGGAGTTCGGTGCTGCCCTGGAAACTGTCGCCGAGTTCGGCGGAGAGTTCCTCGATGTGCTCCGGGTGCCGTTCGTAGCCGACAGCGGTATGCCCGTCCCGCACGATCCGGCGCACGATATTCGCGCCCATCCGGCCCAGTCCGATCATTCCGAGCTCCATGAGTGGTCTCCTCGCGTCGTACGGTTCCGATCCGTCTCGATTGTCCCAGCGGTGGGCCGCGAAATTTTTTCCATTCGGGCGGAACGGGTGTGTAACGCCCTGGAATGGGGTGTCGATACAAGGGATGGCTCCGTGCTGTTGCCAGACCCCCGACCCGGCAACCGCACGGAGCTCTCTTTTTGTCCCCCGGTTATCGTTGCAGAAGATTTGCTGACGGCTGGGCGGAATAGTCATGCGTGGCAGATTCTTGGCAGTCACCACCTTCTGAACTTGAAAGATGCCCGCTGCGCTGGGATCGCCGCCGGTGTGCTGATAGCCGTGGCGGGGATCGGATACCTCGTCGACCGGTCACTCTCATCCGGGCATGCCCCGCGTGGACCGGGACGCCACCCGGGCGTGCATCGGCAAGCGGCCGTGCCGCCGTGCCCGGGAAGTTCGGGGCAACCGTTTCGGCATCCATTGCGGATAGCGTTCTGAGGCAATCATCTTTCAGTACGACAGACGGGTACTCCCATGGACTGGCTGGCTCACTTCATCCTCGGCTTCATCAGCACCCTCTCTGCCTCAGCCTCGGGTGAGCACTGGTAAGCCGCCTGCGAACAAACGCCGAAAGCGATGCGGCCCGGAGAATTCCGGGCCGCATCGCTTGGTACTGAGGGTTCGGGGCGGAGCCCCCGGGACCCTGCGTCAGAAGGCCGCTTCGTCCAGCTCCATGATGTCGTTGTCCAGGTTGGACAGGACGGTGCGGACCGAGGTCAGCTCCGGCAGCACGTTGCGGGCGAAGAACTGCGCGGTGGCGATCTTGCCCTGGTAGAACGGCTCGTTGGAGCCATTGTCGAGGGCGTTGATGGCGATCTCGGCCTGGGCCAGCAGCAGCCAGCCGATGATCAGATCGCCGACGGCCAGCAGGAAGCGGACCGAGCCCAG